>JBMCMH010000006.1:0-44091 GCA_048614515.1 Alkalispirochaeta sp. | reverse complement strand
CATGCCGCCTATGGTAGCGCACATCTTGCAGACAATCGACACACCCGGATCCGGTTCAGAGGAGAGGCTGGTCGGAGTTGTTCTGGGGAAGTTCCGCCGGTGCTCTACGCGCTACCTCCGCAACAATGCGCTCGACAATCTCCGGCGGCTGCCACCGTTCCGTATCGATAATCATGTCCGCGAAACCGTAGGCATCGATATCGATACCATAAATCCGGAGATAGCGAGCCCGATCGCGCTGATCACGCTGATCGGTGGCGGCGCGCACTTCCTCAAGGGATCCCCCCTCTCGGGTTTGAATTCGCTTCGCCCGCGTCTCCGGGGACGCAGTGAGGTACACTTTGATATCGGCGGCATGGAGCACCCAGATCGCCAGACGAGAACCCAGCACGCAGCTTCCTTCCATCGCACGCTCAACCTGTTTTCTGTCGAGATACCGATCCCAGGAGTCATCGGATTCCGCCATGCGACACATCTGATCGAAGGACACTCCTTGTTCTTCGGCCATGGTATGAAACGTGTAGTTTATGAGACGAACTCCCAGTCGCTGCGCGAGAAGCCGACTAACGGTTGTGTTGCCACACCCACTTTTTCCCGATACGGCGATTCGCAGTGCCCCCATTATTCTGTCTCCCCCCTGTTCTCACTATTCGATGTTTCGAATTTGCTCACGAATCGCCTCGACGGCATCCTTGGCTTCCACCACCGCATCTTGCACGTCCGGGAGCACCGTCTTGCTACCGGTGGTATTGATCTCTCGATTCATTTCCTGGCAGATAAAATCGAGTCGCTTTCCCACCCCATCGGCCTGGTTCAACAGATCCGCGAAGCTATCAATGTGGCTTCTGAGACGAACCACCTCTTCATTGGTAGCGTGCTTCACCATGAGCAGGGCCGCTTCGGCATACACCCGTTGCTCATCAGCTTCTGAGCCGAGAACCTCCCGGAATCGGGACCGGACAGCATCCAACAGCAGCTGCTCCACACGAGGCGCAGATTCTGCAAACGTCGCTGCCGCGGCCCGAACACGATTCAGGTGCCGTTCAATGTCGCGCCGCGTTATGTCACCTTCGGAATCTCGAGTAGCGTTCCACGCTGTAAGCGCCTCCTCAAGCACCGAGAGGATGTCCTCCCGGTAGGCATCCGGGTCTCGCTGCCGTTCAGTGTGAATAACACCATCAAACTCGAGAAGGTCGTGATACGTCGGGGGCTGCTCGATGCCGGAGAGCTCGGCGATCCGAGCCAACGCGGCGCGCGCCGCGTTAACGGCGTTCGGATCAACGTGAATGGCAAGATCACTGCGATATTCACGGAGACGGACTTGTACCTCGATCTTCCCGCGACGGGCGTGCGCTCCCACCATCTTTCGAATCTCCGGTTCCACGGGATTGAGAAAACTGGGGAGTGAGGTGTACACCTCGAGATATCTATTGTTGAGGCTCCGCACTTCAATGCTCAGATCTCGTTCTGAGTTAGAAGCCTCGGCATAGCCATATCCAGTCATACTTCTCATGCTCGATCTCCCGACGTCTGCTGGAGGCGTTCCACCACCATGGGGCCAATTCGGAAATTGTCTCCCGCGCCCATCGTAACGAAAATATCGCCTTCCCGGAGTTCATCGCTTATGGCCGCCGCCGCGGCGGCAAAGTCCGGTACAAACCGAACATCCTCGTGATAGCGCGAGACCGCATCGGCCAACTCGCGCCCCGAAACCCCCGCAGTGTTCTGTTCACGGGCCGACGCGTAGATTTCGTTGAGAAACACCACATCAGCCTCGGAAAACGCGTGGGCAAACTCATCGAGAAGCGCCGTCGTCCGGGAGTAGGTGTGGGACATGAAATCCACAACGATTCGCCGTCCGGGCCAGAACGTCCGAAATCCGGCCAAGGTAGTGCGAATGGCGGTGGGATGGTGCGCGTAATCGTCCATCACGCGAATTCCGTTGACCATTGCAACGGTCTCGCTGCGGCGGCGGGTACCGGCAAAGGATGCTAACGCCTTCTGCCACGTCGTCCGCTCCGATACGGTAGGTTCGCCCACGAGCCCCACCAACCCGAGAATCGCGGCGGCGGCGTCCAGGACCATGTGCCGGCCGGGAACCTCCACCGTCCACTCCGCGCTCCCCGAGGGAAGCGCCACCGAAAACCGTTGGCGACCGTCCTGTATGATCGGCTCGCTCACGCGGCCAACCCCGGGAACGCTAAATCCGTATGGGTGCAGCACAAGGTCTTTCCGCCGCGTTGCCAAGCGTCGAGCAACCTCACCGGCGCCCGCGTCATCCGCACAATAGATGAGTGGCGCCCCCGAGGGCAAGGACAAGCCAAACGCGACAAATGCATCGAGGACATCCTCGTAGTCGCGATAGTAGTCCAGGTGGTCCGCCTCAACGCTGGTAACAATGAGCACGTGAGGAGAGAAATCCAGGAAGTGCCGTCGGTACTCACACGTCTCGGCCACCAAAAGCTCGCGTCCCCGGCGGAGGGTAGCGGAGCCGCCGAAGGTGGGAACGGAACTCCCCACCACAACCGTGGCGGGCAGAGCCGTGGATGCGACGATTGTTCCGATCATTGCGGTGGTGGTGGTTTTTCCGTGAACCCCGCTCACCGCCAGACTCCGACGCGCGCGGGAGAGCGCTCCGAGCATCTCGGTATAACTGTACTGCGGGATGGAGCGGCGCCGCGCCTCGGCGCGTTCTTGGTTATCCTCACCGTACGCGGACGAATACACCAAGAGCGCGACATCCGGCGAGAGGTGATCGGCGTCAAATCCAACGTACGGCGTCAGACCGATCCGCTCGAGTAAGGTATCGGTGAAGAATCGCTCCGCCACGTCACTGCCGGACAGACGGGCGCCCTCGTCGTGGAGAATTTCCGCGAGGGCAGCCATGCCGGTTCCCTTCACACCAGTCAGATGAATTGGGACGTCGCGGAGTATCGGGGGAATCATCGCGAGGAGTGTAGCCGGTTTCCGCGATTTCGGTCCACAGCTCACCCCACCCGCCGCACCCGTTACCGAAGGTCGGGCGAGAGCGTACTGCAGATCGCGCCGGTGAGGATAATGGTAGCCGTCTCGGTGCGCAGCGTAGACTGCCCCAACCCGACTCCCGTGAACCCGTTGTGAGATAGGAGCTGCTCTTCCTGCGAGGTAAATCCTCGCTCCGGGCCGATGGCGACCACGGCGTTTGGATATGACGACGCTTGGATCTCGGCGAGCACCTCGACCAACGGTGTGGGAGGCGTGGCAAGGGCGCCGTACACCCGATGCGTGGTACCGTCCGGAAATTCCGGCGGGGTGCGCAGGGCGTCCAACGCGTGGGACAATGAGCGCCATCGCCGAACGGTTGGAGCCGCGGTGTGAGCTCCCTGACTCAAGCCGTCTCGAATTACATGATCGATCTTATTCCACACGGAGCTCTCGAGATAGGCCGACTCGGACAACGTCCCTACAAACACGTGAATCTCCGCTACTCTCAGTGCCGTAAGGTCCCGCAGTAATCGCTGCAACACCGGCGGTCGAGGATGGCCTACCAGCAGGCGTACCGGCAGTGCGGTACTCCGCACCTCGTGCCAGTGGGCGTGCAACGTGATTCCCGATTCGGAAATGTCCGCAACGGTGGCGGATCCTTGCACCCCGTCTACTACGCCCACTCGAACGATTTCTCCCTCTTGAACCCGAAGAATCCGCGTCAGGTGGCGCGTCCGATGATCCGAACGAGGAAGGAGGTACGTGTCGCGCTGGTGATCGAACAGTATGAGATTCACCGATTACGGGGCGTTGGCGGCGCTACCAGCAACCTCGAAGAACTCGGCAATCTGGTCAGTGGGCAGCTGCTCCACCCCGATTAGCCGCTGCAGAATGAGCCCATCGACCGTTGCCAACAGTACCCGCGCCATGGTTGCGTGCTCGCCGGACGTTCCATAGACTCGCTGGAGTCCCTGCTCCATCATGCTCCGCCACCGCTTGTACTCCTCGACAAAACGCCGGCGCAGGCTGGGGTTTTCCGTGAGCGCCTCCTGAATGAGGTAGACGTGCATCTGTCCTCGGCTCCGGGAGTGCATTACCGTATCCATAACCATCCTGAAGACGCGACGCGGTGGTACCTCACTCCCGCTGGACTCGAGCCATCGGAATATGCGGTCGGTGAGATTGTTCATGTGCCGGTCCGCGATGTCGAAGATCAGGTCACCCTTGGTTGAATAGTAATAGTACAGCGTTCCCTTACTGATACCGGCGGCCACTGCAATGTCCGCAAGCGTCGTGTTGTCGATTCCGCGTTCCCGGATCAATCGGGAGGCTGATTGAATAATCTTCTCCCGGTTAGCGGGAGTTGTCTTCCGTTGGCCCATGCCCGCCAAGGTACTGCATTATCGAGGCTTAGGTCAATTTGCCGGTCACGGACCGCATTGATTCCCAGCTGCATCACCGCCGATACCGTCCCCTATTCAATGATGCCCCGCATAAACGATACGAGTACCTCCAACGCCTTTTGGTTCTGGCCTCCCTCGGGAACGATGAGGTCGGCATACGCTTTGGTGGGCTCGATAAACTCATAGTGGCCCGGGCGCACCGTTTCCAGATACTGATCGATCACGGACTGTACGGTGCGGCCACGCTCATGGATGTCCCGCGAGAGACGCCGAATGAATCGAATATCATCGGGAGTGTCCACGTATATCTTTAGATCGATCAACTCCCGAATTCTGGGCTCGAAGAAGATCATGATCCCTTCGAGGATAACCAGTTTCCCCGGTTGGACCCGAATCGTCTCCGCTTTTCGTCGATGGTGCACGAAATCGTATTGCGGCATTTCGATCGGGTCATCTCGGCGTAGCAGCTCCAGATGCTCCACGATGAGGTCGGAGTCAAAGGCACTGGGATGGTCGAAATTGAACGCGTTGATGTTGGTGTTACTAACGTATTCGGCGGAGCGATAATAGTTGTCCTGCGGCAAAAAGACGAAATCCCCGACGATTTCCGAGATCTTGCGTACAATTGTTGTTTTACCCGATCCCGATCCGCCCGTGATACCGATAATTCGTGCCATACCGAGGGGCATTATAGGAGGCTATTCCGCGCGTATCTACCGCGACAGCGCTACTGAGAGTGCAAACCGAACCTCCGCCTCGCCGAAGGGTTTCCGTAAGACGTATTGAAACCCCGCATCCCGATAGGAGGACGTATTACGGCGGTGCAACGCGCCGGAACTCAGAACAGCCGGAATCAGGGGATCCAGCTCCCGAATTCGTCGCAGCAACTGTACCCCATCGTTGCGGCCGGGCATCGTCAGGTCCGTAATTACCAGCTGAAATCGGTGACGCCGGGTAAACTCGGATCGAAACACGTCGATCCCTCGGTCTCCACTTTCCACCGCCGTCACTTCGCACCCGACGGATTGCAAGGTACGCTCCAGCGACCGCCGTACCAGCGGATCATCCTCTACAAGGAGGACTCGATACCCGCGGAAATCCTGTTCCGCTGCGGTGCGGGTCCGCTCTCGCGCGGCCGGTTCCGGTAGCGGCTCGCGAATCGGAAGATACATGCGCACCGCCGTGCCGAATCCCGGGTCCGTTTCGATTTCAAGCCCCCCGCCGGCGGTTTCCAACGTGGAGAGCGTCACCGTGAGTCCCATGCCGACCCCGTACGGCTTGGTGGAGAAATAGGGGTGTGTCACCTGGGGAACGATGCGGCTATCCATGCCGTGACCTTCATCGCGGACTTCCACCACGACCGCCGGGGTATCTTCCGATTTCCACACGGCGAAGTGAATACGTCCCTCCTCCTCCATCGCCTCGACCGCGTTGACCACAACATTGAAGAGCGCCTGAGAGACCGCCTCCGGTGATATGCGGACCGACGGAAGCCCACCATCGATCGCGAAGCTACTCCGAACCGCGGTTCCACTCACTGCCAGGGCGGCGGTATCCTGTATGATCTCGGAGAGAAGCATCGCCGACACATCCTGGGAAGACTCCAACTCCTGCTCGTCGGGAACGGCCAGCCCATTTCCACTAAATCGCTCCAGCTGTTGTCCCAAGCGTTTGATACGGCGGACGGCGCTTTCCACATGTCTCAGCTCGTCCCGCACGTCGGTGGACGCATCCTGCAACGTTCGATCAAGGAGCCCCATATGCGCCATCAACGCCGTCGTACTGTTGTTGAGCTCGTGCGCGATACCCCCGGCGGCTCTCGAGACTTCCCGGGCGTGTTGCAGACGCCGCACATCACGATACATCTGCCGCTGATCGCTGATATCCCGCACAAATAGCACTACCGAGTCGCATCGGGCCCCGGGCGTATGTACCCCGGCAGATGAGGAGGCGTGCACGTCCGGGTTGAGACCGATTGGGGCGACTGATATCGCCACATCCATCTCATGTTCCGGTGTTGGCGCGGCCCGAAGATCCGCTGCAAAGGTCAGGTCCGTGTTCCGGCGGCGTGCCTGTTCAATGCACGCCTTCACGGAGAAGGGAGTTCCCTTTTGCGTGACATTGAGGTACGTGTCGATTAAACACCCCCGAGGGAACTCCGCGGGGAGCGTTCCATCATCCTCCGGTCCCAACTGTCGGGCCAACGAGTTCTGGGTCAAAATGCGATCGGTTCCGTCTATGATGAAGACACCGGCGGAGGTAGATCGGAGAAGCGCATCGAGAATTCCCGAACGCCGGTCGTCTCCCACCGGTACAACGACGACGACGGATCGTCCTCGCCGCGCAGGAGCCAGGGAGATTGTGACCTCCGTCGGTGGATCCCCCGGCAGCACGGCATACACCGGTCCGCGCTCAAGGGTCGCGCGATCATCGTGCCAGCGGCCGGTGGGCACCCACGATGATGACCCAGACACGATATGCCTGAGCAGCTCGTCCGCGGAGCACGCATGAGCTCCCCGGCCCTCCCGCCCGAACATTGACGCGAGATGGGTATTGATAGTGATAACCTGTCCCCGGGCGTCGATTAACGCGGCACCGAAAGGGAGGGCCGAAATGAGCCGGAACGCCTCTGTCACTCTTGAAATTCTTGTCTACCTTCAATCCAATTGCAAGCGTGTTCGATATTATTGGCGATATTCATGGTCACGCGGATGCGTTGGAGCTGCTGCTTCATGATCTCGGATACCGGCACCGGGCTGGAGCGTGGCGCTTTCCCGGGGGGCGGCGCCGAGCGGTCTTCGTCGGGGACTTCATCGATCGGGGTCCCCAGATTCACCGGACGATTGAAATCGTACGGCACATGCTCGACCACGATACCGCGTGGGCCGTTATGGGCAACCATGAATACAATGCGCTGCTCTGGCATACCCGCGACGATCGAGGCACCTGGTTACGTCGGCACGATCCGGTCCACTATGCGCAGCACGCGGAGACGCTCAACCAATACGCGCAGCAGCCTTATGCGCTGCGGGAACTACTGGAGTGGATTAAGACCCTTCCTCTCTTCCTGGAGCGCGACGAATTTCGTGTCGTTCACGCTGCCTGGGATGAACAGGCGGTGGCACACGTCCGCTCGGACCCATGTGCCGTGGCGAATCGCGCGTTTTTAGCGAAGAGTGCGGTTGCCGGGTATCGAGAGAGTGAGATTGTGGAGCGGTTGCTAAAAGGCGTAGAGATTCCCCTGCCCCGTGGACGATGGTACCACGACAAGGAAGGGACGCCTCGCTACAAGACGCGCACACGCTGGTGGATCGATCGGGAAGAACAGGCACGACTGTCATCGCTGCATGGGACGCTCACCATGAACATGGTCGCCATGCCTCCCGCCGATCGAGAACTGGGGGACGTACCGCTTGACGCCGGTGACCTTACTCATTTGCCGGGGTATCACGATTCTCGGCCCGTCTTCGTTGGTCACTACTGGCTGCGGGGTCGTCCGGCTCCGTTTACTGATCGGATCGCCTGCGTCGACTACAGTATCGCCCGGGGCGGCTCATTGTGCGCATACCGCTTCGACGGCGAGCTTCCGCTCACCGCCGATCGGTTTATGTGTGTCGCCGCCCGCTGAACGGAACATCGTCGTGCCCACAACGGACGGTTTGCGTTCTCGGGCGGCTACTTCGCCGCAGCAAACCCTTGATCCAGGTCTTCGATTATGTCGTCGATATGTTCCAATCCAATAGAGAGCCGCACCAGCTCGGGAGGCAGATTGGCCGCGCGCTGCTGGTCCTCCGACATCTGACTGTGGGTCGTACTCGCGGGATGGATCGCCAGGCTCTTGGCATCTCCCACGTTGGCCACATGGCTAAACAGGTCCAGCCCATTGATGAACGCGGCACCGGCGTTGCGACCGCCGGCAATGCCGAACGTTACCATGCCGCCAAATCCGTTCTTCAGATATCGTTGTGCGTTCTCATGACCGGGACTTCCCTCCAATCCCGGGTACCACACCCAGTCCACTTGGGGATGGGCGGAGAGATACTCCGCCACGGCAGCGGCATTTCGACTGTGCCGCTCCATGCGAAGCGCCAACGTCTCCAGCCCTTGCATAAACATCCAGGCGTTGTCGGGACTAATGGCGGCACCGAGATTTCGCAGGGGAACCAGGCGCATTCTCAGGATATACGCCAGAGGCGAGAGATCGCCCAGGTCATACGCGTAGCGCAACCCGTGATAACTTGAATCCGGTTCTACCAGATTCGTAAACTTCGGATCGTCCCAGTCGAATTTTCCGCTGTCCACCACTGCGCCACCGATGCCCGTTCCGTGGCCTCCAATCCATTTGGTCAAACTGTGCACCACGATGTCGACCCCGTGCTCGATCGGCCGCAGTAAGTATGGGGTGGTGAAGGTGGCATCCACGATAACCGGCAGCCGATGGGCATGGGCTACCTCACTAATCGCTGCAAAATCGGGAACCGCGAGGATCGGATTACCGATCGTCTCCACGAATACGGCTCGGGTCTTGGGAGAGATCGCCGCCTCAATCTCTTCGATATTCAACGGGTCTACAAACCGCACGGTGATGCCATACTGCGGCAGAATGTCGTTAAACATGGTATAGGTACCTCCGTAGAGGTACTTGGAGGACACGATCTCATCCCCTGCGCGCGCCAGGTTTATGATCGAGTAGTACACGGCACTCGTGCCGGACGCCAACGCCAGAGACGCAACGCCCCCGTCCAACGCCGCCAGCCGCTCCTCCAGACTATTCTGGGTAGGATTCTGGAGCCGCGTATAGATGTACCCAAGCTCCTTCAAAGCAAACAGATCCGCTGCATGCTGGGCATCACGGAAATTATAGGCAGTGGTCCGGTGAACGGGAACTCCCCGGCTGGGGACGTGGGGATCTTTGTCCTGACCGGCATGCAGCGCCAGCGTTTCGAGTCGGTAACTCATATCTATCCTCCTTAAATGTCAACATAATCACGTCATTAACTCAAGTAAGATGGTCCACATTGCAATCGTGAGTCAAGCGATGCGCCGATCAGAATGATTTCCCGGTGGACGTCCGTCCGCCCATGCCGTATTTTGGGGCTATATGAAACGACTGATGATTCTCCGGACTGCTCTGGTTTTCCTTCTCGTGTTGGTTACTCCCGCACTGCTGCTTGCTCGCGGCACGCCGGAGCCGTCCGCCCGGGATCGCTCGTTCCTGGACACACCGATCCCGTTTCGAGAAGAGATCGTCCGGGGACGGCTGGAGAACGGAATGGAATTCTTCACCGTGAACCACCCTCATCCGGAAGATAAGGTCGTCCTACGGCTCGTGGTTGACGCGGGTAGTGTCTTGGAGACCGAAGCCCAACGCGGGCTCGCCCACTTCGTAGAGCACATGGCGTTTAACGGAACCGAGACGTACGGAGAAGATGAGTTGGTGGCGTATCTCGAGAGTCTCGGTATCCGATTTGGACCTGACGTCAACGCGTACACCAGCTTCAATGAAACAGTCTACAAACTTGAAGTTCCTGCGGATGATGAGGAGGCGCTGGCTACCGGCCTGTCCGTCCTTGAGCAATGGGCGTCGGCGATTACGTTTGAGTCGGATGCAATCGACCGGGAACGAGGCGTCATCGTCGAAGAATGGCGGGGTGGCCGCGGCGCGGCACAACGGATGCAGGAAACCCACATTCCTACCCTCTTCGCAGGATCCCGATACGCCGAGCGACTGCCGATTGGCGAGATGGACGTGGTTCGCAACGCCCCACGCAGCGAGTTTGTCTCGTTTTATGAGCGATGGTACCGACCGGACAACATGGCGATCATCGCGGTGGGAGATCTCCCCGCGGATGAGCTTGAACGGCTGGTTCAGGAAAACTTCTCTTCCATTTCCCGTCCGGACACGGCCCTCGACCGACCGTACTTCTTCGTTCCGGAACAAGACGGCACCCGAGTCAGTGTCGCTACCGATGAGGAGGCATCCCGCAGCACGGTCTCGGTGTACGGTCTGCGCCGACCGTTGGCTACTGATACGGTCGGTGACTACCGTCGACTCCTCGTGAGGTCTCTATTCTCCTCCATCATGAATGAACGATTTCGTGAGATCAGTCGGGAGTCATCGTCACCGATCAGGGATGCAGGTATGGGATACACCCGGTTCCTCCGCGATACGGAAATCGCCGTGGGCACGGTGGTTGTTCGGGAGGATCAGGTCTTGCCGGCGTTCCAAGTTTTGGCGCGAGAGATTGAGCGGGCCCGCCGGCACGGCGTATTAGAAGAAGAACTGGACCGCGCCCGAAGGAGAATGCTGGAAGCCATTGAATCTGCTCGGGTCAATTTTGACAGCCGGCCCGCGGCGTCTCTGGCGGACGAGCTGGTAAGGCACTGGACGACGGGCGAGGCGGTGCCGGGGATCGAATTTGAATACGAACTCTACCAGCAATTGATCCCGGAGATCACCGCCGATGAGGTGGCTGCAGTTGCAGAAGACTTTGCCCGCCAAGATAACCGGGTGATTCTGGGAAATCTCGAGGTGAATGAATCCGGAATGCTCAGAGATGAGACCGAGGTTCCCGACGAAGAAGAATTTCTCTCCACTCTATCCGATATTCAGTCTGAGGAAATTGCGCCACCGCTCCCGGCAGATCCCGCCTCAGCCCTGCTCGCGCACGAGCCGGAAGGCGGGGAGATCGAGGAGCGAATCGACCATGACGAGGTGGAGACGCGCGAGTTACGGCTCTCCAACGGAATGCGCGTCTTTCTGAAGCCTACCGACCACAAAGAAGACGAGATCTTGTTTTCCGCATACAGCCCCGGGGGGCTCGCGGTGGTCTCTCACGATGACGTGCCGGCCGCCAAGCTCGCCGAGAGCGTGGCGGACGAGAGTGGCTTGGGCGACCTCAACGCGTCGGCGCTGGAACGCTTCCTATCCGGAAAATCCGTATCGCTCGACACAACGATCGGCAGGGTTTCGGAAGGTATGTCCGGGTCCACCCGCCGGGCGGATCAGGAGTTGCTCATGCAGATGATCTACGCGGCTTTCACCGCTCCTCGATTTGAAGCGTCGGCGTGGGACACCGTTCGCCGTGAGACGATCCAGCAGATCCAGAGTTCAGCCGCCTCCCCTGAAGGACGCTACTCCCGCCGGTTTCAAGAATTGTTCGCCGGATCGAGTGTTCGGCTGGCACCGTTGACGGCAGACGAGGTGGAACAGGTTGAGCTCAATAGCATGGAGGACGTCTACATCGATCGGTTTGACGACCCCAGTGATTTTGCACTGTTTTTCGTGGGAAGCCTCGAGATCGATGAGATGGAAGAGCTGGTGGAGGACTACCTCGCGGCGATCCCGAGATCGGACATATCAGAAGAGACGATCCCGGAAGATCGCTTCCCACGACCGGAAGGGACGGTTTCCGATACGGTATACGCCGGCAGCGAGCCGGTGGCCCAGCTGGCGATGGTGTTTCACGGGCCGTATGACTGGTCCCAGGAAGAGAATCACCGCTTTAACAGCATGGCCTCGGTCTTAAACATTCTGCTCCGGGAGGAGATCCGTGAAGCCCTCGGTGGAGCGTATCGTATCGGGGCCGGCGGGTGGCGTTGGCGGCAGCCGCGGCCATGGTCCTATGTACAGATCGGGTTTGGCCTGGATCCGCAACGCGCCCCGGAGCTCCAAGAACGAGTCCTTGAGATTATCCAGGAGCTCACGACCGACGCCCCGGACTCCGACTACGTAGAACGCGTGCAAGCCCAGCAACGCGATCAATACCGGCAGGGGCTCCAAGAAAACGATTACTGGCTGTCGTCCCTGCAGTTCTCTGTTGAGCACAATCGGGACCTTTCGCGTATCCTGAAATATCCGGACCTGGTTGATTCCCTCACGGCAGACGACGTCCGGGATACCGCACGCCGATATCTCGACCCAGAGCGGCGTATCGAGTTGTTGCTCATGCCGGAGGATTCAGCGGGTGACGGCGAACGCGACTAACGCGGATCACACCCGCGCGGTGCTGATCTATCCACACCAGCTCTATCGCTCACACCCCGCGATCGATCGCGGGGCTGGAGCGCCGATCTACCTAGTGGAGGACCCCCTGTTCTTCCGGCAGTACTCCTTTGGGAGCGTCCCTCAGGGGTACCACCGGCTCACCATGGACGTGTATCGGCGGGAACTTGAATCGCAGCACCACCGGGTCACGCTCATCCCGTCACGGGACCTCGCCGCATCTGAGCATGTGTTTCAACACCTCCCGGCATCTGTCCGCCATGTGGTAATGACCGAACCGGATGATGACTGGTTGCGACGCGGGATCGATCAAGGGGCTGCATCCAGCGGGATCAGCGTTGAGTACCGGGAGTCCCCCGGATTTCTGTTATCTCGCCGCCGGGTCGATTCGATCAGCGCCGATGACCGGTCACGAAGCATGGCCCATTTCTATCGCATAATGCGGAATGAGATGAACGTTCTCCTCACTCCCGATGGAGCCCCCGAGGGAGGCCGCTGGAGCTTCGATACGGAAAATCGAAAGCGAATTCCCCGAACCATGGAACCGCCCGCCCCGATGGCGCGGGTGCATAATTCCGCAGCCCACCAGGCGGCAAACGCTCTTGGGATGGAGGTGCCGCCCTATCCGATTACGGCGGAGGATACCGATCGGTGGGTTGATGAGTTTTTGCACCACCGGCTCAACCTGTTCGGCCCATACGAGGACGCTCTCGATCAACGGGACGATCGCTGGTACCACGCATTGCTTACGCCGATGCTCAATGCGGGGCTCACCACGCCCCGGCGTGTGCTGGACTCGATACTCAACTACGCCGATCAACGCCAAGCGCGGGGAGAGCCGATTCCGCTCAACTCTTTGGAAGGGTTCATTCGCCAACTACTCGGATGGCGAGAATTTATGAGAATGGCGTATTACCGGTATGGTCGACGGATGCGCTCTGAAAATTTTTGGAACCATACTCGTCCTATGCCGCGGGCGTTTTACGACGGCACTACGGGGTTGCCTCCGGTAGATGCGGTAATCTCCAAAGTCAACCGATTGGGATGGGCTCACCATATCGAGCGACTCATGATCCTGGGCAACGCGATGCTCCTCTGCGAGATTGATCCAGATGCCGTGTATCAATGGTTTATGGAGCTGTTTGTCGACGCGTATGACTGGGTAATGGTGCCCAACGTGTACGGCATGAGCCAGTATGCGGACGGAGGGCTCATCACTACCAAGCCCTACATCAGCGGGAGTAACTACATCAAGAAGATGTCCCGCTTCAGCGCCGGGGCGTGGCACGACACGTGGGACGGGCTGTACTGGCGCTTTATTGATCGACACCGGGACGTATTTGCCGCCAATGCCCGCCTCGCACTGATGCCCCGTCAGTTGGACCGATTGCAGGAGGATCGGCGACGGAAGATCTTTCTCGCCGCCGATCAATTCCTCGATCAGCTCTAACCGGGAGCAGTGCGCCGATCACTCCCTCCTCGGCACCAGCTACTGATCGTCGCTCAATACCGTCGCCAGATCTTCCCCCGCCGCCGCCAGAATCGCCACGCTATTCAAGTAGAGTTCAGCCTCCACTTGCCACAGTTCGTTTCGGCGCGAGAGCAAATCCAGCTCTACTTCATCCACGCGAAGCTCCGTTGTCGAACCGGACTCAAGCAGTGAACGCTCATTCTCGACCCGTTGCCGCTCATACTCTACGTCGGTTTCCAAGATTTCCACTCGCCGTTGCAAAAAGCTTCGATTGGTTCGCAGCCGTTCCATCTCGTTGGCTACGGCCCGTTCGGTATCCGCCAGATCCGTCTCCGCCCGGTGCTGCGCAAGCGTATCGATCCGCTCTCGGTAGGAACGTTCCCGCGCCGTGAATAACGGAATGGTCAAGCCGAGTGCCACGGTAGCCTCTACATCGGCATCTTCGTCAAATAGATCACTCACCGACCCTCCCAGCGCCTGCGGATCACTTCGCGAATCGGGATAGCGCGGGGCCACCCGAACGCTGACCGATGCGTTGGGGCGGTCTTCTAAGTTATTGAGCAATCCGGAGCGAATCGTCTGCTCCACCGCCAGCCGCTGGAGATTCAACTCGGGGTTCTCGGAGTTGCCTCCATCACCCACGCCGTCCGCCCCCCGGAGCCCCGAACCGCGAAAAAGATCTTCGGCCAATTCGGTGTCTTCCAAATTTGGAAGTCCCAGAATCCGGGCAAGGTCTTGCTCAGCCTGCACCAGGGACAGCTCGGTATCAAACAACGCCTCCCGACGATTATTCAGCGTCACCTGCAGGGAGAGGAGCGAATTGTCGGAGATGAGCCCTTGCTGTCGATCGAGTTCAGCAGATTCCAGCTGCTCCTGCAGCACACGAATCGTCTCTTCCAGGACGTTCCGCGACCGGCGAAGTGACCCCACCTGCACCAACAGGTTGAGGGCTCGTTGAATATTTCCATTGACCACAAGCGTGTTGTTTAACGCCTGCCGTTCGACCCCAATCCTCGCGGTGCGCACCGTAGCGCGATATACTTCATCGCTGATAATCCGGCCACCGGCAAAGAGCGGCTGTTGGAACGACACGGTCGCTTCCGGCACTTGATCGATCCGATCTTCCGTGCCGACGATGAATCGCATCTCGTTCGTTATTCCCGCCGAGATGGTACCACTGGTGGGCAACGGTTGCTGAACGGAGACGCCGGCGCCGACGCTATGCGTGCGGACCCGTTCCGATGCAGAGGGGTTCTGTCCACCCGGTACGGTGACGCGCCGCTGGTCCCACTGATATGGGGTGAGATCAAGGGTGACACTGGGACGCGTGCCGGAGAGGGTGATCTGATAGTCAACCTGCGCCTCCTCGAGGTCACGCCGAGAATTGATAATGGATGGGTCCGCTTCCAGGACCCGTTCCACTACGGTGGGAACCGACAACTCCCGCGGAGGCGCCGCTTGGGCAGACAGGGGTGGGCTCGCCAATAATGCCACCCCCCCGAGGCCGAGTACCACGTGGACTCTAGTCGTTTTGATGATCACTGTGTGCTCCTTTCCTACCTCGCTGGGCCGCTCGGCGCGCGGCGCGCCGAGTACGGCGCCGTTCTCGTCGTGCGTTGCGGCGTTCATGATCATAAAACAACCCATAAAAGCTCGGCACGATTATCAAGGTGGTGATCGTTGAGAACACCAAGCCGAAAATGATCGTGCGCGCCATGGGGCCCCACACCACCGAATATCCCCCCAAGCCAATGGCGGTGGGGACCAGCCCGGCGATCGTCGTAATGGAGGTGAGCAAGATCGGGCGCAGGCGCGTTACCGCCGCGTCGGTCACCGCCGCTCCAACCGGCATCTCCCGGGTCCGGCGGGACTGGTTTGCAAACGTAATGAGCACGATCGTGTCGTTGACCGCGATTCCCGCCAACGCGACGCTGGCGTAGATGACGGTCGTGGACAGGGGGGTTCCCGAAACCAGTAAGAATAGAATTACCCCAACAAAGGCAAAGGGAACCGTCAGCAAAATGAGCAGCGGTTGTGTATAGGAGTTAAACTGCGTTGCCAGAATCAAATAGATGAGAAATATGCCGATAACGAACACACGCAAGATCTCGCGCAGCGTATCCCCAAACTCCGCAAACTCTCCCCCAATATCCAGCGTGACGCCGGGATACGTGGGCTGCAATTGCGAGTCAAAGGCGGCCCGTATCTCGTCGTTGATCGCGGGAACATTCTCTTCCGTAAATGCCTCCGCCGTAACCTGCACCTGCCGCTTCCCATCGATTCGACGAATCGAGGATATCGCCGACCCTTCATCCAAGGATGCGATCCGGGAGAAAGGAATCACCCGACCATCGGAGGTGGGTATCCTGAGTTGCAAGATTCCATCCACGGAATCGATATCGGCATCACTGAACTCCACGACTACGTCGGTTTCCTCGTTGTTTACAAAGACGCTTCCCGTGGTGATTCCGTCGAAACTCTGCCGTATCACGGTCCCCACCTGTTGAGCATTGAGCCCGTATCCCGCGGCGAGATCTTCATCTACGGTAATACGAATCTCCGGCGTCCCGGCGTCCAGATCGTCACTGATGTTGAACAGCTCGGAGTTCTCCGCAAGCTGGTCCTGTAACCGTCGCGCCACCGCCCGCAGATCATCATAACTGTCACCGTACAATCTAAATGCCACGGGGGGATCGGTGGGGGGGCCTCCTTGCTGTTTACGAAACTGCACGGACTCCGCCCCGGGGATGTCTCTGGTAAGCTGCTGTGCCTCGTTCATGATCTCCGTAATCGAACGAGTCCGACCCTCGTCCTCTTCGGTCAGATCCACCACAATCTGACCGACATTGGATCGTCGAACGTTCTCCGATTCACTCCCGGCAAATCCTACGAAGGCGTTAATCGCAACAACCTCCCCATTACCCACCTGCGGAAGCAGCCGTTGCTCGTACGCCCGGACAAAGACGTCGGTCCGCTCGATAGGCGTACCCGGCGGCATCTCGATATCAACATAGTACAGGGTGGCATCTTCAGAATCGAAGAGATCGGGCTGGATTCGGGCGGTTTGGGCAAACACCACCACGGCGATTGCCACGGCCGCCAGCGCTCCCACGCCCCGGTGCCGGTAGAGAAACTCGAGGAGACCTCGAAAGCGGCGCTGCAGCGCCTCGATGCCCCGTTTCCCATGGTGGACCCGTTTCCCGCCGGGCCAGTCGGCGTAGTGTGATGGAAGGAACACCGCCGCCTCAAACGTAGAAGCAATGAGCGCAATACTCACCGTAAGCGGCACAACTCGTAAGAATCGGCCGATGATCCCCGGCAGGAACGTCAGTGGCAAAAACGCAGCAACGGTTGTGAGTGTGGCGGCAATAACCGGCACAATGACCTGATTTACGCCATGGACCGCGGCGTCGTGCCGGCTCATGCCCTGCTGCTGTTGCAACCGGTAGCTGTTTTCCACGATAACGATCGCGTGATCCACAATCAGTCCCAACACCAGCACCAACCCGAACAGGGTGTTGCTGTTGAGCGTCTCACCAAACGCGTCCAACACAATGAACGTCAATGCGAACGTCAACGGGATTCCCACGGCGGTGATGATCGCGTTGCGGACACCCACGAATATCAACAGGATTACCACCAGGAGAGCCAAACCAATGGCGGCGTTGGATACCAACACGTCCAGACTGTCCCGGATGACGATCGACGAGTCGTTGAAGTAGTCGACCTCCACCCCGTCCGGCAGGTTAGCCTCGTAGGCCCCCACTCTCTGCCGAACCTCGTCGATGATCCCCACCGAGCTACCGCCGGGAACCTTGGTGACCTGTAAACTGATCGCCTGCTCTCCATTGAAGCGGGCCGCCGTACCCTCGAGGTCGTAGCCGGAGGAGACGGTGGCAAGATCTCCCACTGAAATTACGCCGCTTTGATCGTCGTCGGTTGTGCGGACGACGATGTTGCGAAACTGCTCCTCCGTCTCCATTTCCCCCACGGTGCGCAGCAGAAACTCTCGCGAATCCGTCCGGAGCGTGCCGCCGGGGATCGTGACGTTCTGAGCGCGTACCGCGTTCACCACCTCGTCAATCGCGATTCCCCGCGATTCCATACCCCGCCGGTCAAGTGCGATCGCGATTTGCCGGTCCCGAGACCCAATGAGGTTAATCTGCGACACTTCAGGAACGGTTCGCAGCTGATCAGATAGGTTCCGAGCGGCTTGATTTAGGTCTGCGTACGGAATTGAACCACTGAGTACCACCTCAATAACGGGCAGAAAATCGTTGGTGGAGAAGTCGTCGATCGTCTCCTGGAGGGTTCCGTCGGGAAGGTCGATGTTGCTAAAACGATTCTGCACGTCCTGGAATACGGAATCGAACTCCCGCTCCGTGATGTCCTGCTCAAACTGCAACGTTACCTGCGACGATCCTTCCGCAGTGGTAGATGAGATCTCATCGAGCTTATCGATGCCGCTCATCTCGTTTTCGATCTTCACCGTAACGCTTGATTCCACGTCCTCCGCGGAAACTCCAGGGTAAGGTACGGAGATGTTGATGAAATAGAACGGAATCTCGGCAAACTGTTCGCGCGGCAGGCGATTCAGGCTGAAGCCACCCACCACCAGAATGATAATCATCGTGATGTTAATGAGGACCGGATTGCGAACGGAAAACGTGCCAATTGTCACAACGTGTCTCCCGTGGTACCGCGAATCGTAGGCTCAACGGCCATACCGTCGCTCATGGAAGAGAGTGCGGAGGTAACGATCACCTCTCCCACGGCAAGTCCGGAAGACACAGATACTCGGTCACCCAGACGACCGCCCGGTTCAATCACGCGCCGCTCCGCCACGCCGTCCACGGCCACGTACACGTAATCCTCACCGCCGTCGGTACGAATCGCGGAACTGGGGATCACCACGTCCGCGTCTTCCTCCGACGGGCGAATAACCACTGAAGCGGTCACGCCGGAGCGCACTCGATCACAGGAGTTGTCCCAGCCGAGGACCACCGCAAAGCTTCCGGTGCGCGAGTCCGCGCCGGCGGCGATCGCCTCGATCTCTGCGGATATCGACCGATCACCACATGCCGGAATCGTCACCTCGGCGGTGAGTCCAGGTCGTAGATACTGGAGCTCCCGTTCGCCCACAGACACTTCAAGCTCGAGGCGCTGCAGGTCGACCACGCGCGCTACCGTTGTGCCACGGTTGAGGTAGTTTCCAGCGGATAAGTTCTGGGATCGTTGGGCGACAAACCCACCGATAGGAGCTCGAAGCGTATGGTCTTCTAGGGTTTTGAGTGCGGTCTCATATCTCGCTTCGGCCCCGTTCGCCGCGCTGCGCGCGCGAGTAACCTCTGCTTGGGAAGCGCTGCCATTATCAAAGCGCCGCTCCGTGGCGGCTCGGTCCAGCTCCGCGCTCTCCAGAGCGCCTCTGCTCTCCGCCACATTGAGTTCCGCCACGGTGGAATCGACGCGGAGGAGAACCTCCCCGGCCTCCACCGATTCTCCCAAACGAACGAGCGATTCCTGGATTCGCCCTTCCACCTCGGACACTACCGAGACTTCCCGTGCTCCGCGAACCGTACCGGAGGCCCGCACCGCTTGAAGCAGCGTCCCCCGCGTGACCTCCAGCGCCTCCACCGCCAGCGCCGGCTCCGCTTCAGCGTCCTCTTGCGCCCAATCACCGGTTGCCGCACTGCGCCCATCCGAATCACCCCCACACGCGGCAATAAGTACCACCACGGCGGCTACACTCCACACCTGAATCGCTCTCCGCATGCCGTCCTCCCCGCGGAAATTACGGAGGGAGGGGTCACAAGTCAAGAGAAATACCTACCGTTAGTTAGTTTTTTTTCGGACGGCGACAGAAACAGCTTTCGGAGTCGGTGACGACGATTTGTACCGGCACATCAAACCGGTCGCGAGGAACGGCTTGCACCAATTGCACGGCATATCCGATCCCCACCGTGACTACCTCGGGCGACACCTGAGACAGATAGCGGTCATAGCAGCCGGCGCCCCGCCCGACGCGGTACCCACCTCGGTCGAAGACGCGTCCCGGAACCAGCATGAGAGCGTCCGGCGTAGGCTGCACGACCGGGGCGGCGGCGGAGGGCTGCAAAAACCCCCAGGGATGCCGCTCGAGAGAGGCCGGATATTCCCGCACCAGCCGAAACTCCATCACCTCCGCTTCCGCCTCAATGCGCGGCAGGGCGATCGACTTGCCCTCGCGGTGGGCGGTGCGAAACACCGCCTGGAGATCGACCTCGTCGTCCACTGCCATATAGCCCATAATGATATCTGATGACGACCAAAACGGAGTATGAGTGACGTGTGTGGCGATCTGTGCGTCGAGCACGATGCGGTGTTCCGGCGTGATCTCTCGTATCTTCCGCGCTACCTCGTCCCGGAGCTGCTGCTTATCGTTCACGACGATCATTTGACAAAAAAAGCCGCCCCCGGTCAATCCCGGCGGCGGCGTGATCCATCACTCGCTGGTGTTACCAGACTGGGGCGGACTGTCTTCCAGTTGGGAATCAAGGAACTCCAGTGCCTGCTCAGCCTGGAACTCCGCGAAGGCGGCATCTTCGTTTCGCTGGAACGCTTCCGACGTCTGATCGCGGAAGTTATTGATCGGGAAGCTCACCAGAGCATACACCGTACCGTCTTCGCTCTGGGCGATTTCCTCAGACCGCGTTCCCTGCAAGGTAGTCTCCGTGACCTGGCGAGAGATCGTTTCCACGAAACTCACCACCTGATTGCCGCCGTCCACGCCGGCTTCCTGTGAGTAATCTACGATGGCTGCCTCAATCGCCGCATTCATCTGGAACGCGATATCTTCCCGCGCCCGAGCAATCGCCATCCGTCGCGAGTTGTCGAGGCTCGCCATTTTGGCTGACCCCACCCCATAAATTGCGTCGTCCGCCTGCGGCGGATTCAAGTAGAAGCTGGGTACTCCTGAGGGAGACTGCGCCTCGGTAGGTTCCGGCGAGCTGGAGCAGCCGGCAAACACAACTGCCATAAGAATGAGCACCGCCACAACGGGTACAAACGTTCGTTTCATAGATCCTCCTGAGTGTCTTAGATGTAACACCGCGGATAGTATAGAACTGTCCCGTCGGTTTTTCCAGATTGATTACGAAAACCGATAAAAATCCGTGTTCGGTTTCCGGTATTCCAAATCTAT
Source organism: Alkalispirochaeta sp. (assembly GCA_048614515.1). Lineage (GTDB taxonomy): Bacteria > Spirochaetota > Spirochaetia > DSM-27196 > Alkalispirochaetaceae > Alkalispirochaeta. The sequence goes on along the minus strand of JBMCMH010000006.1, from coordinate 23,068 downwards.
CATATTATAAACCCGTGGCACACTTTGATGGTCTCGCACTGATAAATGCGGTAACAGAACTCTCGGAATTGTTGGGGCGCCGCAGCACGGTGGATGAATTTCTCCAGGATCTCACGGTGACGGTGGCGGATCACCTCCGGGCCGATGTCTGTTCGGTATATCTGTATGATGTTGAGCAGGACGTCCTGGTACTCCGAGCCACCACGGGGCTCAATCCGGCACTGGTGGGCAAGGTCCGCCTCACCAGCGGTGAAGGCCTCACGGGCTACGCCTTTCTCAACAACAGCCCCGTTCTTGAGCATCACGCCTCCCGGTCAACTCTGAATAAGGCGATCCCCGATTTAGGGGAAGAGGAGTATCCAGTATTCCTCGGCGTCCCGATCAAACGAAACAACCTCGGCATCGGGGTGCTTACGTTGCAGTACCGCGCGGACGACGGCATTGGGCAGCAGGAGCTCCGGACGCTACGATCCCTGGCCTCCCATCTGGCGGCGGCTTTGGAAAATGCCGCCGCACTCTATGAGCTTCATGAAGCTCACCCCTCGGAGGCTCACGCCTCCGGTGTGTTTGAGTCGGGCCTCATCCACGGGACCAGTGCCTCTCGAGGGATCGCGATTGGGCACCTGGAGTACTTGGATCAACACTTGGACATTGTGTCGCACCCGTCGGAATGCACGTTGGAAGAGGCGATCGAGGTAAGCAGCAGCCAACTAAAGGAGCTGCAGCGCCACGTAGATGAGACGCTCTCAGATGTTGCCGCAATGATCTTTAGTTCGCACCTCTTGATGCTCCGAGACGACAGCTTTGTCGGCGAGATGCACCGTATTCACCAGGAGGGCCGAGACCCGGTCTCCGCAGTGCAACAGGTGGTAGACGATTTTTCCCGACGATTCATGTCGATTCCCGACCCGCGATTCCAAGAGAAAGTTCAGGATGTTCAAGACTTGGGCCACCGGATCGTTCGTAATCTGCAGCAGCGAGATGATCATGACGGTGACTATCGCGGCCATGTGGTGGCGGCACACGATATCTTCCCCTCAGAACTGGTAAAACTCTACCTCCAAAACGTGGAAGGCCTGGCGTTTTCCGGCGGAGGAGCCACCAGCCACGTGGCAATCCTCGCGCAATCGTTGAACCTTCCGGTGGTGGCCACCGCCGATCCGCGGTTGTTCTCCGCCGCCACCGGTACTCAAGTGGTTATCGACGCCGAGGACGGCAAGATCGTGGTAGGGCCTGGAAAGGAGATTCTCGATGCCTACCGTTCTCGCCTTTCCGCGATTGGGACCAAGCGATCCCGTGCGTCGGAGACCCCGCTTCCCGATACGCTTCGAACGACGGACGGCGTGGAAGTCGCTCTGTTTGCAAACGTAAACCTTGTAAAGGATGCGCGGGCCGCACATCGCCTCAATGCCGCAGGCGTCGGACTATACCGCAGCGAGTTTCCGTTTCTCATTCGTAACGGGTTTCCCACCGAGGATGAACAGCTTGCGGTATACCGTCGCGTCGTCGATGAGACGGAGGGTAAACCGGTGTCGTTTCGGACCTTGGACCTCGGTGGCGATAAGCTGCTGAGCTCCCAGGTGGGCCGCGAGGACAATCCATTTCTGGGCTTTCGGGGAGTCCGGTTTCTCCTGGCGCACCGGGAGCTGTTCCGAGAACAGCTCCGGGCGATGCTCCGAGCCGGTACGGGAATCGATCTGGGGATTCAGTTCCCGATGATCGCCAGTTTGGACGAGTTCGTGTCCGCTCGAGATGAGGTATACCGGTGCATCGATGACCTCGGCCGTGAGGGGATACCGCACAACCGGGACCCAAAACTGGGGGTCATGATTGAACTCCCGTCTGCAATCGAGATCGCTCCAGAACTGGCGGAGGCTACCGACTACCTGTCCATCGGTACCAACGATCTGATCATGTACATGCTGGCGGCGGATCGTACCAACCATCGTGTCGGTGAACTGTATCGCACCGTTCACCCGGGAGTCCTGAGAGCGATCGCCCGCCTGATGCGAGCGGTGGCCGACACCGGCACGCCGGTATCGGTCTGCGGTGCCGCCGCCACCGACCCGGCGATGGTGGCGTTTTTTCTGGGTATCGGGATTCGATCACTCAGTGTAGACCCGGACGGTCTGACAACGGTAGCTGGGATTATCCACGCCATGTCGATTGCGGACGCTGAGCGTCGTGCCCAGATCATGCTCGCCACCGCCGATCGCGCCGCGCTGATGCAGCTCACCGAAGAGATTCGCCACGAGTTTCAATAGTTTCGGTTTTGTGATACCTCATGGAGCTATGAACCAGCACACGTTGCCGAATCTCCTTCTGTGCGACATGGGGGACACGTTAATCCGGTGGACGCACTACTCTCGCACCGACGGCCTCACGGCCCTCCGCCCGCTCTGCGACGATATCGAGCGGTTTTCGCTGGCGGAGCTCGTTGCCACCGGCGAGGAATTGGACAACTACATCGAGCCCCACGCCGCGGAAAGTTGTATTGAGTACCGTCAAGCGGATTTTCTTCGGCTCTTGTTCTCCGCCCACGGCATGCAGCTGCTCTGCGATGACGATCACCTTGAGTGGCACTACTGGCGGAACGCGCTTGGGTTCGAACCGGAACCGGGGGTTCAGGCGGCGCTCGACGCGATCCGCAAGCAGGGGATTCGCCTGGCGATCGTCAGCAATACCGCCTTTGGCCCGACCTGCATCGCCCGCGAACTACGCCGGCACGGACTTGCCGACTATTTCGCTCAGCCGGTGATCACCTCCGCTCGCTACGGTGTGCGAAAACCGCACCCGGCGATTTTCCAAAGTGCGGTGGGCATCCTCTCTGCCCCGGGAGAATCGGCGTGGTATATCGGCAACAGCGTGTATCACGATGTGGGCGGCGCCATAGCCGCTGGGTTGCCGGTGATCTGGTATAATGAGGACGGAGAACAGCTATCACAGGTCGCTAAGAACGGTGAGCGCCCCACCTATGAAGTCTCGTCATGGGCTGCCGCGGTTGCGCTCTTACAATCCCGGGCAGAGTGATACGAGGGCGTGGCGATTCACCTCCCGAAGGACGCGGGGTCGCCACCACACGCGTTAGTTATTGGACGGCTTAAAGCCCGTTTCCGCAACGATTCGGTAGAAACCACCCTTCTTACTGAGCGCCTGTTTCCAGCCCTCCGACGGCTCCGCCTGAAATATGACATCACCGGTGGCGTGATTGATGAACCACGCCTCGTCCTGGAGTTCCGCCTCAAGCTGTCCCGCAGCCCACCCCGAATAGCCGGCGAAGACGCGAATACGGGGCGCCTCCGGCCTGATCGCGGGGAGATAGTCCTCCGATTTCACGTAATCTATGACATGGCCGAACGAGGGCTCAAAGAACACGCCGGGAGTAGGTTCTTCCGTATGCTCACTGCGATACGGAGAGGGAATCCCGTTGTGCAGCGCGAAGACATAGTTCTGTTGGACCGGACCACCTACAAAGACCGGTGCATCCTCGAGCGCGGTGCCTTCCACGGAATCAAGCACCTCCCCCACGGTAACCTCACTCTCACGGTTTACAACCAGGCCAAACGCTCCCTCGGCGGTGTGGTGAATAACCAACACCACCGCACGAAAGAAGTTCGGATCCTGAAGCTCCGTCTCGGCGATGAGAAACTGGCCTCCTAAATCGGCAGGTGTGGCGTCGTCGGAATTCATGCTTCTATTATACGCCAACCCTGGACGCAACAGAACCCCGGTTGCGCGGAACCGGGGCCGCAGTGTTAGAGCGAGTCCAGAATCTCTTCTACTTCTTGACGATCCTCGTATTCAGGATTCGCGTCCAACAGGCGCGAGAGCACCTCCCGCGCGGCGTCGTTAGCATCCTGGGAGATGTATACCTCCCCCAAGCGATGGTAGGCCCGCCAGAATTGACCGTCATCCCGGATCACCTGGTTCAGCTCTTGTTCGGCCTGGTCCAAGTTGTCCGATTCCAGATACGCCACTGCCAGATTGTACCGGGCGGAGGAATCCTCATCCCGCAGGTCCACCGCCGTCTGAAAATGGGTAATCGCGTCATCAAAGCGCTCCAGATTCAAGTACACGTTTCCAAGGTTGTTATTGACTTCAAAGCCGTCGGGAGATCGGTCATAGGCCCGGCGGAGCACATCCAGCGCTTGCCGATACGACCCCTGGTCGTTCAACAATCGCCCCAACTCGATCATCGAGCGATCATACGTGCTATCTCGCTGAATTGCAGTCATGTGGGCTTCGATCGCCCGCTCAACCTCTCCCAAACGTTCCTGAATTCGCCCCAGCGTGAAATGATATTCCGGGCGCCGATCATCTTGCTCAATCGCGCGGCGGATCAATCGGAGCGCCTCACGATGCTTACCGCGCTCCGTTTTCACCAGCGCCGCATTGTAGGCATGGGTGGGGCTCTCCGGATCGAGTTCGGTGGCTCTATCAAACGCCTCCTCCGCTTGGCTCAGCTCACCCTGGCGATACCGTACCGAGCCCAATCGAGAATGGTAGCGGTCGTCATCGGGGTTTATTTCGATCGCCCGATTCAGACTCAGCTCGGCACCACTATAGTCTTCGCGGTTGAGGAGTATGAGAGCGATGCGATAGTGGGCGGCATCATTCTCCGAGTCTATCTCCACCGCATATCGAAACGCCTCCAGCGCATCGTCTTCTCGGCGCAGCTGCAAATTGGTAATGCCCAAATTGTAATAGGTGTTGCGGTAGTACGGATCAACCCGCGCGGCACCGCGATAACTGGACCGAGCATCTTCAAACTGACCGGCCCGGTACTGCGCGCGGGCAAGGTCGTATAGCAACGCGGCGCTGTCGGGATTTAGGCGCGCCGCCCGGGAAAAGGAATCGATCGCGTCCGAAAAACGGTCCGTTTCATAGTAAACTTGACCCAGGGTGTAGTGCGCTTCCCATACATCATCTCGCCGCAACGCCTGGTTTGCGTGGTCGATTGCTTCCCGGCGATTGTCGGAACTCTCCGGATCCTGAGCAAAATAGCTTTGGGCAGTCGCGGCCAACGCTTCGGCATGGAGACGATTTTCGCTGTCATCGTCCTCCAACTCGATTTCCAGGGCCTCATCGAGCGTGTCCCGCGCCCGGGCGTACTCCTCGTTCTCCAATTGCTCGCGGGCGCGGGCGAGCAGAGACTGGATCGACTCAGTCTTCTCCCGTTCTTCGGCGTTTAGCCGTTCCAGTTCGGCCTGACGCTCCGCTTCTCGCCGCCGCTCCTCTTCCTCCCGGCGCTGCGCTTCCGCCTCTCGTTGAGCGGCAAGCTCTTGTTGCACGGCAAGCTCCGCTTCTCGTCGGCGAGCCTCCGCCTCTTCAGCACGCGCTTGCGCTTCCAACCGGCGCGCCTCAGCCTCCGCTTGTTCCACGGCATCCGCGGCGGCCTCCGTGTCCGGCGATACCTCCTCATCCGCTTCCTGCGCTTCCCGGCGGGCGGTAACCGCCTGGTCCCGAAGATCTCGCGCCGCTTGATTCTCCGAGTCTTCTATCAGCACCTGGTCCAGCAGGTTCAGGGCGCGCTGGTACTCTCCATCCTCGATGTATTCTTCCGCTAGTCGCAGGGTATTTTGTATCCGATCCGAGGGTTGTTGTTCGGCTCCGTCGGTGGACTCCGTCTCGTCTTCAGACTCGCCCCAGGGCGCCCATAATATCGCGCCCCCCGCCCCGACTAAGGCGATCGCCGCCGCGATCCCCGCTGCCAGAAGAACTTTCTGTCGTGAACTCATATTCATAGTGGTGTGTGCCTCTCAATCGACGATATCGAGCTCATCGTCGTATGTTCCCAATTCTTCATCTTCCGCCTGAGAGCTCGTGGTCTCTTCATCGGCCGATTCCAGCGACTCTAAGACCGAATCAAGCATCCGCTGTCGACGCTCCTCAGCTTCTTGGCGTGCTTGTTCTTCCTGCCGGCGACGCTCTTCTTCGGCGATTCGCTCAGCCTCTTCTTCTTCCCGCCGACGACGCTCTTCTTCTTCCCGGGCAACCCGTTCCGCTTCGATCGATTCCTGGAGCAATGCGATCATCTCCTCTATCTGAGGACGTTGCTCCGTATCCGGCCGGAGTGCCAGGTAGTACTCATAGTCCTGCACGGCGTTTTCATATTCCTCCGTGGCGACCCGCAGATTTGCACGATTCAAATATGCCCCGACCCGAGAGCTATCATGTTCCAAGGCCGTAGAGTACGTCTCAATCGCTTCATGGCGATCACCGCGACGGGTGAGGAGCAGCGCCAAATCGAACGCCACTTTGCTCTTCTCAGTCGACGATAGTTCGTCACGGCGCAGCGCCTCCCGCAGAACCTCTTCCGCGCGCGCTTCCCGTTCCGTTTGCTCCAATGCCACCGCGAGATATCGCACCGCCTCGCCGTTGCCCCCATCTCGCGATATTACAACCTCCAGCAACGGAACCGCCTCGGCCAACTCGTTGTTTTGCATCGCCTCCACCGCGCGGTCCCAAGTGGAGTCTCCCTCGGAGGAGGTCTGCTGGGCACCAACGCTCCCTGAGACGATCACAACAAGCAGTACAACCCTCAGCAGCGCGCACCACCCCCACCGGTGGGGACCTTGCCTATTATTCTCGCCATTATCATAATGACGGTACATGGTCCTTATCATAGTCATCGTAGTATTAGGTGTCGGCATCGGTATCGCTACCCTGTACATCGTACGTAATCAGATCGCCCCGAAAAAAGTATCTCGAATTGAGCAACTTCTCAAACAAAACAAGTCAACCGCCGCGGTAAAACTGGGGAAACAGTTGCTCGCCAAGGATCAACGGAATCCGGAGCTCCATTATCTCTTGGGCCGGGCGTATCAACAGGACAATAAGCCCGAGCTGGCGTTGATGGAATACAAAATGGTAAACCAGATCGGTATTTTCGATGGGACCATACCGGAAATTCGATTTCGACGCCAACTGGCGGAATTGTTTCAGCGCTTTAATCAGCCGGACGAAGCGCTGAAAGAGTACTTGCTGCTGCTCCAGAAAGATCCCCACACGGCGGACCACTACTATCAGGTGGGGCTCCTATTTGAGAGCCGTAATAAGGGGGGCAAGGCGGTTGGATATTACCGCAAGGCGATAGAACTACAGCCGGGACATGGTCTCGCCTATCTGCAATTGGGGCTGCTCCTGTATCGTGCCAAGAAGTTCGCCGAGGCGCAAAAATTTCTAGAGAAAGCGCTCCGATACGAGCCGGAACACTATGAGGCGTACTATTACATCGGGCGCATGCAAAAAGAGAACAAAGACTACGCCGCGGCCCTCCAATCGTTCGAATGGTCGGCCAAGTCCAGTGAATACAAGGTAAAATCATTGATTGAGCGGGGCGCCAGCTACATGGAGATGAATAACTTGGAGCGGGCGATTCCGGAGTTGGAGCGCGCCATCGGGCAGATCAAAGACCCCACCGTGCCGGATGCGCTATGGGCGCATTATTTTCTCGCCACCTGTTATGAGCGCATGCGCAAGATCGAGCGAGCGATCGACCAGTGGGAGCAGATCTACCAGCACAAGCCGGGATTTCAGGATGTTGCGGAGAAGCTCTCACAGTATCAGGAACTCCGTCAGGACGACCTGGTCAAGGATTTTCTCACGGCGTCTCAAGCACAGTTTCGCGAGATGTGCCGCACGGTAACCGAATCGATGGGATTTGCAATCCAGTCGATGACGGATGAAAAGGACGGTCTCAGCGCGATCGCCGTGGAAGCAAAAAGCAACTGGCGCAACACGAAAGCGATGCCCCACCTGTTCCGGTTCGTGCGCGTGGCGGAGATGATCGACGAAGCTACCGTGCGCCAGACGTATGACGAGATGCGCACCCAGAATATGACTCGAGCAAAGATCATTGCCACCACCGGGTTTTCCCGAATGGCGATGGATTACGCTGAGTCCCGGCCGGTAGAACTATACGACAAGGACCATCTCCAAAAAATATTGACGGGAGCTTCGTGAAGATTCTGTGTGTGGCGGATCACGTTGATCCGCTGGTGTATTCGATGTCGATCAAGAAGCGATTCTCTGATATCGACCTCGTGTTGAGTGCGGGAGATCTCCCTATGGAGTATCTCGGATTTATCGCATCCAATCTCAACGTCACCGTGGGATTCGTTTTTGGCAATCACAACCTAAAAGAGCTCTCCACGTTCTACGGGTCGGCCCGGCCGATTCTGGAATCAACCAGCATCAAGCATCAGCTCCGCCACCATTTCGGTGCGACGTTTTTGGAAGACCGCGTGCGTGTCGTGGATGGATTGCTCATCGCCGGACTCGGCGGGAGCATGCGCTACAACGACGGTGAGCACCAGTTCACTGAGTTTCAGATGTATCGCCGTATGGTGAGGTTGGTTCCTCGACTCCTCTGGAACCGACTGGTTCATGGCAGATATCTAGATATTTTGCTTACCCACGCCTCACCGCGGGGGATTCATGATAAACAGGACCCGTGTCACCTGGGGTTCCGGAGTATGTTATGGTTTATGCGATGGTTTAAGCCGCGCTATTTGCTCCATGGCCATATCCACCTGTACGATCTCAACGCCGAGCGAACGACCCGTTATCGAGAAACCGAGGTAATCAACGTGTACGATCACTATGTTCTCACCGTGGAAGGTACCAATGAGTAATCTCTACGAAACCGAAGCGCGGGATGATTTTAATCGCGCCCGAAAGAACGCGTTCTTTTCTCAACTGTTCAGCTTGTTTTCCCCGGAAAAACAGGAATTGCTGTCACTGCAAGAAGTGAAAGACGTGCTGAAACCGCGGCGCGAAACATACCGCGGCATGCAAGAGGTGCCGATCGACAAGATTGTAGGGAGCGAGGGCCGCTACCGAGATTTCAACAAACAATTTCTTCCCCGTCACGAGTATCTCAGAAACCGCTGGCAACGCGTGGACTTGGCACACCTCACCGATGTCATTTTGCCGCCGATCGCATTGTACGAGATCGGCGGTGTGTATTTTGTACGAGACGGCAACCACCGCGTCTCAGTGGCAAAGGCGCAAGGGGTTAAGCAGATCGATGCGGAGGTCGTTGCACTTGACACGGAGATTCCGCTGCACGAATCACTCACCAGAGAGAACCTGAGAAAGGCGGTAATCGAGCATGAGCGGAAGGCGTTCTTTGCGCACCTGCCCGTGGAGCGTGTGATTCCGGGGTGCGATCTCACAGTGAGCGCCACCGGTCGCTACGATGAACTCACGCAGCACATATACGGGCACAAGTACTTTCTGAACGAGCATGAGACGGTGGAGATTCCCCTGGAACACGCCCTCAAGAGTTGGTACGACAACGTGTATCGCCCAATCGTAGATGTTATCCGTGAGAACCACCTGATGGCTCGGTTCCCCGGACGAACCGAGACCGACATGTACCTGTGGATCGTCAAGCACTGGGACGAACTCAAGCGTCAATATGGCCCGGATTTTTCGGTGCAGCAAGCGGCGCAAGATTACTCCGCGCGGTACGGCAGCAGCCTGTGGCACCGCCTCAGGAACGGCCTCCTACGATTCATCCGAAGGCGCTAAATCCGCGAGATGAAGCGCCCAGGGGCCACTCTCGCTCTGTATACGCGTCCCCCAATCGTGTAACACCCACACCCGGACCGGCTGCTCAGCGTCTCGCAAGCGCTGGAGGGATGCTTCGTCAAACACGTCCGTCACCAGCACCGTCTCACTCACATCCGATACGTGTCGCACGTCCCGGCGCCCCTCCTCAGATTCTACAACGACGGTGAGGGACTCCGCATCTTCAGCGGGCACGATCGTACCGGTAGCATCCATTCGCGCCAAGAGATCTTGGGTCGGCTCCGGGAGTGTCCGAGGAAGCTGGACCTCCCGCCGATCCTGACGCCCCGATAGGTCGGTAACCGTAATGAGCACCGGTCCCCGGGGAACGCGGGATAGACCGTCAATTACCAGGGGGGAGGTAGTGTACCACTGCTGTCCGTCCTGTTCGTGGTAGGAAAGATCCTCCACATCAATCGTCCAGTAAAGGTCAGCCTCCGGGAGGCGCACGTCCAACTCCGCCAGCTCTCCACTGCCGTCCGCATCGAAGACGTCTACTGAAACAATCAACGCTTCACCCACATCAGTGGCGGGGGCCTGACGGCGGGGGTCAACCGTACCGATCACCGCCTCCTCCGGCGCCGTGGCCGAAACCACCACGTAGTGATCAACTTGCATAATCTGGGGATCCGCGGAGCTACACCCCAGGAGCCCCGCCCCCACAAGGAGCGTGAGCGTTCCAGTGATCCTACGCCGCAGGGAGGATACAAAAAAACGCCCGTTGCCGGGCGCGTCTCTGTGCAGTAAACCTGCCATGAATCAATAGCTCTTGGAAGCTTGCATCTTGCGGATTTTTTTCTGAATCTTCCGTTCCAACGCTTTCTTCTTCCGATTCTTGATGGTGGAAGGCTTCTCGAAGTACTCGCGCTTCTTCCACTCCCGGATAATCCCCTCTTTTTCAACCATGCGCTTGAAGCGCTTGATCGCTTTCTCCAGGTTTTCTCCGTCGTCAATCTTTACTGTGGCGATGTAACATCACCCCCTTCCACGCATAATCTTATTCAGATAATGACCTGCGCAACATCTCCATGTCAACAAGGGGCTCGGAGAGATATTTCCGGGGATCCACGGCAACCCCGGAAACTCGCAGCTCCCAGTGCAAATGGGGACCGGTGGACAGGCCGGTGGATCCAACCGTTCCCAAGGAGTCGCCGGCGGACACCTCATCTCCCACGACAACGTCCATCGAATCCAAATGGTAGTACAGCGAAAACACCCCCGGCAGGTGCTCGAGAACGACAGAGAGGCCGGTAATAATCCGATCCTCCGCCATGACCACCTCCCCGTTCGCGGGAGCTATCACGGGGGTCCCGGTGGGCGCAGCCAAGTCCATCCCGTTGTGGATCGACCGTGATGACCCACCGTCGATGTATCTAAATTCCCGACGATCCCCAAAGAACGACGTCTCCCGAAACTCATCCACCGGAAGCTGGAATCGTCCTGTATGCCGACGGGAATCGGTATTGATGCGTTGAATGACCTCCCACAGCGTACGCGATTGTTCGGCGCGCCGCGGGTCGTCGGTAGTACGGAGCTCAGTCATATCACGGTTGAGGGCGATCTCCTCACTGCGAAACTGTCCGTCCTCTACGCGAATCGGAATCGTCTCCGTTTTGTCCGGTCGCGGTGGATCGTCGGGTGGACCGGAGACCTGCACTACTACTTCCGCCTCACCCACCGCCGCCGTACTGGATACTCCGATAAGCGCGATCCACGCACTCCGATCATCACTCCCAGAGGGCCCCGCCGCCCGCCACACCGGAGCGCTGTGGCGGGTTTCATCAGATAGTACCAACTCCGCAGTGCCGGAGATCATCGTGTCGGAAAACACTACCACCGGAAGCACGTCGCCTTGCGCCACTGACCGGGGAAGCTCAACCTCAGCATTGGGTGCGGCTACCGCGCTCCCGAGCCCGACAAGCAAAAAGAGCACGACAGCGGCCCATCGGCCCCGGACCGTGTACACGCTACGCAACCTGTTCATCCGCTCGACGAATATCAAGGACCACCAATTGAATATTCTCATTTCCGTTGAAGTAATTCTTGCTAAACTCAAATACCACGTCTACTCGGTCTCGGGTATCAAAATCACGCCGAACTCTCTCCGCGGCGCCCCAAAATACCGCGGGCCACTTGTACCCACCACCCGAAAGAAGCAGTCGCAAATGATCCTGCTCGCGGCCGATAATTTGCACGTCTTCAAGCACCATGTTTCGCGCCAAGAATCGCAACTGCGGGTGCGCCTGGCCATACGGCTCAAACCGACGGACAATCTCTTCCAACGCCGGCGCCAAATATTTGGGTGGAAGCTCCGCGTCAATAGCGATCGATTCCTCTACCTCATCTTCAAGCGATACCTGCGGTGCCAGTTCCGTGAGCCGCGTCCAGAACTCATCCATTCGCGCGGCGGGCAGGTGAAATCCAGCCGCCTCGTTGTGCCCGCCCCATTTATCAAAGATGTCGTCAAACCGCTGCAGAAACTCCGTTGCTTGAAACCCTCGGGCGCTGCGTACGCTTCCCACCACTGAGTCCTCAACCGAGGTCAAAACGGTAGCGGGGCGATTGAAGCGTCGGCTCAAGCGTCCCGCAATAATTCCGGTAACACCTCGGTGCACGCCGGTGTCGTGGACGGCGATAATCTTGCCACCCAACGTCTCCGCCGCCTCATACGCTCGCGGCAACACACTTCGCCACGCTTCGTCACCCACGCGGCGGCGCTGCCTGTTGAGTTCCGCAATCTCCTGCGACAGGCGAAGCCGTTCCGCTTCATCCTCGGAGAGGAGCAACTCCACAGCAACTGAGGGAGTTCCCATTCGTCCCGTGGCGTTAATTGCGGGCGAGAGATTCCAGCTGATTTCACGGCTTCCCAGCCGGCGATTGGAGAGATCTAAGGTACGCGCCAGGGAAGCGATGCCGGGCCAGGGGGTGGTATTGAGACGTTCCAGACCGCGACGGATGAGCATGCGGTTCTCGTCCACGGCGGGCATCATGTCGGCGAGACTGGCGATCGCTACGAGGTCCATCACCGACTCGATCGCCTCTCGGATTTCCGGAAACCGCTGATCCACCACCGTCTGATACATCGCCGCCAGGACGTCGATTTCCTCGGTGGCGGACCCATAATACCGAGACATGCGAGATCCATCGCCAATTTGGAGCAGACTCTTGCCCGCGAGCGGCGGAAAAAGCTCTCCCACCTGCTCCGCCAGGTCCAGCATAAAGATATCCACGTGTGGCCCGAATCCCTTGGCTAACAGTTTCTGCTGGAGCGGTAGATCGTAGCACACCAGTTTTCGCCCCACGAGAAACTCCTGGAGACGGCTGGTCTGCAGCGAGGCAACCCCCGGAACAAGTGCTTCCGTAACCCGATCTACCTCCAGTCCGTTCTCCAGGAGGATTGCGTCCACCATCACCGTGTCGTTGGTAGGACGCGCGTTGATAAGCGTCACCAACTCCCCAAACAGTTCGGTTCGGCCCAACGCCAGCGCCTGCCGAACCTTGGCGGTCACCGCACAGGCGCAGAGTCCATCGAAGGGATAACTCTCTTCAACCTTGGGATTAATGATCGCCACCGCCGGCGGGAGCTGATCCTGCGGATTGTGGTGGTCTACCACGATGGTATCGATCCCGGCGGCAGCGGCGGCGGCGATCTCTTCCACGTTGGTAATCCCGGAATCCACCGTAATGATCAACGAGCCGTCTCGTGCGGCAAATTCCTCCACCGCGGTCATGGTCAGCCCGTAGGGATCATCTCCCTGGGGCACGCGCCACTCCGCCTCGATGCCCATCTCCCGCAATGTGGAGACCATCACGGCGGTGCTGGTGATCCCGTCCACGTCCCGGTCGCCAAAAACCAGAACGTTCTCCCCCTCATCCGCCGCTTGTCGGATGCGTTCAACGGCATCCGGCATGTCCTCAAAGAGAAACGGACTGTGGAGATATCGTAGGTCGGTTTCCAGATAATACGGCAGCTCCGACCCTTTGGTGATTCCCCGGCGCACCAATATCGCCGCGGTGAGCAGATCCGTGCCGAATCGAGAGGAAAGCTCTTTCACCGCCGCGCCGTCGATAGGCGGCTTGTCCCACTTCATAGAGAGGATATTTCCTCCAGTATCATGTCATGGAACACCGGGTCACCCGCCACATCCTCAATCGTGATTCCTTCGGTGACGGTGGATACCGCGTCATCAACCGCCGTCTCGGTATGTCCCCAGACGCGCATAATTGGATCTCCAGCCGCTACGGAACTCCCCGGCTTCTGAAGGATCTCAAACCCCACATCGCCATACACATCGTCGTCCGCTTTGTTTCGGCCGGCTCCCAAATAGACGCCTCCCATTCCCACCCGGTATGCGTCCATTCCGGTGATGACGCCGGCGTGATCGGCGGTGATCTCCGCGGTTACGGGGGCCCGGAACGTTCCAAAATCGGCGACCATCTTATCGGGGTCTCCGCCCTGCAAGCGGATATTGCGTTTCATTGCGTCCCAGGCGCGTCCGTCCGCGATCGCCGCGCGGCATCGTTCTTCTGCCTCCGCCACGGAAGATGCCTTCCCGTCGGCTACGAGCATCCACGCCGTGAGGCGCATCGTTACCGCCATGAGATCATCGCTGCGTCCATCGGCCGGCACCCGTTCCTGCGCTTCCGGACAGCCCAGGAGCGCCATCGACTCCTCCACTTCCAGGAAGTTGCCCACCTTGGCACCTAACGGACTATCCATCCGGGTCAGGACCGCTACCACGTGTTTGCCAAGACTCTTGCCGGTATCCACCAGCGAGGACGCCAGCCTCCGGGCGTCCTCGCGCGTTTTCATAAACGCTCCGGGACCGGTCTTCACATCAAAAATGAGGGCGTCGGCGCCTTCGGCAAATTTCTTGGACAGAATACTCGAGGTGATGAGCGGGACACTTTCCACGGTGCCGGTGACATCCCGCAGGGCGTACAGCTGCCGATCTGCGGGGACCACATCGCTACTTTGGCCGGTCATGGCAAATCCACACTCACCGATAATCTCGACAAATCGTTCAGGAGAAAGATCAGTACGATACCCGGAGATCGATTCAAGCTTATCCAGCGTGCCCCCCGTGTGTCCGAGAGAACGGCCGCTCATCATCGGCACGTGAGCACCACAGGCGGCGGCCAGCGGTGCCAGGATCAGTGACACCTTGTCACCCACTCCCCCAGTGGAGTGCTTATCCACACACCGTGTCTTCAATGACGATAGATCGATCGTTCTGCCGGAATCGATCATCTCCCGCGTGAGGTAACCGGTCTCCTCCGGCGTCATGCCGGCGAAAAAAACCGCCATCAGAAATGCGGAGACTTGATACTCGGGAATGGATCCGTCTACGTAGCCACGAACCAGGAACGATATCTCGTTCTGGGAAAGCGCTTCTCCCTGCCGTTTTTTTATGATGATATCCAGTGCGCGCATCGCGCAAGAGTATCACGGAACCGCCGGCCATGACAGCCCGGCGCATGCCGCGGCTATAGCAATCCCCCGGCCACTCGCACCGTATTTAGCTCCGCCTCGACGGCGTCCTGGATCGCCGCCAGCACCACGGCGCGCACCCGGCTCACGATCTCAGGCTCCAAGATGCGGGCCGTGAGAATAGCTAGGCCGCGCTCATTGGCCGCGCGGAGAAATGCCGCTCCCTGCGGGGGAAGCTGCAGTGTCGCGGGGCCCGCCCACTCCGCGGTGACGAGGCCTCCGTCCCCCGGTTGATAGTAGCGCGACTCCCGCGGCTGAAAGGGGCGTTCCGAGGCGACGCAGTAGTCCAACTCCGGCTGTACGCCGAGGATCGAAAGGTAACGCCAGAGCACCCCCAACCCGATCTGGCGGGCGCGTGCATCCGCGGCGGGTCCGGGCTGCTGAATCAGATCCAGCCCCTCCGAAAGTAGCTCAAACGCCGCCGTTCCTGCATCCCCGGCGGCGTGGGTGCGCCAAATCAGCTCCGCCCAGAGGTTCGCGTGATAGAACGCAGTGAGGTTGTTCTGCAGTTCGAGGGCGTAGCGTTCAACATCGAAATCGGTTATCTTGCTGCGGTCTTGCCGGGGATCACGGTAGAGCCATACCTGCCCTCGTGCAAAGGGAACGATCTTTCCGCGCAGAGAACTCCGGCGAGACCGCAATCCATAGGCCACCGCCGGTACCACCCCCTCCTCCGGCACAAGGAGATCCACCATCGCGTGACTCTCGCCGAAGGGACTCAACCGGAGAACAAGCGCGACATGTTGACTGCTGCGGTTCACGTTCATAGCTTATACCAACCGCAAGCTCAGAAAACAGTAGATAATAAGGAACACAGGAAACAGCTATGTCAGATCAACGTGAAATTTTACCGGCGGATCAAGTCCTGCCAAACAAACTCTTTCTCATTGCCCTCAACGGAAAACCGATCTTTCCGGGGCTCTTTACCCCTTTGATGATCAGTGCACAGGAAGATATCGACGTCGTCCAAAAAGCACTCGAAGGAGACAAGCACATCGGTCTAGTGATGACTCGGGACGAGGAATCTGAAAGTGCCCGGGTGAGTGACCTCCATGAGGTGGGAACCGTCGCCAAGATCCTGAAGCGGATCAACCTACCCGACGGCGGGATGAATATTTTCGTCTCCACGCTCAAGCGCTTTCGCATCCGCAAGAGCCTTTCCGGCAACGACCTGCCTATGGTAGCCGCCGTCGATTACCTGGATGACGAGAACTCCGAAAGCGATGAGGTTCAGGCGCTCACCCGATCCATTATCTCCGAGACGAAGCAAGTCAGTGAGAACAATCCCCTCTTCTCGGAAGAGATGCGGCTGAATATGGTAAACATCGATCAGCCGGGAAAGATCGCCGACTTCGTGACCAGCATCCTCAACATCGATCGTGATGCCCAGCAGGACGTACTGGAGACGCTGAACGTGCATGAGCGTCTCGAGAAGGTGCTCATGTTCATTAAGAAGGAGCAGGAGCTGCTTCGCATCCAGAAACGGATCCAGGGCCAGATCAATGAGAAAATTGAAAAAAGCCAGCGGGAGTACTTTCTGAAAGAGGAGCTCAAGGCGATCAAGCAGGAGCTCGGCATGCCCACCGACGCCAAGAGCTCTGAGTACCAACGCTTCAAAGACGCGATCGAGAACTTGCCCATTGAGGGGGAGGCCCGAAAACAGGTCGAGCAGGAGCTTGAGAAGTTCCAACTCATGGAACCCAATTCCTCAGAGTTTACCGTCACCCGGAACTACCTCGATACGATTATCCAGCTCCCCTGGGCCCCGCCGGAGTCGCGGGAACTTGACCTCAAGAAAGCCTCAAAGATCCTTGATGCGGACCATTACGGACTCGAAGACGTGAAGGAGCGAATTCTTGAATTTCTGGCGGTACGCAAACTCAAGGGCGACATGAAAGGCTCTATTATCTGTCTGGTCGGTCCTCCCGGCGTGGGCAAGACCTCGATCGGAAAATCCGTCGCTCGGTCGCTGGGCAAGGAGTTCTTTCGATTCTCCGTGGGCGGTATGCGGGATGAAGCCGAAATCAAAGGACACCGCCGAACCTACGTGGGAGCGATGCCGGGCAAAGTGATCCAAGGATTAAAGATCGTTGGCAGCAAGGATCCGGTGTTTATGATTGACGAGATCGATAAGTTGGGAGTCAGCTTTCAGGGGGATCCGTCGTCCGCACTCCTCGAGGTGCTCGACCCGGAGCAGAACGTAGCGTTCCGTGATCACTATCTGGACCTCCCCTTCGATATTGGAAACATTCTCTTTATCGCAACGGCCAATACGCTGGACTCCGTGCCGGCCCCACTTCTGGATCGGATGGAGGTAATCCGGCTTTCCGGTTACATCGATGAGGAGAAGATCGCCATTGCCCGGAAGTATTTGGTTCCTCGGTCGGCGGAGCGAGCCGGTCTCGGTAAGAAACAGGTCAGCTACAACAAATCAGCCCTTCGATCGATCGCTAACGACTACGCTCGGGAAGCGGGAATGCGCAAATACGAGCAGATGTTGGACAAGATCCACCGCAAACTCGCCCGCGACCAGGTGAGCAATGATTCGGCTCCGGAGACATACGAAATCACGCCGGAGCGACTGGAAGAATACCTGGGACAGCCGGTCTTTCCGGAAGAAGCGAGCAAAAAGATCGACCGCCCGGGTATGACGATCGGTTTGGCGTGGACCCCGTATGGGGGCGATACCTTGGTAATCGAGGCGATCGGGAACCCCGGAAAGGGTGGGTACAAGTTGACCGGTCAAATGGGAGCGGTGATGCAGGAGAGTGCGAATATCGCCTACAGCTATGTACGGCATGTGGCGCAGGAATACGGCGTAGACAGCCGATTCTTTGACGAGAACGAGATCCATATCCACATTCCCGCCGGGGCAACACCCAAAGACGGCCCGTCCGCTGGAATCACGATGGCTACCACGCTCCTTTCGTTGGCTCGGAAAAAAACACCGCGGTCGCGGGTAGCGATGACCGGTGAGTTGTCGTTGGTAGGCCAGGTATTGCCCATTGGTGGTCTGAAAGAAAAGACGATCGCTGCTCGTCGCAACGGCATAAAGCACGTTATTATCCCGAAACAGAATGAGAAAGATCTTGTGGAAATACCTGACCATGTTAAGCGGGGCATCACCTTCTACCCGGTTGAGCGGATGGAAGAAGTACTGGAGATCGCCTTTCAGGAAACCGCTCATAAGTCGTGACCGCGGGAATGGGGGGCGATCAGCCGTTGACTGGAGGCGCAGGCCGGCGGCAGGCATCGCGTGGGTGGTGGCGGTACTGCTCATCCTTACCGGATGCTCGCCGGGGTCGGGCGGGAACGGTGCCTCGGTGTCCGCGCCGGACGCCACTGACCCGGAAGATATATCACGCACCGGAGCGGGCGACGCCCCCTCGGAACGTGCAGACGGTCTGCCCGGAGACGCCCGCCCTCACCCGGAGTGCACGCTGACATTGGCCGAGTTGCAAGAGTTAGTCAGTTCGCAACCGGAGGAGATCCAGCGACGCATCCTATCGGAGCCGGCGGTATTTCTGGAATATGCCCGACAGCTCCTCTCCTGGGACTCACCACTGCTCGCCCGTGTAGATAAACAAACCGCCCTGCCGGCGGACTATGTACCGGATGACCTTATTCCCCTCGACCGGTATGGATCGCAGCTCATCCTTAATCGCGAGGGGCTGTCCCTCCGGGCAGTGATCATGCCGGATCTGTTAGCCATGGTAGAAGCCGCCCGCCAGGACGGTATTCAGTTGGACATATCCAGTTCGTATCGCAGCTACGACTATCAGGAAAACCTCTTTGAGTACTGGACCACCGAGCTCGGCCTGGAAGAAGCGGAACGGGTAAGTGCACGAGCCGGCACGAGCCAACACCAATTGGGGACGGCGATAGACTTTGGGAGCATTACTCCCGCATTTGCCGAGCATCCTGCCGGGATGTGGTTGGCGAACCACGCCGGCGAGTTTGGGTTTTCCCTCTCGTACCCGGAGGGATACGAGGAGATCACCGGCTACAGTTACGAGCCCTGGCACTTTCGCTGGATCACTCGTGAGGGAGCGCACGTGGAAGCGCGGTATTTCGGGGGGATCCAGCAACACTTCTTGGAGTTTTGGGCGCAGTCTGAGGACGCGCTCCGGGAGACTTGCACCGGCAGATCGTGACGGGATACGGTACAACCATGAGTAATACGTTCTCCCAGGAACTGCCCCTTGCCTTTCCCGATGTGATGCTGCCCCACTCGTCGATAGACCTCAAGAAATGGGCGGTCATCGCCTGCGACCAATTCACGTCAAACCCGGAGTACTGGCAGTCCGTTGCCGAGTTTGTTGGAGCAGCACCCTCCACGCTCCACATGATCATTCCGGAAATTTATCTCTCCCAGGACGATACCACACAACGACTGGAACGGATCGCAGGCGCCATGGAGCAGTACCGTCGTGGTGATACGCTTCGGACGATTCCAGAATCCGCGGTCTATGTTCGACGCACCCTTCCGTCCGGCGTGATTCGGCAGGGCCTGGTGGTCGCGGTTGATTTAGAAGCATACGACTATTCCCCCGACAGCACGTCCCAGATTCGCGCCAGCGAGGAGACGATTCCTGCTCGCCTACCGGCGCGCGTAGACGTACGGCGCGCAGCTTCACTGGAGAGCCCGCATGTCCTGGTCTTGTTCGACGACCCGGAGCACGCGGTCATGACGCACTTGGAATCAACGGCACCGTCGTTGGAGAGACTGTACGCGACGGAGCTCATGGAAGGGGGCGGCGAGATCGAAGGATTTCGGGTGCCCAAGGAATCCTCCTCAGCATCCCAACTGGTGGAAGACCTCCGGAGACTTTCCACGCCTGAACAATACGGATTTCGGTTTGCCACCGGTGATGGGAACCACAGTTTAGCCGCTGCCAAGGCGCTGTGGGAGGAGGTAAAAGGAACGGCGGATGCGGAGGATCCGCGCCGCTGGTGCTTAGTGGAACTGGTAAATGTGTATGATCCGGGACTTCCGTTCCACCCGATTCATCGTCTGGTAACCGGTGCGGAGACGTCCGTGCTGGATGAGCTCCTCCGCCATAGTGACGCTCGGTTTCATGGATTTCCGGTAGACCGTATCGCCGGACATATCGCCTACGAAGGACTGTCGCCCCGAGAAATCGCGTTTGTCGGCCCCACCCAGGCGGGAATTCTCACCCTCCCGGAAGATGCATTACTACCGGTGGCGATTGTGGATTCAGCAATTTCGGACGCCGATGTCGACGAAGTTGACTACATTCACGGATTCGAAGAGGTGGTGACTGCCGCCGAACGGAACGGTTCAATCGCGGTTATTCTGCCGGAGCTGGACCGAAGTCAGCTATTTGCGACCGTGAGTCGCGATGGAGCATTACCACGAAAAGCGTTTTCTCTCGGGGAGGCGCGAGACAAGCGATACTACCTCGAATGTCGCGCGTTGCGGTGAGCGCGCTACGTCTGAAACTCTTCGCCTTCAACCTCGACATCCCAGGCTGATTCACGGGCCCGACGTCGGCCGGGTGATGCCATGGAGTTCGGGTGCGCGGCCAGCGCATCCACTAATATATAGACGAGGGCCACGGCGACGCCGATCGAACGGAACAGTGGGCGATTGTCGCGGGTCCGTGGAACGACCGGCGGTAAGGACCCCGGAGAGTATCGGTGACGGGGACGCGGTTCTCGACCCTCGATGCGAACCACGTATTCATCCGTTCGCACTAGTCCGGAATCGCGCGCTTCCAGTCTAATCGTCTCGCGACTGGTGGTGAGCTGCCGGACCTGCTCCTGGAGCGATGCGTGCCGCTCCTCCAGCTCCTGGAGCTCTTGATTCGAGAGGTCCACGTATTCTTCCATCAGTTCAAACGCCACGAAGCCGTAACTCCCAAAGAACAGCTCAAGCAGCAAATACGCAGCGACGCCGACCAGCGCCGCGATCACGACAGACCAGAGTTTCATTACTACCTCATTACGGCCCAACTACGGCTATGCTTTAGGTTGAAGGGCCTGCGGACCGTAAGAGTTGCACTCACCTCTTGGAGTTGGTAATTTTGAGTTAACCCAGAACTGGAATTCTCCGACATAGTATAGGGTGGAGCCATTTCTCCGGCGGGGAGCGCGTACATGGATGAATTGAGAAACGATCAGATAGAAAATGAAGAGCTCGAGCGATACGGGGTCTGGGTAAAGGCGGGTCCGGAAGAGGTAGTTGAGGCCGAAGAGGACTTCGCACTGTCCGACTTGTCGGACGGATCGGAAGAGTCCCCGTTGGACGATACGGAATCGCTCAGTGCCGCCTCCCAGGATCTGGATGTGGACGTGCCTGCCGGGGAACTGCCGGATCTGGACGAATTCGAGGATATCACTCTTGATGACTTGGACTTCAGTGAGGATGAAGAGTTCCCAACGACCGGGCAGGACGCACCGTCCACGGAAGATGCGGCGCCTTCGTTAAGCGACGGATCGGACGAACTCACGATACGGGACGCGTCCCCGGAAACCACGGACACGTGGTCGGAGTCCGCCACCGCCTCTGATGACGAATCAGAAGAGGAAGAAGACCTCATCTCCCTGGATGATTTCGACGTGGAGGTGCCCGAAGAGGACCCCGACCCCTTCCAGACGCTCCCCGCCGAATCTGAGGAAGGCGGCGCAGAACAATTTGATTCGGACGAAATCGAAGCGTCACCGATGGAGACCGTCCCGGCACAAGAGTCCCTCGATGAGTCAGGCAGCGACTTTGACCTGGATGATCTGGAAGCGGAGCTTCCCGACGACTTCGAAGAGTTGGACATGGACACCTCCGACCAACGTGAAGCCGAAGAACTGGAGCCGGAGGACTTTGACTCTTCCATTCCTGGATCAGACAGTGAACTGGATGATCTTTCGTTGGATGATATCTCGGTTGAGGATAGCGCCGAGGAACTTCCGGAGCTTGAGGAAGACTCGATAGATGAATCCGGCCATGACTTTACCCCTGAAGATCAGGGAATCGATATCGAGACGATCACACCCAGCAACACCATCTCCCCCGATGAGGAAGAATTTCTCAATGACGAGTCCGATTTGCAAAATGAGCCGGAAAGTGCTATACCAGCCTCAATGGACCTGCAAGAACGGGAAGCGTTTGAACGCATCCAGACGGAACTCGCCGATATCAAAAAGGAACTCGCGGAACTCAAGGCAGCGCTTCGCGGAGCGGGGACGTCTGCTGAACCGGCCGCGTCAGAAACTGCACGACCTACCGACGACGTCGAACTGACTGCAGCCACCGCCGAGGCTCTGGAGGATGAAGGGGTCAGCCCGGAGTTTACCGATTCAGATCAGTCTTTGGAGGCGGAAGCCGACGCAGAATCCTCTCTGACCGGGGGGACGGGCTTTTTCGAGGACGAAGAGGATGAGACGATCGCCCTAACGGGTGACGAGCTCGATAATATCCTCAACACCGCCGAGTTCACCGAGCAGGCGGGCGAGGCGGTTGAGCTGGAAGACGATTTCATCGTAGAGCCGGACACTTCGGCTTCCGTTACGACCGAGCCGGAAGCTGAGACGACGGAGGACGACCTCACATCCCGCGATTCCGAAGAGACCGAAGAGACCGAAGAGACCGACCACGATGTTGACTCCATCGAATTAGAACCGGTGAGTCGTGACTCAGTGGTCTTCGAAGGCGATGAATCTGCCGTTGATGAACTTGCAGAAATGGATATCGATAGCGAGCTCGCCGATATAGACAGCCTGGAAGATGACACTGACGACGCATCGGATGATCTTGAGATCGACCTGGAAGGTCTCGAGGATGTAGATACCTCCGGAGTACTTGAAGAACACGCCGACACCGCCGCGGAAGAACGCGCCGCCGAGATGGACCAACAGGCACTGGAGTCAGACTCTAGTAACCTCGATGACCTCGAAATCGACGACCTTGATTTCGATTCCGATGAGACGACTGAGGACGAGTCCGTCGATGTCGGTGAAACTGCAGACGAAACCGAGGCAGACGAA
>JBMCMH010000005.1:0-45731 GCA_048614515.1 Alkalispirochaeta sp. | reverse complement strand
CCGTTTCGCGGGCACTCAACGATTCCCCATTGATCTCTCCCCAGGTTCGAGCCCGCGTGAAGCAGGCGGCTCGGGAGTTGGGGTATGCACCCAACCGGCAGGCTGCGATGTTTGCCCGGAACCGCACCGGTACCGTGGGCATGGTAGTACCGCGCTACTCTTCGTTTCCTCCGTTCTCGCGAGCCTACTTCCCAACGGTGCTCAACGGCGCGGTTGTGGCCGGTGAGGCACGGGGCTATTTCGTCACGATCGTGCTCGATCACCAGGATACCACCGCGGAATCGTTGGTGCGATTGGTAGCGGAGAAGTCGGTAGATGGTCTGCTCTTTACCGTTACTCCCGCAGAGTACTCCCGATACGAATATTTGACTGAACACGATGTTCCGTTTGTTCTCATAAACAACTACCACGAACACATGTCCAGCGTGGACGCGCGGCCGGAACCGGGAATGCGCCAAGCGTTTCACCACGCCTGGAATTTAGGTCATCGCCGAATTGGGTATATCACCGGAGACACTCACTTCAAGAACGGCCAGGATCGACTGGCGGTGTTTGAGCAGCTTGCCCGGGAGTTTGGGATTCACCCGTCTATTGTGCCGGGTGATTTCTCCCGGACCAGCGGGCGCCGAGGCGCCGAGCTGTTACTTGAGCAGTCCCACCCTCCCACCACCATTATGACCGCCTCGGATCGCGCGGCGATCGGTGTGTTCGATTACTGTAAAACACAGGAAATCGATATTCCCGGCACCGTAAGCGTGATTGGCTACGATAATCTTCACACCGCCATGGACGCGACGCCGCCGCTCACTACCGTTGCCAACCCAATTGAACAGAGTGGATTCGTGGGGATGCACACGCTCATTGATATCGTCGAGCGTCGTTCAACGGGCCCCGTCTATCATTGGCTCGATACCAGCTTAGAGATACGGGCATCAACCGCGATAAACCCGGAGGGTGTAGAATACCAGTAGATGAAGGGTATGGAGCACAGACGGCCGCTTCGGTTCGTAATCGCCGGTACCGGCGCGATGGCGCGCTATCATGTGAGTAGGTTCTCGGCGTTCCGTGATCTGCAGTTTGTGGGGTGTTATGATCGGTGTCACCAACGGGCGGAGACGTTTTCCCGGGAGATGGGGATCCCCCATGCTGCCTCTGATCTAGACCTGCTCCTGGGAAACGGCCCGGTAGACGCGGTGTGTGCCGCCGTGGCTGATTCGGAGCACCACCATATCGTTACCTCCGCCCTCCGCCACAATACGCCGGTATTTGTGGAGAAACCGTTCATGATGACGCTTGGGGAGGCGGAGTCCGTTGTTGCGTTGCAAGCGCGCCACCGTGTCCCGATCATGGTCAATTTCTCTAAGCTCAACTATCCCGCCATCCTGGGACTCGTATGCGGTGCCGACTATGGAATGGCCGGCGCGCCGCGGCATTTGGAACTCTCGTACCTGCAGAGCTGGATCATTTCCACCGTCTGGGGTGAGTGGTGGAAGAATCCGCGCTGGCTGTGGCGCATCAGCTCCAGTCATGGCGGCGGGGGCGCCTTGCGAGACCTCGGGTCACACCTGGTGTACCTTGCGCTCCGTATTGGTGGGAAGATCACCTCATACCAGGTTTCGACATCCAAGGAGGCTCCGCGGCACGCCGCGGCGGGCTCGGGATTCTCGTGCGATATGAACGACACGTTCGTAATAGAAGCGGAGCACGCCACTGGGCTACGCACCACGATTCGCGGCTCATACGCCGCACCGGGACACATCAATACGGTCCGCGCGCGCTACACCGGGCGTGATCAGACCCTGGTCGCGGACACCGGAGCCGACAGTAACACGATGACCGTATCCGGCCACGGACCATCCGCCTCTGCCGCTCACCAGCTCCACTTCAGAAAGGTCTACTCCACCTACCACTCGTTTATTGACGGCCTCCGGCGATCTCAGTCCTGGGATACCTTCGCTCCATCCGCCGCCTCGGCCCTCGCCGTTCAGCGCGTGATCGATGAGGGTGAAGACCACGGCATGTCGCGTTCGTCAGGGGAGTGATCAGACCTCGGAGCTATCTACCACGTATCGCGCACCCCATACTCAACCTGCCCGCGCACCCCGAGTTCCAGGGCGATGGTGATACCGTCGGTGGGGGTGATCTCGTGGGGTGCGAGGTGTTCCGTGGCGGAGGTAACCAGCAGAATCTCGCGGTGGGGGCCGCCGAAGGCGATGCTGCTGGGCTGGCGCATGGGAACGGCGTAGCGTTCCAGGAGCACCCCCTCGGGATCGTAGCGATCGATGCACCCGCCGCCCCAGCGGGCGGAGAAGATCGACCCGTCGGCGGCAACGGTGAGCCCGTCCGGTACCCCGGCACGGTCGGTGCTGTCTACCAGGACCTCCGCGGGGCCCAGTAGCGTGTCTGGGGAAGCATCTGCGGTGTAGGGCATCCGGTAGATGCGCCGGCGGAGGCTGTCGGTGAAGTAGAACCACTGCGGTGCGCCGTGAGTGGCCGGGCTAAACCCCATGCCGTTGGGAATGCGCGGCGGCAGGAGACCGGCCGGCTCTACCACCACCGGGACACCCGCGGCCGGATCTCCCACGGCGTCGAAGCGCACCAGCGCGCCGCCACCGCCGGAATAGGCGGGGTCGTCAGGATGCCAGGGCATGATCCCTGCAAAAAACTCGCCTCCCGGTCCGGCGGTGACGTCATTAAAGCGATGGGTTGTGGTGGAGGGCACCGCGCCGTCTCCGCGGTCTAGAAGTGATGTGGGAAGGTCCGCCGCGGGGGTCTTGGTTGCGGTGGCGTCGTGCCACCGGTACAAGCCGTCCGCTCCCGTCAGGAGGTAGCTCCCCGCTTCCTGCCCCCAGGGGGTGATTCCCACGGTGAACACGTCGGTAGTTCGAAACCGAGGTTCCTGAAATCTGCCGGAACGATCTACGGCGGCGGTATAGAACCCGTGGCGATAGGCGGCGACCCACACAAACTCATTGCTCCGGGCATCCCAGAGGGGACCTTCGCCGAGGGTATTCTGGTCGCTCGATACGATCCGGTAATCGGGATGCACCGTGTTCACGTCCATAGCCCGCATTAGTTGACCGGGAGGGTGATCTCGATGCGCGCGCCGCCGGTCTCGGAAGAGGAGAGCGAGACCGTTCCCTTGTGCTGTTGAACGAGGGAGCGCACGATGGACAAGCCTAACCCGAACGACGCGCCCTGGAGTATCTCCGGGGGAAACCCTGGGCCGTCGTCGGTGACCTGGACATGGAGTGGGGCCTCGGGGTCGGCGCCGTAAACGTGGACGGTGACGGTACGTGCGCCCTCGGCGTACTTGGTAGCGTTGGTGAGTACCTCATTTATAATGATGCCCAGAGCTACGGCTACCCGAGCGGGCACCGTGCGCGCGTCGATATCCGTGTTGAGAACCGCATCACCGTCAAATACGGAGTCGGTGGTATCCGCAACAATCCGCTCCAGCAGCGGTTTGAGCTGTACACTTCCACCCTGCGCCGGTTGGGCAAGCGCTTCATAAATGCGGGCGATTACTCCCACACGGGATCCGGCTTCTTCCAGCGCGGCCTGCGCGCGGCGTTCGGAGATCTGCTGCGCCTGGAGACTGAGCAACGACTGAACGAGGCCGAGATCGTTCTTGACCCGGTGTTGCAGCTCCTGCAGGAGTAGTCGTCGCTCCTCCAAGAGCGTCTGAATCCGTGCTTTGCGTCGACGCTCGGCGGTAATGTCCCGGCCGGTGGCTTGGAATCCGGCGTAGGCTCCGTGCTCATCAAAGACGGGAACACTGTTCCATTGATAGGTGCGAATTCCGCGGGCGGTGTGCATATGGTTAATGAGACCGGTCACCGGTTTCTGTTCGCGGCGCATCGTCTCCGCTGCCCGTTTGGTGGCTTCCAGATCCTCAGGTTCGATATAATCGAGATAGTTAAGATCTGACACATCCCCCGGGGGCAGCCCCCACACCTGCCGCGCGCGATCGTTGACAAACAGCCAGCGGCCCTCCGGGTCGTGGCGTACCACGATGTCTCCGACGAGATTCGCCACCGAGCGAAACAGGTCGCGGGATATTCGTAGTTGTTGTCGCTCCGCAAACAGTTCCAGCGCGAGGCGGATCACTTCCCGATGGACAATCCATCCGGAGCTTTTGAGAATAAACCCATATCGTGATACGGTTCTGATCTGGTCGATCGTGCGCTCGTCATCACTGCCGGTGAGAAACACGATCGGTATATGCACCGCACTGAGAATGTCTCGAGCGGTGTCAATTGCCACGCCACCTCCGCCAAGGTCTACGTCCATAAGCACCAGGTCAGGCGGATGAGCAGTAACACGATCCTGCGTCTCTCCGGGGGAAGCGGCCCGCGCCACCTGGAACCCTTCTGCCTGCAGAAACTCCGATTCGGTGTCCATGACGTGTGTATCATCCCCAACCAGAAGTATCAGGCCGGCGTCCACTGTGGAAGTCATATTCGGCCGCAGTATAGCACCCTTCGCTTTACATATATACGGCAGACCATTACAAATAGGATATGTCCCTCAAAGATGATCGCTCCCGCTGGGAACGTGAGGTTGTGGAGCCCGTCGTGCGCAAGCATCCCGAGCGGCGCGACGGCGAGCTTTCCACCTCCTCCGGATTACCGTTGCAGCGGGTGTACACGCCGGCGGATATTCCCGAGCTTGACCCCGGTACCGACGGTACTGACGGTACCGGCCAGTCCGCGGCCTACGCGGAAAAGTTGGGATTTCCCGGAGAGTATCCCTTCACCCGGGGCGTGCAGCCCACTATGTACCGCGGCCGCTTCTGGACGATGCGCCAGTACGCCGGGTTCGGCAGTGCAAAGGAAACCAACGATCGCTTCCGCTACCTCCTCGACCAAGGGCAGACCGGCCTCTCGGTCGCGTTCGATCTCCCCACCCAGATCGGCTACGACTCCAGCCACTCCCTCTCACTGGGGGAGGTGGGCAAGGTAGGGGTCGCCGTAGACACCCTCGCCGACATGGAGCTGCTCTTCGATCAGATTCCGCTGGATCAAGTGTCTACTTCCATGACGATTAACGCCCCGGCGGCGGTACTTCTGGCGATGTATGTGGTGGTGGCGGAGAAGCAGGGCGTCACCCGTGACCAACTCCGCGGGACGATTCAAAACGATATTCTCAAGGAGTACATCGCCCGGGGCACGTTCATTTTTCCGCCCGCCCCGTCGATGCGGCTCATCACCAACACGTTCCGCTTCTGTACCGAGGAGATGCCGCGCTGGAACAGTATCAGCATCTCCGGCTACCACATTCGGGAGGCCGGTGCCACTGCCGTGCAGGAGATCGCCTTTACCCTGGCCGACGCGATCGCGTATGTGGAGGCAGCGCAATCGGTGGGTCTGGATGTGGACGCCTTCGCCGGACGGCTCTCGTTCTTCTTCAGCTCCGGCAGCGATCTGCTGGAGGAGGTAGCCAAGTTTCGCGCCGCCCGGCGCATGTGGGCGCGCATCATGAAGGAGCGGTTTGGAGCGCAATCGGCCAAGTCGCAGGCGATGCGCTTCCATGCCCAGACCAGTGGTGCCAGTCTCACGGCGCAGCAGCCGGACAACAACGTCGTTCGGGTGACGTTGCACGCGTTAGCGGCGGTGCTCGGGGGCGCCCAGAGCCTCCACACCAACTCCCGGGATGAGGCGCTGAGCCTGCCCACGGAGGACTCGGTGCGGATCGCGCTGCGAACGCAGCAGATCCTGGCGTTGGAGAGTGGGGTGGCGGACACGGTTGATCCTCTGGCAGGCTCCTACGCGGTGGAGGCGCTCACCGACGAGCTGGAAGCGCGCGCCCAGGAGTATCTTGATCGGATTGACCGCGAGGGCGGCATGCCGGCGGCGATTGAACGCGGCACGCCCCAGAACGAGATCGAGGACGCGGCGTACCGCTACCAGCGCGAGATCGAGGAGAAGGAGCGACTGATCGTGGGCGTCAACTGTCACGAGGGGCTTGGTGACAGCTGTATGGATATCATGTCCCATAACCAGGATGTGCAGGACGCCCAGATCGCCCGCACGCAGGCGGTGCTCAACGAGCGGGATGAGTCCGCCGTCCAGCGGTGTCTGGAGACGCTGCAGGCCGCGGCCCGGGATGACGGCGCGGATCTCATGGAGCCGATTATCGCCGCGGTGCGGGAGTATGCCACGCTGGGGGAGATCTGCGACACCCTCCGCCACGAGTTCGGCGAATATCGACAGCACACGGTGGTGTAGCCCCGACGGCCACCGAGAGGAACACACTATGCAGGAGTCAGCACGAGATACGGTTCGAATTCTCATTGCGAAGCCCGGTCTCGATGGTCACGATCGGGGCGCCAAGTATATCGCCCGAGCGCTCCGCGACGCCGGCTACGAGGTGATCTACACCGGTATTCGCCAGACGCCGGAGGCGATCGCAGATATCGCGATCCAGGAAGACGTCCAGTTTGTAGGATTGAGTCTGCTCTCCGGGGCTCACATGGCGCTCTTCCCCCGGGTGGTGCAGCTTCTGCGGGAGCAGGACGCCGAGGATATTATCGTCTTTGGCGGCGGCATTATTCCCGCCCACGACGTCTACGAGCTGCAGGACAAAGGGGTGCGGGCGGTGTTTCCGCCGGGAACGCCGATCCAGGCGGTGATCGATTTTATTGAGGAGACCCGCTCGGAGTCCTCCTCGGAGCCGGCGCTCCAGTGAGCGGCCCGACCCGCAGCAATGCCGGCCGCAGCACCGCCGGCCACAGCGGTGCGTCCCACAGCGGCCCGAGCCACAGCAATGCCGGCCCTGATTCGGCCCTCGATTCCCTGGTTGCGGGAGTGCTCGCTGCCAAGCCCCGGGCGATCGCTCGGGCGATATCGGCGGTGGAGGCGGGGCGCGATGAGCGGGATGAGCTCTTGCGGCGCTTAGATGCCGCCCGAGAGAGTGCCCGAGAGCCCACCCACGATGCCGGGGCGCCACCCAAAATCATCGGTCTCACCGGCCCTCCCGGCGCGGGAAAGAGCACCCTCATTAGTGCCCTCGTTGATACCGTCCGGGAGTCGGGGGAGCGCGTGGCGGTGTTGGCGGTCGATCCCTCCTCGCCGTTTTCCGGCGGCGCGCTCCTGGGAGATCGCCTGCGCATGACCCGCCACGCCGGTGATACCGGCGTCTTTATCCGCTCTATGGCCACCCGCGGCTCCGGCGGAGGGCTCTCTGCGGCCACCTTAGAGGCCGCGTCCGTCCTGGGGGCCGCCGGGTTCGGTACAATTCTGCTGGAATCGGTGGGTGTCGGCCAGTCCGAGGTGGGAATCATGGCGGTTGCCGATATGGTGGCGGTGGTGCTCAATCCCGGCACCGGTGACGAGATTCAGACGCTCAAGGCGGGGGTCATGGAGATCGGTGATTTCTACGTCATCAATAAAGCGGATTTGGCCGGCGCGGAGGAGTTGGAACGGGCGGTGCGCCGGGCAAATTTGGTGGCTCCCGGCACGGATCTTCCGCCGGTGATTCTGCCGGTGGTCGCTACCGATGGGACGGGAGTACCGGAGTTATACCGCGCCATGAGCGACCGAATCGCTGCGCTGGAGGCGGCGGGAGATCTGTCGGAGCGCCGGCGGCGCCGCATCTCAGGGGCGCTGGAGCAGATGGCGGGAGACCTCTTTCGGCAATGGATACGGAACGAGGGGCTGGTAAACGGTACCAAGCAGATCCCGTTCGCGGAGGTCCGCCGCCGGCTCTCGGATCTGCTTGATTCGCTCAGCACCACCCTAGAGGATCACGAGGGAGGACCGGAATGATTAACGGCATCGATCATGTTGGCATCGCGGTGAAATCGCTGGAAGAGCGAATCCCCTTCTACCGGGATGTGTTGGGGCTCGGCGAGCCGGAGATTGAAGAAGTAGCTGATCAGCAGGTGCGGACCGCCATCTTTGATACCGGAGCGGGCCGGGTGGAGCTCCTGGAACCGATCAACGGCGCGGGACCGATCGGCGCGTTTCTCACATCGCGCGGCGAGGGGATCCACCACATCGCGCTCAAGAGTACCGGAATCGAGCAAGACATCTCCGCGGTTATATCGGCGGATCTGAACATGATTGATTCCGAGCCCCGGCCCGGTGCCGGGGGTGCGCGAATCGCCTTTATCCATCCCAAATCCACGGGGTCTGTCCTACTGGAACTCTGTGAGCGGAACCCGGATTCCACCCGCGACCCGGAACGTGACGACGGGGACGTATGAAGGATGTCAACGCGAATCGTACGTCCTGACGGGATTGATCGCCTGTGGTATCGTGACGGTGAGCGTGCGCCGGGAGGCACATCGCTTCTGATATGCACGGATAGCAAGCCTACGAAGGAGGCGTACCGAACATGAGTTCCGAAGCAATTACTCGCCATGGCGTCACCGTTGAATGTGTCACCGGCGATATCACACGCCAATCGGATTTAGACGCCGTTACGAACGCCGCCAACGCCCAGTTGCGCATCGGTGGGGGTGTAGCTGGGGCGATCCATCGCGCCGCCGGACCGCAACTGGATGAAGAGTGCCGGCCCTTGGCGCCGATCGCTCCCGGCGAGGCGGTGATCACCGGCGCCGGGGACCTGCCCAATCGCCACGTGATCCATACGTTGGGTCCAGTGTACGGCCACGATCGGCCGGAGGAGACGCTCCTGGCAAACTGTTACCGCACTGCTCTCATGCGAGCCGAGGAGAAGAGCCTCTCCTCAATCGGGTTTCCCGCGATCTCCACCGGCGCCTTTGGGTATCCCATGGCGGATGCCGCCCGGGTCGCCATGGAGACCATTCGAGATACACTGGAGGAGTTGCAATCGATACGGCTCATCCGGTTTGTACTGATTAACGATCGGGACCGCCAAGTGCACCGCCGCGCGCTCGCCGCCGCGTTCAACGATCACCAGTGACACCGCGGTTCTCGAGCGGTGACTGGCCGTCCGCAAGGCGCGCCTGAATCTCGGTCCCCCGGGTGTCACCCCAGACAATGTCCCGGGTCACCTGAGAAATGACATCGATTCTCCGCAGCGCCTCCGCCGCGAGCTGCGGCATTGGGCGATACAGGTCAACGACGCGAGCGTGCAGCTCCTCTGAGAGTACACGACGGCTTTCGGCTGAGACCACCACATCGCCATATCGAATCTCGCAGGTAATCCTCGGCACGTGGAACGCGCGCCAGATGTGAACCAGGAGTGGAGGCCACTCCTCCCAACCCACCACAACACTCGCCGGTGGCCAGCCCGGGGGGGTGACATACCGTATGCTGGCGGGCGCCACCGGGATGCCCAGGTCAATGGCGACCTGGAAAAACGCGGCACGAAACGGCCGCACCGCCTCACCGCGGCTGGTGCGGCCTTCGGGAAACACCATGAGCGACTCGTGCCGTTGCAGGATGCGGGTGATAATTTGGCGAGCGGGTCCCAAGCCCCGGAGGCTCATGCGATTGATAAACTCCACGCCCACAGACCGGAGCACCGAACTGAATCCCATAATCGAACCGTACACGTGGGTTGCGACAAACCGGCATCCAAGTTGACTTAGGAACGTAAAAGTGTCGGCCCAACTCAAATGGTTCGCGACGATCATTGAACCCGAGGGCGGCGGAGTGCCCTCGTAGCGGAGTCGAAAATTTGAAGCCAAAAGCACCATGCGCGCAAGCCGTCGGCTGAGGCGAGGGCGCATCCGCCGAAAGAGCCGAGAAGGAAGCACCGCCTCGAGCGCGAGCGTTACCACAGCAGCAGACAGAAACACCAGCGCAAAATACACCAAACGAAACGTGCCGCGAACCGGTCCAAGGACTACGTGCGAAAACTTGCGGGATAGATAAAACGCCACCTCCCGAGTATACGGTATATACCGAATCTTGTCAGGAATATCGCCGGTATCTTCCGGCAGAACTGAAAAAATATACATATAACCGTATAATGAGCCTTGTACATCGAGCCTGGGAACGGCACAATGCGGCCCAAGAGGAGGGTGTACCATGGCCGATCAGACATCCGCAGTGCTGGTACTTGCCGACGGGTCCGTCTACCCCGGACGTGCCTTCGGCGCCCCCGCGCTTTCAGTTGACCAGGCCCGCGCCGCCCTGGAACAGGGGGACGCTGCTTCGTATTTGGCGCATTTTGGGGAGGTGGTGTTTAATACCGCCATGTCGGGGTATCCGGAGGTACTTACCGATCCCTCGTATACCGGGCAAATCGTCGCCATGACCTATCCCCATATCGGGAATTATGGAATCGACGCTTCCTGGTCGGAGAGTGGTCCCGAAGAGGGGCGCCCCCGCCTGGTCAAGGTGGCGGGGTTGGTGGTGCGTACACTGTATGACGGGCCGGTTCGTCCCGGGCGCATGACGCTCGATGCATACCTTCGGGAAAACGGAATACCCGGAATTGCCGAGATAGACACCCGCGCGCTCACACTTCATCTCCGGGAGCATGGCGCCCAAAACGCTGTAATCTGCGCGGCTCCTGGTGATGAGGCAGCCTCCACCTCGCCGGCGGACCTGGCGGTACATCTTTCTCACTTCCCCGCTATGGAAGGCCGGGGTCTCCTGGGAGAAGTAGGTACGCCGGTCACGGTGGATCTGGCCGGCGGCGCGCCTGACCATGACGGGGACGCCCTGGAGGAAACTGGGGCGGTCCCCACGGGCGCGCATCGTACTATCGGACCGCACATTGCGCTCTATGATTGCGGCGCCAAGGCCAACATCGTCCGCGAGCTGCAGGCGCTGGGATGCCGCCTCTCCATAGTTCCCTCCACCGCCACCGCGCAGGAGATTCGCGCAACCGGGGCGGAGGCGGTGATGATCTCTAACGGGCCGGGGGATCCGGCGGTCCTGGAGCACCAGGTGACCCAAACCCGCGAGCTCCTGGGGGAGCTTCCGGTCCTCGGAATCTGTCTCGGCCACCAGATCATCGCCGAGGCGGTCGGCGGTCGCACCAGCAAGATGAAGTTTGGCCACCACGGCGTAAACCATCCGGTCCGGGACGAGATAACCCGCCGCGTGTTTGTTACCAGCCAGAACCATGGGTTCACGGTAGACGAGGACTCGCTCCCACCGGGACTTGCGGTGTGGTTCCGAAACGCCAACGACGGCAGTGTCGAAGGCCTCCGGGACGACGCCCGCGGTATCCGTTCCACGCAGTTTCATCCCGAAAGTGCTCCCGGGCCCGCCGATAGCCGCTGGATTTTTGAGGCGTTTCTCGAGGCGATTCCCGGGTATCGTGCGACCGGGGAGGGAAGAAAGGGAGAGCAGTAGCGATGCCCAAACGAACAGATATTTCATCGATTCTCCTCATCGGAAGTGGCCCCATCGTGATCGGTCAAGCGTGCGAGTTCGATTACTCCGGTAACCAGGCGGTAAAAGCGCTGAAGGAAGAGGGCTACCGGGTGATTCTGGTGAATCCGAATCCCGCTACCGTGATGACAACTCCCGGGACCGCCGACGCAATCTATATGGACCCGCTGGAGGTTCCCTACATTGAGGACATCATCCGTCGGGAGCAGCCCGACGCGATTCTGGCGACCATGGGCGGCCAGACGGCGCTCAACCTGGCGATGGACCTGGAAGCGGCGGGGGTACTCAAGCGGCACGGCGTGGAGGTGATCGGAGCCTCCATCGACTCGATCAGGCTTGCCGAGGATCGGGGCGCGTTTAAGGTGCTGGTGGAACAACTGGGTCTGGAGAGCCCGCGGTCGGCCTTGGTGACGAGTCTTACCGAAGCGCTGTCGGTGAAAGCCGAATACGGATTGCCGTTGATTGTTCGGCCCAGCTACACCCTTGGGGGAAAAGGCGGCAGCATCGCCTATACAGAAGAGGACGCCCGGGAGGCGATCGAACACGCCCTGGCGGAGAGTCCGGTGCATACGGCGCTCATCGAGGAGAGTCTCATCGGATGGCAAGAGT
Source organism: Alkalispirochaeta sp. (assembly GCA_048614515.1). Taxonomy (GTDB): domain Bacteria; phylum Spirochaetota; class Spirochaetia; order DSM-27196; family Alkalispirochaetaceae; genus Alkalispirochaeta. The sequence goes on along the minus strand of JBMCMH010000005.1, from coordinate 33,840 downwards.
TTGAGCTGGAGGTGATGCGCGACGCCGCCGACAACGCGGTGGTCGTCTGTTCCATTGAAAACATCGACCCCATGGGGGTCCACACCGGCGACAGCATCACGGTGGCGCCGGTGCAGACCCTGTCCGACCGCGAGTACCAACGCATGCGCACCGCGTCGATCGAGATCCTGCGAGGCGTGGGAGTGGACTGTGGCGGGTCAAACGTGCAGTTCGCCTATAACCCGGCCGACGGGCGCATGATCGTGATCGAGATGAATCCGCGGGTCTCCCGAAGTTCGGCCCTGGCCAGTAAGGCCACCGGCTTCCCCATCGCCCGCGCCTCGGCACGACTGGCGGTGGGGTATACGCTGGATGAGGTAATCAACGATATCACCGGGAAGACCGTTTCGAGCTTTGAGCCGGCGCTGGATTACGTGGCGGTGAAGGTGCCGCGGTTTGAGCTGGAGAAGTTTCCCGCCGGGTATGTGAGTCTTGGAACGCAAATGAAAAGCGTCGGCGAGAGTCTGGCGTTGGGCCGCACGTTCCTCGAGGCGCTCAACAAGGCGATCCGCGCCGCGGAGTATGGCTTCGACGGGTTGGAAGAGCTTCCGGGTGTGCAGGAGAGCGAGCTGCGACGGATGGTGGCGGCGTTGCATCCGCGCCGCATCTTTGCCGTATACACGGTGTTGCAGCGAGCCGTTGCACGGGACACCGCCCAGCGGGAGGGAAGCTCACTCGTTGTGGGACCGGCCGCAGCCGCTGAAATCGAGGCGATCGCCGATGCCTCCGGGTATGATCGGTGGTTTTTGCACAATTTCGCTCTGCTGGCGTCGCTGGAGGCGGGGCTCGCGGCATCCGGGCCGGAACCGTTGGACGCGTCGTTGCTCCTCCACGCAAAGCAGGCCGGTCTCACCGATCGACGGATCGCGGGGCTTGTCGGCACGGACCGGGCCCACATCGCCGCGGCGCGGGATGCTGCGGGAATCACCGCTTCCTACCACTTCGTGGACACCTGCGCCGGGGAGTTTGAGGCTGAGACACCCTACTTTTACTCTACGTGGGGTGAGGCCGACGAGGGAGCTCCCGTGGGCGACGCAGGCGTTCTGATTATCGGATCCGGGCCCAACCGCATCGGTCAGGGTCTGGAGTTTGATACGTGCTGTACGTTGTCATCCATGGCGTATCGCCGCCTCGGACGAAAGACGGTCATGGTCAACTCTAACCCGGAGACCGTTTCCACCGATTTCAACGTCTCCGACCGCCTGTACATCGAGCCCCTCACCGCGGAAGACGTGCTCGCAGTGATGCGCAAGGAGCAGGTGTCGAACGTGGTGGTGCAACTCGGCGGACAGACCCCACTCAATATGGCCGAGGAGCTCGAGGCCGCCGGGGCGGAGATCGTAGGCACCACCGTGGCCAGCATCCAGGACGCGGAGGACCGGGAGAAGTTCTCCCGCTTGATTCGGCGGTTGGGCTTGCGGCAACCGGAGAACCGAATGGCCGGAAACGCCGATTCGGTGCGCTCTGCAGCAGAAGAGATCGGGTACCCCGTCTTGCTGCGACCGTCGTTCGTTCTGGGGGGGCGGAGCATGGTGATCGCCTATACCCCGGCGGAGCTTGACGCGTTTCTCTCGGAAGCACCGGTGCTCAGTCCCGAGCGCCCGATTCTGGTGGATCAGTTTCTCGAGGACGCCTTCGAGTACGATGTAGACGCCGTGGCGGACGGGACCAACGTGTACGTCGGTGGCATCATGCAGCACATCGAAGCCGCCGGCATTCACTCCGGCGACTCCGCCTGCGTCTTCCCCCCGTTCAAGAGCGATCGGTCACTGGAGACGGAGATGGTCGCCGCCACCGCTGCGATCGCCCGGGATATCGGTGTGTCCGGATTCCTCAACATTCAGTTCGCGGTGCAAGGGGGGCGGCTCTATGTGTTGGAGGTGAACCCCCGGGCCAGCCGAACGGTACCGTTTTTGTCCAAGGCCTCCGGGGTGGATCTGGTGGCGGCGGCGGTGGCGGTGTGGAGTGGGCGCACCTTACGGGATCAGGGGCTGGTAGCTCCCGACGGCGATGGAATCGGGGTAGGCTCCTGCGTCACCGGGTGGGCGGTAAAGGAAGCGATGTTCAGTTTTGACCGCTTTACCGGTCACGATCCGTTATTGGGACCGGAGATGCGCTCCACCGGAGAGGCGATCGGTATCGGAGCCGACTTTGGAGAGGCGTTTGCCAAAGCCTCCGCCGCCACCGGCACCCATTTGCCGCATGAGGGACGCGTGTTCGTCGCGGTACACGACCATGACAAAGAGACGATTCTTCCGGTGGTTCGTGATCTGGTGGAGTTGGGATTCTCGGTGGCCGCCACCCAGGGCACTGCGGCGTACCTGTTTGAGCACGGCATCCTGGCGGAGGTGTTGTTGAAGGTTCACGAGGGCCATCCCAACGTGGTGGACCATATTCGCTCAGGGCGGATCGATTTGATGATCAATACCCCGCTGGGAAGATTTACGCGGAGTGACGACGGGTACTTGCGGGTGGAAGCGCTCCGTCACCGCATACCGTACACCACCACCACCTCTGCGGCCCGGGCGGCGGTGGAGGCGATTCGCCATGTACGGCGGGGTGAAATCGTCGCCCGAGTACTTTCGTAACTTGACCTGGAAGGTGGGATTACCTACTCTCACCGTAACCTAATCGAGATCTAACAAGGAGGATCTGATGGTGCGAAAAATGGTGCTGATCGTGAGCGTGATCGTGGTTGCAGTGGCTGCTCCAGTGTTTGCCGGTGGACAGACCGAAGAGGCGGCGCCTGCAGCAGATGCGGCGGAATCCGCTGATCTCGAGCGGACACCGGAGGACCCGCGACTCCACCAACCTGGACAGCTCACGGTGGCCACCGGGGAGCCGGTGTACCCGCCGTGGATGCTCAACGATGATCCCGCAAGCGGCGAGGGATTCGAGAACGGTATCGTGTACGCCCTCGCGGAAGAGTTAGGGTTTGATGCTGACGATGTGGTGTGGGTGCGAACGACGTTCGATCAGGGTATCAGCCCCGGTGAGAAGAATTACGACTTCAACGTGCAGCAGTATTCAATTACCGAACAGCGCGAGGAGTTTGTGGATTTCTCTATCCCGTACTATGAGCCGGACACCGTAGTGGTAGCTCTGCCGAACAGTGAAGTAGCGGATGCTACCTCTTTTGAGGAGCTTCGGGAGGCCCGCTGGGGTGCGACAATCGGCACGATTGAGTTTGACTACCTCGAGAACGTGGTTGGGGTTGAGGACATCGCCGTCTTCGATGATCAGGCAGCAACGTTCCAGGCTCTTCTTGGAGACCAGATCGACGCTACCGTAATCGGTTTACCTACTGCCTTGTTCGTAACGACGGTTCAAGTACCGGAAGCGGAAGTCGTGGCGATTCTTCCCAAGGACGAGAACAACAACGGGTTTGGCTTCATTTTTGAGGAAGGCAGTCCGCTGGTTCCGTGGATTAATGATGGCTTGGAAGCGCTCATTGCCGATGGAACGATTGATGCGTTGGCTGATGAGTACCTCATCGGCGACGATTCGATCCAGGAGATTTCCGAGTGATTCCCGAGCGTTCCGCCTCGTCGGCTCCGCCGGCGGGGCGCACGCTCACAGCCAAAGAAAAATATCTTCCGTCGGTCATTAGTGTGACCAGCGTCGTGGTCGTGGTACTCGTGCTACGGCGAATCGTCGTGTCCGCTGAGCAATGGCCGCGGATTCGCGCGCAGTTCTTCAATATTGAAGCGATGATCGAGGTATTTCCCGCCGTCCTGCGCGGATTTGGTGTGAATATGTCGGTGTGGATCGTTGCCCTGATGGTGATCGCCGTCTGGGCGCTGGTGCTGGCGATATTTCGGACGCTCTCCGGACCGTGGTTTGCACCTATCCGTGTATTCGCCGTGGTGTATATCGATCTCCTTCGCGGGCTGCCGTCGCTGTTGATGGTATTGCTGTTCGGCTTTGGCATTCCGGCACTACAGATTCCCGGGCTCCCCCGGAGTAGTCTCTTTTGGGGCGCCACGGCGATGGTTCTCAGCTATTCGGCGTACGCCGCTGAGGTGTACCGTTCGGGAATGGAAGCGGTCCACGATGGACAACGCGCCGCGGCAAAGGCGCTCGGGTTGTCACAGTGGCAGACGCTCCGCTACTCCATCGTGCCACAGGCGATTCGGAACGTGGTTCCCTCCCTCCTGAACCTTGCCGTGGCACTCCAAAAGGATGTGGCACTCCTCAGTGTGATAGGCGTTCGTGATGCTGTTCGTGAAGCGCAGATCTACACCTCTCGCACCTTCAACTACTCCTCTTTGGTCGCGGCGGCTGTTCTGTTCCTTGCGGCCACCATACCCATGGCCCGACTTACCGACTATGTCGCTCGGAAAGATCGCGAACGAAGACTCCAAAGGACGGCGTAGGATGGATCGAGTAACTGTTGATCGCGTCACGAAATACTACGGTGACAAGCTGGTCCTGGACGATGTGAGCGTATCGGTGCGGGAGCACGAGGTGGTGTGCCTGATCGGTGCTTCCGGTTCGGGAAAATCTACGCTCCTGCGTTGCATCACCGATCTGGTGGACTTCGATGCGGGTCAGATCAGCCTGGACGGTGTCTCGATCTTCGATGAGTCGTTCGGCCGAAACGGACTGCACAAGCGTATCGGCATCGTTTTTCAAGCCTACAACCTCTTCCCTCATATGAAGGTGTTGGACAACATCACCCTCGCGCCCCGGAAGGTGCACGGCGTTACGCGGCAAGAGAGTGAGCAGCACGCGCATGAACTACTCCGTCTCTTCGGGTTGGAGGGATACGCCCAGTCGTATCCTGAGCAGCTTTCCGGGGGGCAGCAGCAGCGGGTAGCGGTAGTGCGCGCTCTGGCCACCAACCCGGAGGTGCTGCTCCTAGATGAAGTCACCGCCGCGCTGGATCCGGAACTGATCGGGGAAGTCCTGAAGATCATCAAGGACCTCAAAGAGCAGGGTATGACGATGCTCATCGTGACCCACGAGATGGGCTTTGCCCGGGACGTGGCGGATCGCGTGTGCTTTCTCGAGGGCGGGCGCATCCTGGAGGAAGCGCCGCCTGAGACGTTGCTTTCCGCGCCCGAGCACCCCCGGACGCGGCAGTTTCTGCAGAGAATTATTGAGGCGGGCCGACTGTAACCGCCTCCGGCTGGTCTTCCCGCTCTTCCTTGAGCACCACGGTGTTGTAGTAGAACTCAATCGCGTCGATCAGCGCCTCCCAGGAAGCTTCCACGATGTTCTCGTTAACCCCTACGGTATCCCAATTTCGCTCGTGGTCGGAATACGTCACGAATACCCGCACCTTTGCAGCGGCACCACTTTCCGGATTGAGCACCCGTACCCGAAAGTCGGTGAGGGTCAGACGGTCCAGCCAGGGAAAGACCGGCACCAGCGCGTCCCGGAGTGCATGGTCTAAGGTGTCCACCGGCCCGACGCACACGGCGGCGCCCATGAGTTCGCGCTGCTCCATATTGAGAAAGATCCGCCCCACCGTCTTGGAGGGAGCGTCAGCGGTCTTGTAGCTCTCGAGATGGTAGTTTCGCAAGCTTACCAGCGGCCGGTAGCTTCCCAACGCGCGACGCACGAGCAGATCAAAACTCGCTTCCGCCGCTTCGTACTCGTAGCCGTCGTTCTCCTTCTGTTTTAGGAGTTTGGTGAGTGCCTCGACAACCGGAGACGACTTGGTGTAGTCCCCGTACTCCTTGAGCTTTTCTACCACGGTGGATTTTCCCGCGAGCTCGGAGAGCACAATGTGCCGCTCGTTGCCTACCAGTCGGCTATCGATATGCTCCATGAGATGCGCCGCCTTGCCGATGACATCGGCGTGCTGCCCAGCTTTATGGCTGAACGATGCATCTCCCACGTACGGTTGGCGACGGTCGGGAATGATGTTCGCCTTTTCCGCAACAAACCGGGAGAGGTGGGTGAGGTGGGTCAGATGATCCTCACAGGAGGCGGTGTACTGCGTCTTGAGCACGATGTTTGGGATAAATGTACAGAGGTTGGCGTTGCCGGTACGCTCGCCCCAGCCGTTTACCGTGCCTTGGATGTGGACCGCTCCGTGATCTACCGCCGTCATGCTGTTGGCGATCGCCACTCCGGCATCATCATGGAAATGCCCACCCAGGGGAGCCAAATCAGCCTGGGGTAGTGCCCCCATGATCGAGCCCACTTCCTGCGGCATCGTTCCCCCGTTGGTGTCGCACAGCACGAGACAGTCGGCGCCACCGTCGGTGCCCGCCTTCAGTACCCGTCGTGCGTACTCCGGATCGTCCTTGTACCCGTCGAAGAAATGCTCCAGATCAAAAAAGACCTCTCGCCCCTGGGATTTGAGGAAGTGGATCGAATCAAAGATCATGCGCAGATTCTCTTCCTCATCGGTCTGTAAAACCTTCTCCACGTGGGCCTTCCACGTTTTGCCCACCACGATCACGGTGGGGGTCTCGGCGTCCAGGAGGGCTCGGATCATGGGATCCCGCTCGGCGGAGCCCCCGGATTTACGAGTTGAGCCAAACGCTACTACCCGGGCGTGCTGCAAGTTCTCCTTGCGCATTTGCTGGAAGAACGCGGCCTCTTTTTCATTCGAGAGGGGAAAGCCCCCTTCGATGTAGTCGATCTTCATCTCGTCCAGGGCGTGGGCGATTTTGATCTTGTCGTCCAGGGTATAGTTCACCTGGATTCCCTGCATGCCGTCCCGCAGGGTGGTGTCGTACATGATGATGTTCCGGTCGGGGGTGCCGACCGGTTGTAGACCATCGCCGGCACGGGCGCCGGCGGACGTGTTCTCGCTATGTGTCATGGGTGGGTTACCTCTTTCAGTAGTCGGTGGCGGGACAGTGCGTTCACGTACGCTTTGGCACTGGCCTCAAGAATATCCGTACTGGAACCGCGTCCGGTGGAGCGCTTTCCGTCGATTTCGATAACAACGCTGGTTTCGCCGATCGCCTGCTTGCCCGGCGTTACCGCTTGGACGTTATACTCTATCAACGTCGCATCCGTGCCGCAGGCACGTTCAATCGCCCGGAAGACCGCATCCACCGGGCCATCGCCGGTGGCGGCTTCCTCGTAGACCTCCTCATGATCGCGAATGCGGACCGTGGCGGTGGGAATGGACGTGTTCCCGGACTGGAAGTTAACGTACTCCAACACCAGAGAATCGGCGGTGCTTCCAAACTGTTCACTGAGGATCGTATACAGATCTTCGTCAAAGACCTCTTTCTTGCGGTCTGCCACTTTCAGAAACGCATCATACGCCTTCTTGATCTCCTCTTCTTCGATAACGATTCCCAGTTCCGCTAAGCGCTTTCGGAATCCGTGCATGCCGGAGTGGCGTCCCAACACGATCCGCGTGGCGTCGCGTCCGACCGATTCCGGAGTCATAATCTCATAGGTTTCGCGATGGCTCAGCATGCCGTGCTGGTGAATACCCGCCTCGTGGGAGAAGGCGTTCTCGCCGACTACCGCTTTATTGCGCGGAATGGGAAAGCCGATCATCGTGGAGACCATTCGGGAGGTGGAGTAGAGCTGCCGCGTATCGATCCGGGTATCCACGTTAAACGCGTCTTTGCGGACTTTCAGCGCCATGACTACCTCTTCCAGCGCAGCGTTTCCGGCGCGTTCACCGATTCCGTTAATCGTCACTTCCGCCTGGCGCGCTCCGGCATCTATGGCGCTTACGGTATTGGCCACCGCCAGACCGAGATCGTCGTGGCAATGGACGCTAATAATCGCCTTGTCGATATTGCTCACACGGTTGCGGATCGTAGTGATCAGATTGGCGTACTCGCTGGGAACGGTGTAGCCCACGGTATCCGGTATGTTGAGGATTGTGGCGCCCTCTTCTATGGCGATGTCCAAGACGCGGCACAGAAAATCGATATCGGTGCGCGTGGCGTCCTCCGGTGAAAACTCTACCTCTGCCGCCTTACTTCGTGCGTACCGGACGGAGCGGCGGGTCATTTCAAGAACTTCATCCGGCGTCTTCTTGAGCTTGTACTGCATGTGAACGGGGGAGGTGGAAACAAAGGTATGGATCCGGGAGTGCGCCGCATTCACCAGGGCATCGGCGGCGGCGTCAATGTCTTTTTCATTGCTGCGAGTGAGCGCCGCAATGGTGGAGTCCTTTACACGGTCGGCGATCAGCCGGCATGCCCGAAACTGCTCGGGTGACGAAACGGGAAACCCCGCTTCAATAACATCTACGCCGAGGTGCTCGAGTTGCAGCGCAATTTCGAACTTCTGCTCAACGTCCATGGACGCCCCGGGCGACTGCTCTCCGTCGCGCAAGGTGGTATCGAAAATCTGAACATGATCCATCTGATCCTCCTTTAAGAAATAAAAAAAGGCCGTCCTCCCTGGGGAAGGACGGCCTTTTCATCCGACTGCCTTACAGGCTATCCCTCCACGCGCATATACCGGGTCCCAATAATAATTAGGCCGAGAATAGGTAGGAGGTGTAGGGCCATCGCCGGAAACAAACTCATCGCATGTAGTTTTTACCAAACACTGCGCCGTGTCAAGAAAAAACTACGAAAAATGCGGTTAAGAGCCGAGAGTGACACCGCACCACACCGATGTTGAGATGTGGTAGGTTATATGGTGAGGTATTCATGGAAGCTTTACCCGTTTTTGATCGCCTCAGTGCTCAACTCGAAGATGAGGATCGTCGGCGAATGCTGGCATCGATCCGCGAGGCGATGCAGGAGCATGCAACGCCTTTGGCGGGTGAGCCCGACGAGGTACCGGCCCCCGTGGAGCAGCAGCTCAAGGGTTTGAGCATCTGGCGCCGGATTGTGCTGTTTGTGCTGCAATTCTTCCGTGGAGCGGACCGCGAAGAGGTCATCCGCCGTTGGATGCTGCGTGACCTGGAGGTGGAGGTCCACCGGGAAGGGGGCGACGCGATAGATGGTCGCCGGCATGTGTTTCTCGCTCCCTTTGCAGAAGATGTCGCGAAGTTGCGTGAGGCCGCCCGCCAACTGGAGTACACGATACAGGGGGTCACGAACTACCGCAAAGAACTAGTGCTGACTCTGGCGATGGATTTGTTTCCCTCCGTTCACCAAGATCTCTTGCGGCGGACCAGCTCCGATGAGATCGCTCGGCTCGATGAGACGAGCGAGCGAATTCTGAAGCGGACGCTGTCGGAAGCGTTGGACGATCGGATCGAGCAGCTTCCTCCGGACGCCCGGTCCGCAATGCGGCGGGCGATATCTCAGGCGGATTCCCTCTTAAAACTGGTGTCCGTGGGGTACGAGGCGATGGTGACATCCTTCGAGCGGTCGGGCGATAACGGAGCGTGGTGCGCATTCGACTATTTGGAACGGCCGCTCACCGAGCTATACCAGGTACTGGTCCAATTGCGGGAGCCCCTCAACCTGAATCTCTTAGAAGCGTTATCGTTGCTGGCGGAATCGGTCTCTGCGGACGATGGAGCGCCGTCGGATTCGGAGGCCTTTCAGGCTGCGATCAGACGACGCCTTTCGGAATTGTTTGCGGCGTTTGACGAGTTTCGATCGTTTATGGCGCGCTACCCCCTCTTGGGTGTAATCCGAATCATTCGCGAGGACCCGTGGTGGTCGGTGGAAGCCACCACCGCGGGAGAAGACTGGATCGGAATATATCGCGCGTATTTCACCGAGCGTATCCAGCGGCAGGTGTTGCACGTAACCCTGCAAAACCAATTGCGACAACGCCTTGATGAGCTCGCCGATGCGTGTGGCGGTTCGGTGCGGCGCTTCCCCGGGCTTCCCGACGGAACCAACGGTACCACCACCGATCACTGGTTTGTGGGCGCTGCGTTGGAAAGCCTGGCCGGGGGCCTGTGGAACGACGCGATGCCTCATTTGCGCATTATCCTCACCAACGGTGAGTTCTATAAGAGTTCCAACCGGGCGCAATTCAACGACGCATACAATGAGTTTGAAGCGTTGGCCGATAAGGTTGATCAGGTCAAAAAGGATCTTGCTCCGGATGAGCCCTGGGGCAAGATGCTGTCGGCCGAGGCGGATCCTGCGCAGCGATCAAAAATGACAAAGCGCCTTGACCAGGAGATTCTCACCCTGGCGGATCAGGCTCGCACAACTATTGAGGTGATTGTAAACGTTCTGGGCGGAATCCTGTACGCCCGGCCGGGAAGCTCGTACGACACCCTGGCAAATTACGGACAAATTGGTGGTCGGCGCAACGCGGAGTTTGTAGAAGAGCTCCGCGATCTACATCGTCGGCTCAGCGTCTTTTTGGGCACCATTGGGGAGCTCGATTCCTTGGAACGCCGGGCCAAGGAGAACGGAATTCGGTTGGAGTCACCGGTGCCGGAACTTGCTACTCACCGAGAGCCCTCCCCGGAAGGGGCCCACACGGCAGAGCAGGGCTGACGAGGTCTATCGGAATCCGCTATGCTCTGACCACCTATGAAGCACTACTGGACTCCCTGGAAACTACGCGTATGTGATGCCCTGTCCACCGTTGCCGGTGACGAGGTTGATCCTGATCAGCTTGAAGACACACTCCTCATTGAAACGCCGCCGGATACTGCCAAAGGCGACATCGCCTTCCCTATGTTTCCGTTTGCTCGCATTCTGCGCCGAAATCCGGCCCAAATCGCCGAGGCCGTTGCGGAACGCCTCAACGACGGCTCCGACGACGGGGATGCGGCGGGTACGGCGCACGCAGTCGGCCCGTACGTAAACATCTTTCTCCGGCGCGATACGGTAGGGGCAGACGTGATTAATGCCGCCCTGGAGCAGGGTACCGAATACGGAAATAGTACGGATCTTCATGGCCGGCGTATTATGATTGAGTTTAGCTGTCCCAATACTAATAAGCCGCTCCATCTCGGTCATCTGCGCAACGATGCCCTGGGAGAGAGCGTCGCCCGGATGCTCACCGCCGCCGGTGCCGAGGTACGCAAAGTAAACCTTATTAATGACCGCGGTATCCATATTTGTAAGTCCATGCTGGCCTACCGTCGGTTCGGCAACGGTACCGACCCCGAGACGGAACACCAGAAAGCCGACCACTTTGTTGGTGATTACTATGTAAAGTACGCCCAATGGGAAAAAGAGGACCCTCAGGCCGAACCGCAGGCGCGAGAAATGCTCAAGGCGTGGGAAGATGGCGATCCCGAGATTCACGATCTCTGGCTGAGAATGAATCGCTGGGCGATCGAAGGCATCGAGGAGACGTATCGCCGGACGGGAATCCAGTTCGATCAGACCTACTTCGAGAGCCAAACCTACAGCCTTGGGCGAGATGAGATTTTGGCGGGTTTGGATAAGGGAGTGTTCTATCGCGACGAGGCGGGGACTGTGTGGGTTGATCTGACCGATATCGGTCTGGACAAGAAAGTTCTCCTTCGGGGAGACGGGACTTCCCTCTACTTGACTCAGGATATCGGCACCGCGATTCGACGCCACGAGGATTGGCCGTTTGAGCGGTTGATCTATGTGGTTGCCTCGGAACAGCGATACCACTTTCAGGTTCTTTTTGAGGTGCTGCGACGGCTGGGCAAAGAATGGGCGGGCAACCTGTACCACCTGGCGTATGGAATGGTAAACCTCCCGGACGGCAAGATGAAGTCCCGAGAAGGTACGGTGGTGGACGCGGATGATCTCATCGACCGCCTCACGCAGCTCGCCGCGGAAGAGATTCGTGGGAAGGGTCGTGAAGCGCATGTGGAAAACGTTGATGCCACGGCGGAGAAGGTAGCGTTGGCGGCGCTTCACTATTATCTGCTGCAAACGGGACCGGTAAAGGACATGGTGTTTGATCCGGAGGAATCCCTCTCATTCTCGGGAAACACCGGACCCTATTTGCAGTACTTGGGGGCGCGGGTCTCCAGCATGCTCCGGCGGCAGGCGGCACCGGAACGCGTGGCGGCGCGGATGCCCGACACCGACGATGAATGGCAGTTGATTCATAAATTGGCGGGATATCCCGCCCACGTGGTGGACGCCGCGGAGGCGCATAATCCGGCGATGTTGGCGGGATACCTGTACGACACGGCGAAGACGTTCTCCCGCTTTTACCATGACCATCCCATTGCTGTGTCGGAGGATCCGGCCCAGCGGGAATACCGCCTCGGACTGTCCCGGGCAATCATGAACATGATGCATCACGGACTCACACTACTCAATATTCCCTTTGTTGAGGCGATGTAGCCTACGAAAATGTAGTACCGATCGGTAGCCATACCTACATATTCGTAAGTACTACAAATTGGTGGTCTGTCCTTAATGTGGATTAAATATATGTGATGTATTGACTTAGGTCATCAATGTGTAAGTTGGCACGTAAATTGCAAGCATATAGGGCACGCGTTTTTCATATTAAGGAGTGTCCATGCAACGCACGGTACGGCCGGAGAAGCAATCTCTCTATGATCCACAATTTGAGCACGACAACTGCGGGGTCGGCTTTGTAGCACATATCAAAGGACGAGCGTCTCACGATCTCATCCCAAAAGCCCGCGAGGTACTGGTCAATATGACTCACCGGGGCGCCGTGGGGGCGGAACAGAACACCGGCGACGGTGCGGGAATCCTTACGGCATTGCCCCACGCGCTCCTGGAACGGGTGGCCCAAGAAGAGTTGCGCACGGAGCTTCCGGAGCGCGGGCGGTTTGCGGCGGGCCTGTTCTTCCTTCCCCAGGACGCCCAAGAGCGCGCCGCCTGTGAACAAGCGGTAGAACGGATCACCGCAGAGGCGGGACAACGATTCATCGGTTGGCGGGACGTACCGCGCGATAACAGCATGATCGGCCCCAGCGCGCTGGCGGCGGAGCCGGCGATCCGCCAGGCGTTTATCGCGGCCGGAGATAATGTGGACTCGGAGGTCTTTGAGCGAAAGCTCTACGTCATTCGAAAAGTCGCCACAAACACCTTGCGCGGTGGCTCCCATGACAGCAATCACTTTTTCTATATTTGCAGTCTCTCCACGCGCAATATCGTGTACAAAGGGATGCTGACGCCGGAGCAACTCTTTCAGTATTACGCCGACCTCTCGGACCCGCTCTTTGATACTCACCTGGCGATGGTGCATAGCCGATTTTCTACCAACACCTTTCCCAGCTGGGACCGGGCGCAACCCCTGCGATTTATGAGTCACAACGGCGAAATCAATACCCTTCGGGGCAATGCCAACAAGATGCGCGCTCGAGAAGGCGTCATGGAGAGCAAGCTGTTTGGTGACGATGTGGCGAAGATCACTCCGGTGATAGAACCCGATCTCTCGGACTCGGGAAGCTTCGACAACGTTTTAGAACTGCTTTTGCAGAGTGGCCGGGAGCTTCCTGAGGCGGTCATGATGATGATTCCTGAGGCGTGGCAGAACCACCGCCACATGCCCGACATCGGCAAAGCGATGTACGAGTTCATGAGCACTCAGATGGAACCGTGGGACGGACCAGCCTCCGTGGCGTTTACCGATGGCCACGTGATCGGGGCAGTGCTGGATCGGAACGGCTTGCGTCCCAGTCGCTACTATCTCACCGACGACGATTTGGTGATCATGGCCAGTGAAGTGGGCGTGTTGCCGGTGGATCCGGCAACGGTTACCCACAAAGGTCGGCTCCAACCGGGGCGCATGTTTTTGGTGGATTTCGACCAGGGGCGTATCGTTGGAGATGATGAGCTGAAGAACGGAATCGCCGCGCGCCACCCGTTCCGGAAGTGGCTCGAAGAGCAGCGAATCGCGATAGATCACCTGCCGCTTCCGCGAGACGTACCACAGCTGGAGGCGGATACGATCCTCGAGCGGATGCGCGCGTTTGGATTCACCCTGGAACACCTCAACCTGATCCTGAAGCCGATGGCCGAGGATGCGAAGGAACCCCTCGGTTCCATGGGCAATGACGCACCGCTGGCGGTGCTTTCGGATAAGCCGCGACTCACGTACGATTACTTTAAACAACTCTTTGCACAGGTAACCAACCCGCCGATCGACTCGATTCGAGAAGAGGTGATCATGAGCCTCGGATCGTATATTGGTCCCGAAGGGAACGTTCTCGTTCATAGCCCCGAAGACGCGCACCGTTTGTGGCTGGACCATCCGATCCTCACGAATGAACAAACGGAACAGTTGAAGCAGATGAATCACCGGGGATGGCGCTCGCGCGTAATCGATATTACCTATCCCAAGGGGGAAGGCGAAGAAGTGCTCAAAAGCGCCCTCGAGCGAATCGCCGACGAGGCGGAGGAGGCGATCCGCCAAGGCTTCAGCTTGGTAGTGCTCTCAGACCGGGCGGCATCTCGCGATCGAGTCCCGATCTCCGCGCTGTTGGCTACCGGTGCGGTGCACCACCGGCTGGTACGTAATCATAGTCGGACACGGATCGGCATCATTGTAGAAAGCGGCGAGCCGCGAGAAGTGCACCACTTCTGCACGCTGGTGGGCTACGGGGCGGACGCCGTCAACCCGTATCTGGCGTATGAGGCGATGTGGTATCTCCAAGAGGACGGAAGACTCCGACAGGACTTGCAGCGCGCGGATATCGTCGAGGCGTATCAGTACGCCGTACAAAAAGGAATGCGCAAAGTCTTTGGGAAGATGGGAATTAGCACGCTGGAGAGTTATAAGGGTGCCCAAATCTTCGAGATCGTCGGACTCGCCGATGAGGTGGTAGATTACGCCTTCGTCGGAACGGCGAGTCGAATTCAGGGAGCCGGCTTTTCTCAACTTGCCCGGGAGGCGTTGCGGCGACATGAGCTGGCGTGGCCCGCGGGCAATACGCCGATTGGGTCGGAATTCGTCAATCCCGGCGACTACCAGTGGCGGACCGGTGGTGAGAAACACATGTGGGACCCGCAGTCGATCGCGGATTTTCAGCGCGCCGTGCGCCAGGGAGATCGGGCGGCGTTTACCCGCTTCAGTGAACGGCAGAATCAGCGTACCACCGATCAAGCTACGCTCCGGGGATTGCTGCGCTTTAAGGGAGGAACCCCAATTCCACTCGAAGAAGTTGAGCCCGCCGAGCAAATTATGCGCCGCTTCGCTACCGGAGCGATGAGTTACGGTTCTATTAGCCTTGAAGCTCACGAAACGCTGGCCCTGGCCATGAACCGGGTAGGCGGCAAATCAAACACTGGAGAAGGCGGTGAGATCCGTGAGCGCTACCAGCCGCTTCCCAATGGAGACAGCAAGCGTTCGGCGATTAAGCAGGTGGCCTCCGGGCGGTTCGGAGTGACGATCGAGTATCTTACCAACGCCGACGAGCACCAGATCAAGATGGCGCAAGGCGCTAAGCCGGGAGAAGGGGGCGAGCTACCGGGGCACAAAGTATTTGACACGATCGCCAAGACCCGTTTCTCCACGCCGGGGGTCGGGCTCATTAGCCCACCGCCTCACCATGACATCTACTCCATCGAGGACTTGGCGCAGCTGATCTTTGATCTAAAGAATGCCAATCCCTCGGGCCGGGTCAGCGTCAAACTGGTGAGTGAAGTGGGCGTTGGCACGATCGCCGCCGGTGTTGCCAAAGCCCACGCCGACCATATTCTCATCTCCGGTCACGACGGCGGTACCGGGGCGAGTCCTCTCACCGGTATTAAGAACGCCGGCGTTCCCTGGGAGTTGGGGCTCGCCGAGACGCACCAGACGTTGGTGCTCAACGACCTCCGGAGTCGAGTCGTGCTCCAAACGGATGGGCAGGTAAAAACCGGCCGCGATGTGGCGATTGCCGCCATGCTTGGCGCGGAAGAGGTAGGATTCGCCACCAGCTCGCTCATCGCGGTGGGGTGCATCATGATGCGCAAGTGTGAAAAAAACACGTGCCCCGTGGGTGTCGCCACCCAGGACGAGAGCCTCCGAAAGAAGTTCGCCGGTAAGCCGGAGCATGTGGTGAACATGATGTATTTCGTGGCGGAGGAACTTCGCGAAATCATGGCGGAGCTGGGATTCCGTAGCTGGGAAGAGATGGTAGGGCGTGTGGACATGCTGGAGATGGACGACGCGGTGCGAAACTGGAAGAGCGAGGGCGTGGACCTCAGTGCCCTGCTGACGCCGGTCACTCCCGGAGCGGGCCATAGCGGCGTCTTCTGCTGCGTCCCGCAGGACCACGGTATCGACAAAGTTTTGGACCGGACGCTCATCGCGCACGCGGAGCCGCTATTTTCGCGGCGGGAACCGGTTCAGCTGGAAATGCCGATTCGCAATACCGACCGAACCACCGGCGGCATGCTCAGTCACGAAATTGTGAAACGGATCGGCGCCTACGAGTTGGAAGACAACAGCTTCCACGTCAAGTTCACCGGCAGCGCCGGGCAGAGCTTCGGGGCGTGGTTGGCGCAGGGAGTTACCCTCGAGTTAGAAGGGGACGCCAACGACTACGTGGGCAAAGGGCTCTCCGGTGGACGAGTCATCGTGTACCCGCCGGTTCAGTCTCGGTTCCGCGCCGAGGAAAATATTCTCATCGGAAATGTGGCGTTCTACGGTGCCACCAGTGGAACGGCCTTTATTCGCGGAGTTGCCGCGGAGCGGTTCTGTGTGCGCAACTCCGGAGTAGAGGTGGTGATCGAAGGAGTGGGAGACCACGGCTTGGAATACATGACCGGAGGGACCGCCGTGATTCTCGGCGATGTGGGTCGTAACTTTGCTGCGGGAATGAGCGGCGGCGTAGCGTACGTCTGGGACCGGCAGGGTACGCTGGAGGAGTACATCAACCCCGGAATGGTAGAGATTGTGGGATTGGAAACCGAGGATGAGGAAAAGCTCCTCGGAATGGTTCGCGAGCACATGCGGCTCACCGGAAGCGAAGTTGCTCAGGAGATTCTGAGCAATTGGGGGCACCATCGAATGCAGTTTGTTCGCGTAATTTCGCCCACATATCGCCGCATTCTTGAGCTTCGCCGGGACCGAGATCAACTGAACCAGGAGGTGGTACATGGGTAAGCCCACAGGTTTCATGGAATACGAGCGGCGCACCGCTGCGCACGATGATCCCGCTGCCCGGATCGCGGATTTCCGGGAGTTTAAACGAGAACTCGACGACGAGGAGCGCCAGACCCAAGGCGCCCGCTGCATGGATTGCGGAGTACCGTTCTGCCAGTCGGATTTCGGCTGCCCCGTGGACAATCTCATACCGGAGTGGAACGACCTCATTTACCAGGGTAAGTGGGACGAGGCGTTCTACCGCCTCATGAAGACCAACAACTTTCCGGAGTACACCGGTCGCGTGTGCCCGGCACCGTGTGAACACGCCTGCGTGCTCGCGATCAATGAGCCGGCGGTGACGATTAAGGAAAACGAAGCCGCCATCATCGACCGAGCCTACGAGAGTGGCCTCATGGCGCCGCGGATTCCTGAATATCGCACCGGCAAGACGGTAGCGGTAGTAGGCAGTGGGCCGGCGGGATTAGCGGCGGCAGACCAACTCAACCAGGCGGGACACACCGTTACCGTATATGAACGCGAGGATCGCATTGGGGGCCTATTGATGTACGGCATTCCCAACATGAAGCTCGACAAGGGGCTTGTAGAGAAGCGCAACGGCATCATGGCTGCCGAGGGAATCAGTTTCCGTCCGGGGGTTGACGTGGGCCGCGACATCTCCGCAACGCAGCTCATGAACTCTCACGACGCAGTGGTCCTGGCGGTAGGAGCCACTAAGCCGCGGGATCTGCCCGTTCCTGGGCGTGACCTCAAGGGCGTTCACTTCGCCATGGAGTTCCTCGCGGCGAACACTAAGAGTCTCCTCGATTCACAGCACGCCGATGGGAAGTTTATATCTGCCAAAGGCAAGCGTGTGATTGTTATTGGAGGAGGCGATACCGGCAATGATTGCTTAGGGACATCCATGCGCCACGGGTGTGCGTCACTTACCAATTTCGAATTAATGCCGAAACCGCCGTCGGAGCGTACCGATGAAATGCCGTGGCCTACGTTTGCCCGTACCTACAAAATGGACTACGGCCACGAAGAAGCGGCGGCAGTATTCGGAACAGATCCGCGAGAGTACTCTATTCTTACCAAAGAGTTTGTCGGTGATTCAGCGGGAAATCTCACCGCAGTCCGCACCGTCCGCGTTGAGTGGATCAAGGAGCCCGGTAGTCGCCCCCGATTTGAAGAAATTCCCGGTACGGAAGAGGAGTGGCCGGCAGACTTGGTGTTGTTAGCTATGGGGTTCTTGGGACCGGAGGATTATATCGCCGATGAACTGGGCGTGGTGCGCGACGATCGGAGCAACATCAAGGCGGAATATGAACAGTTTTCCACTTCGGTGCCCGGTCTCTTTGCCACCGGCGATGCGCGCCGCGGCCAGAGCCTGGTGGTATGGGCGATTAAAGAGGGACGTGGCGCCGCTCGGGAAGTGGACCGTTTTCTCATGGGGCATACGAACCTCGTGTGATCATCGGCCCACCCGCAGGAAGCGACGCTCCGTGCGGGGCATCACCCGTCGTAATGCGTCGGTCCTCATAGTGGTCCCTGTGCTCTTGACGGAGCCGAGACAATCCTGTTAAATGAGCGGCTCAAAGAATTTGGAGAACTTAACGATGTATGCACTGGTAGAGATCAAAGGCAAGCAATATAAGGTCGAGAAGGACAGCGTTCTGCGCGTTGACCACCTCGATACTGAGCAGGGGAGCGCGGTTGAGTTTCCGTCGGTCGTTCTACTCAAGGACGATACCGGTACCAAGGTGGGGACTCCCTACGTAGCGGGGGCGGTTGTCACCGCTGAGGTTGAAGACCATACCCGTGACCGTAAGGTAGTGGTGTTCAAGCACAAACGGCGCAAGAACTATCGCCGTACTAAGGGTCACCGGCAGCACTATTCCACGATTCGAATCAAGGAAATCGCCGGAGCGTGATCCGGCACCCATGATCGATGTTCAGGTGACCGTGGCCGAGGGAATTCCCACGCGGATTGTTTCTTCCGGTCACGCGATCCGTACGAAATCAACTGAAAGCGCTTCGTGCGCTGCAGTGTCAGTCGTACTTAAGAGCTTCGGTCTGGTGGTTGCCGGCAACGCTCGGTGCGGGGTACATGCGCAGGCGGATGCGCCGGGAGCGCTGGAACTGGAGCTGAGCGAATGCGATGATCACCGGTGGATAGCCGGGGTCTGGGCGGTAACGGAGACGAGTTTGCGAGAAATCGCGGCGGCGTGGCCGGACGAAGTTCGATTATCAATAACCGAGGAGAAGAAATATGGCTCATAAAAAGGGTGGTGGTAGTTCCAAAAACGGTCGTGACTCCAATTCCCAACGGCTTGGCGTGAAGCGCTTCGGTGGGGAGCTTGTCTCCGCGGGATCGATTCTGGTCCGTCAGCGCGGCACGAAGCTCCATCCCGGAGAGATGGTGGGACGTGGTAAGGATGACACCCTCTTTGCCAAGGCTGATGGAACGGTGCGGTTCCACACGCGTCGCGGCAAAAAAGTGGTCTCCATCACTCCGGTAGAAGTTGAGTAGCGAGAGGTAGTCCGCTGTTTACCGACGAAGCGGAGATTCACGTTAGGTCCGGAAGCGGTGGATCGGGAGCGGTCTCATTTCGGCGAGAAAAATATGTCCCCCGGGGCGGACCTGATGGTGGTGACGGCGGTCGCGGTGGCGACGTCGTGTTTGTCGTCAAGGCCAACGTCAAGACGCTGTCGTATCTCGCGATGCGGCGGCGTTTTTTTGCGCAGAACGGTCGTCCCGGGGCGGGGCGCCAAAAAGATGGCGCTCGTGGTGACGACGCGATTATCGAAGTCCCGCCGGGGACCGTTGTGTTTGATGCTGAAACGGGGGAGCGGCTTCTCGATCTGGTGGCAGAGGGGGATCGGCACGTCCTGTTTCAAGGGGGAAGAGGAGGCAAGGGTAATACCCATTTCAAGTCTTCTCGACACCAGACCCCCCGGTTTTCTCAGCCCGGTGAAGACGGCCAAGAACGTACGCTCCGTATCGAGCTGCAGGTGATCGCTGATATCGGGTTTGTAGGATTGCCCAACGCCGGCAAATCTACGCTTCTCAAAGTGCTCACCGCCGCTGATCCCAAAATCGGAAACTATCCCTTTACCACGGTCATTCCCAATTTGGGTGTGATGCACCACCATGACCGAGACGTCGTGCTGGCCGATATTCCGGGAATCATCGAAGGAGCTTCCCAGGGAGCAGGTCTCGGCATCCGGTTTCTGAAGCATATCGCCCGGACCAAAGGGTTGGCCTATGTCGTGGACGCCACCGATGAGGATATCGATCAGACGGTGGACACACTTCAAAATGAACTTCGCCAATACAATGTGGACTTGCTGGAAAAGCCCGCCGTGGTCATCCGTACCAAGGCGGACCTCCTAGGAGCGGATGACCTTCATCACCCTCATACCGATGACTCGGTCGTTACCGTATCGGCTATGACGCGGCACGGAATAGATGCGCTCAAATCGGCTCTGTTTCACTTGGCTACTGCCGGCACGGACGGCGATGCGTCGGGGGGCGGTGCACCATGAGTGGGGCGGAGGTGTTCTTCGGTGGGTCGTTCGATCCCGTGCACCTGGGCCATCTCTTTGCGGCGCAAGAGGCCGCCACAGCGGTGGGAGCTTCGCGCGTGTTGGTGGTGCCCACCGCCCGGAACCCACTCAAACAGGAACGGTCTGCAGTGTCCGTGGAACATCGACTGGAGATGGTGCGACGGGCCGTGGCGGACAATGATATGTTCGTGGTAAGCGAGGTGGAAATTGCTGCGGCGTCGGGGACGTCCGGTGAGCCGTCCTATACCGAGGCCACGGTACGGACGCTCATTGAGACCGGAATGCTGGTCTCCCGCCCCGCGATGATTATCGGAGACGATTTGCTGGCGGAGCTTCCTCGATGGAAAAACTACCAGGCGCTTCTGTCGGCCGTTCGGCTAATCGTGGTGAGTCGCTACGGAGTTGATAGGTCGACCCTTCCTGCGGACGCGGCTTCGGATACACTCATCCTGGAGAACCCGGAGATCCCGGTTTCCTCCAGTACCGTTCGCAGCCGCTTGCGCCAGGGGCGCTCGGTCCGCTACCTTGTTCCGGACGCGGTCTATGAGTACATCAATACACATCAGCTCTATCAGTGACGCAATTCTGGCTATACTCCCGCAGCGGGTATCGCCCGCGCGACTCACTCACATCTACGGTGTCGTGGAGACCGCCGTGTATCTGGCGCAGCGGTTTGGGGTTGAACACGAACGGGTCCGCCTCGCGGCTGTCGCCCACGATATGGATCGTGATCTCACTCCCGGACAGGGATTTGCGCTGGCGGCTGACTGGGGGGTGGCGTTGAGCGCTACGGCCAGAGTACACCCGTCCCTTATTCACGGCCCGCTCAGTGCGGAGCGGCTCCGGCGTTCCTACGGTGTCACGGACCAGGACGTGATCCAAGCAGTGAGGCATCATACGCTGGGGGATCCTTCGTTTGGACCGGTGGGTCTCATTCTATATGTGGCAGATTTCTGGGAACCGGGACGGGCGTATCTGAGTAACGAAGAGCGAGAAAAGATCTTGAGTTTGGAGTCTGTGCAGGAGATGGTTCGGGCCACGATTGTGCGGGCCCAGGAGCGATTTGGCCGGGTGGCCCCGGTCACTGAGGCCCTGCTACACCAGGTTTCGGAGGGATAAGCGCTGTGGCCACTCGAAAGATTAACGCGACGATCGTGTTCCTCGTGCTCATCCTGGTTGCAGTCGCCATAACGGTAGGACTGCTGTATGCGCAACTCCGCACCGATGAAATTCGGACCGCCGCCGGGCAGGGTCACCTAATTCGTGTCTTGGTGGTGGCCGAAGAAGAGGGGACACCCTTTTTGGCCTTTTTGCTGTTCTACCATCCGGAGACGTCCCGGGTGGCGGTGCTTGATATTCCGCAAAACGTGGGCGGCGTATTTCGGTCCTTGGGACGAGTAGACAGTATTGATCAGGTGTTTTCTCGTGAGAATCCGGATCAATACCGGCGGGAGCTAGAACGACTCACCGGCACGGACATCGAGACGATGATGGTGTTCAGCCGCGACGGTTTCTCCGACTTTATCGATCTCCTCGGCGGTTTGGAGCTCTTTATTGTCACTGACTACCAGAGTGTAGATGAAGAGGAGCCGGTGTTGCTTCCGGCGGGCAATGTTACGTTAGATGGAGACAAGTCATTGGACTACCTGCAATTGCGGGACGCCAATGAGAGTGACCTCGAGCGCACCGGTCGTCGCCAGGCGTTTGTGCAAAGTGTTTTGGAGCAAATTGCGCGGAACACGGAACTGCTGCAACACCCGGAAGTTGTAGATATCCGGGATGGTCTGTTCGAGTCGCGCCTCGACCGTCGGGCCAGGACATCCCTCTTTCAAGAGCTTTCTTCCATACGAATTGACCAGTTGGTTAGAAGACGGATTCAAGGGACGACACGAGCCGTTGATGTGGAGGGCGAAACGCGCAATCTGCTGTTTCCCCACTTTGAAGGACAATGGCTGGAGCAATCGGTTCGGCAAATTGAAACGACCCTTGCCAGCGCCGAAGAAGACTCCGAAGATCAAGTCGTGGTGTCGATGGAGGTGCTCAACGGCACGAGCTCGTCCGGGATGGCCGGTCGAACCTCGCAGATGTATGAGGATTTTGGATTTGCCGTCAACCGGTTTGGCAATGCCGAAAGTGATCAAATTGAACATACCTTGGTTATCGACCGGCGGGGAACGGGGCGCTCGGCGGAACAGGTTGCCGAGGTGATTGAGGCCCAACGTATCGTTACCGAAGTGACGCCGGAAAGTGAAGTTGATGTGACCCTCATTTTGGGAAAGGATTTTGATGGAACAGTCGTCCGATCAGACAATTAATCAGATGGCCACGGCGGTGGCACAAATTCTCGCAGAACTCGGAGCGGTGGATCCGATCGCCCTGGACGTGTCGGAACAATCGAGCTTTACCGACGCGTTTGTGATCGCCGGTGCTGAGAGCCTCGCCCAGTTGCGCGGTCTCCAGCGGAGGGTTCATGAGCATCTCACCGAGCTACATCTCGACCCCCGGCAGAGTCCTCGCAGGAATGATGAGAGCGGGTGGCTCCTGCTGGATTGTGACTCGATCATTATTCACCTGATGCTGGCGGAGCAGCGCGCATTCTATGAGTTGGAGAAGCTGTGGTACGATGCCCCAGTGTTGTACTCCACCACTGAGGGTAATACTCACGGTTCTTGAAGACCAACCACTAAGGTGAACGTCCCCATCGTTCCTGAAATGGTGGCATCATAGAAGTGCAACCCATCCGCCACCGCTAGAGTCACTGTGGAACCGGTGAGAACCGAGGGAGGCGTGATGCGTGCATCGATACCACGTTCTGATAGATAGATCGTGGCACGCCCGGAGATCTGGTTGGCCAGCTCCGCCAAGGCTGCTCGATGCATCGGGCCAAACTCGTCCGCGTCATCCAGAGGAACATCCAGTACCCTGCTGAGCTCCCGGGCAAGCTCGGACGCGACAGCGATATTAGACTGCAGGAACATATAGCCTCTGATCCCGCCGGCGATGCCCACCGACACGGAGACTTGAAACGTCTGTGATGGCGCGGTATTCGACTCCCGAGGTACAAAATCCCCCACGGCAATACCGGAGAGGCCGCTCTCTGTAAATACGGCGTGTACGGCCCGGGTGAAGCTGGATACTGTTGTGTGGCTCACAGATTGACTATATGACTCCGATTCCGCGCTGTCAAATCGTGGTTTCATTTGACACTGCGGCACCTCCCCTTATAATTGAACGTACAAGACTGGGCGCGCAGAGGAGCAGCTGATGGAGATTACCGATATCCGCGTTCGTCGCGTAGGGGGCGAGGGTAAACTCAAAGCCTATGTAACCGTGACGCTGGACAACTGCTTTGTGGTACACAACATCAAGGTCATCCATGGTCGCAGTGGTACGTTTATCGCGATGCCGAGCAGAAAGACGAAATCCGGTGAGTATAAGGACGTGGCGCATCCCATCAACTCGGATTTTCGTACACGCATGCAGGAGACCATTCTTTCTGCGTTTGAGGACTCCGCCAATGATCCTTCCGCATATCACAGCGATGATGATGATTCATCGTAGCTCCCCGTATTGACGACTATCCCCTTCTCATGTATCGTCTTGGCTCTACGACGTAGCTACTGGGGCGTCGCCAAGTGGTAAAGGCCCCGGGTTTTGATCCCGGTATACGCAGGTTCGAATCCTGCCGCCCCAGCTGCCTGAATTTGAGAGCAAGGAGACTCGCATGGAAAAAATTCTCAACGCTGAGCCTCGTGCCGAAAGAGGAAAAGGCGCTGCGCGCCGCCTCCGCCGCGCCGGACGCATTCCGGCCGTGGTGTACGGGCACGACGAACCGCACGCGTTGTCGGTGGAGGCGCGGGAATTCCACAAGGAGTTCCACACGGTATCTGAGAGTACCTTGATTAACCTGAAATCCCCCGAGGGAGACCGGCAGGTACTGATCAAGGACTACGAAGAAGACATTCTTACCGGAAAGATCATCCACATCGACTTCTACGAAGTTGAGAAGGGTCGGAAGGTCCATACGCGGATCGCGTTGGAGCTGGTGGGGTCGCCTGTCGGTGTTCGCGAAGGTGGTGTGCTTGAGCACAGCCTGTATGAGGTAGAGATCGAGTGTCTGCCCAAAGATCTGCCGGAACACATGACGGTGGACGTATCCGGCCTCAACAACGGTGAGTCCCTGCACATTTCTGATGTGGTACCCCCTCCCGGAGTGGAGATACTCAACGATCCCGACCAGACGGTCGCCGCGGTTGTGATTCCGCGCGCTGTGGTTGAAGACGAGGCTGAGGAAGCTGCTGAAGCTGCCGCAGAACCGACGGTAATCGGTGAGGAAGAGGAACACGAGCAAGACTGAGCGCATGACGGCCCCCCTCTTGGTAGTGGGGCTGGGCAATCCCGGTCCGAGATTCTCGCAAACTCGTCACAATGTGGGCTTCGATCTAATCGAAGCCCTTTCTGTATCGGTTGGGTGCGATCTGAAACGTCCCCTCTTTCGATCGGTGGAATGGTGTCCGCCACGGACCGCGTCGTCCAATGTGGGGATCGCCGCACCGTTGACCTTCATGAATCGCAGTGGTGCGGTTATTCCATGGCTCTTGCGGAAGAGTGGGGTTCCCTTGGAGCGGATGATCATCGCGGTGGACAATATGGATCTCCCCCCGGGAGAAGTACGCATGAAGCGCCGCGGTGGAACCGCCGGTCATAATGGGCTCAAGTCCATAAGCGCTGCCCTGGGCAGTGACGAATATCCCCGCGTGTATATTGGGGTGGGGCGTCCCCCTCCCGCCGCGGATACCATTTCACATGTCCTCGGCACCTTCAATTCGGACCATCGAGCCGCGGTGGATCGCGCCATTGCCCGAATCGCCCCTGTGCTGGCGGATGGGGCGCAGTACGAGGATATCCAGCAGCTTATTAGTAAGGTGAACGCGCTCCGCCGTCAGGAAGAGTGATCAATGTCGATTCCCGATCTGATTCAGGAGGCGCTCCATAGGGAGGGCGTCACCGCCGATGATCTCCTCGTGGTCGCGGTATCGGGCGGTGCCGACAGCGTATCCCTGGCGGCCGCCGTCCGGGCCGCTGGATTTCGCCGCATTCACCTGGCGTGGGTCAATCACAATCTGCGCGCGGATCACGACCTCGCTCGCGA
The DNA here is from genome assembly GCA_048614515.1 of Alkalispirochaeta sp. Classification (GTDB taxonomy): domain Bacteria; phylum Spirochaetota; class Spirochaetia; order DSM-27196; family Alkalispirochaetaceae; genus Alkalispirochaeta. Next base: position 8,231 of record JBMCMH010000005.1, on the reverse strand, counting down.
TGCGGCGGTGGTTAACGCGCTCGGAGTGCGGCTGCAGGCACCCGTACTAGCTGAGGAGTTGCCCCGCGGACGTGTCATGTCCCAGGCGCGCTCGGCCGGTCACAGCGTGGAACACGTTGCGCGGCGGCTCCGCTATGAAGCGTTGCTTCGCATTGCCGGCGAACGTGTCGGGGGCGGCGCCACGTGCAAGGGCGCGGACGGGTCAACGGTTCCAACGGTATACCTCCTCACCGCGCACCATCGCGATGACCAGACCGAAACCGTCTTGTCCCGGATCGCCGACGGCCATCCTGCCACCGCTCCCCTCGCGATACCCGCTCGCCGGGTGATGGCGGATAAACCGGTTCGTATCGTACTGCTCCGGCCGGCGCTTGCCGTCGAGGGGGGAGCGCTTCGTCGGTGGGGCATGCAGCGCGGGCTGCCATGGGCCGAAGACCACACCAATCAAGATGTGACCTTTCGGCGGAACGCGATCCGACACCGCGTCATACCGCCGCTTTCTGAAGTCCTTCCGGCGGGGCCTCGCATGCTCGCCCGATTTGGTGCGTCCCATGACACCTTGTTGGATGCGGTGCGATATCTCATTCCTGCGGACGCCTGGGGAACGCGAACGCCGTCGGCGTGGAGTGTGACGCGGCGGGCCTTTGCGGCGCTACCGGAGGCCGCCCAGGAGGTGGTGCTCCGCCAGGCAGCCTATGAGGTGAGCATCTCGGACCGGATAGACGCCGGGTTCATTGGTGAGGCGCTCCGCCAACTGAGACGAGATGGAGAGGAGGCAAACCGTATCGAGATTTCCGGTATGGACCTGGTGTGCGTCACGACGGCCACCACCATCCGGATGAGTCGTGATATTGTCCCCAGGGGACAAAGAGGTTATCTTTTCCCAGTGCTCCCGGGGAGTGTCGTCACACTCAGCGAGGATGAGGATGGCATTCTACCCATACGTGCGTCCGAGCCGCTGAATATAGAGGAATTCTGTGTAGTGTGTACGTCTATCACGTTTCCTGCCGTTCTCCGGGATCATCGAGCTGGTGACGCGATGGTGTGGAAGGGGCACCATCGAACGGTTACGGAGATCGCGCGGCGGATGGGGATCCCTCGGGGTTCACGCCGGGGCGCGGCAGTTGTCGAGGGCATGCACGGTCTTGAAGTAATCTTCTGGCGCGGCCAACGGTGGGCGATGCGTGACGGCGGCACCTGGATGGACCAGTGCACGGGTTCGGAAGCGTCTGCGGCTATTTTTCAAATACGAGGATGAATAAACAGAATGCTGAACAATGGTGACCGGGAGCCTCAGGGCGGGGGCAACCAGAACAATAACGATAACAATAACTTCAATTTCAATTTCCAGAACAATCGGTTTGCGCTCATCTTTCTGGTGGCATTACTGGGAATGTTTGTGGTCATGTTGTTTTCAAACACACAAACCACCGGCCGGGAGATTCCGTACTCGCAGTTTCTCGGCTATTTACGGGAAAACCAGGTAGAATCCGTCCGCATCATAGACCAGTACGAAATTCAGGGGGAGTTGCGAACCTCCGCTGGAGAATCGTCGGCGTTCACGACGAATATACCGTATTTTGACGATGAGCTCATTCCGCAACTGCGGGAGCAAGGGGTGCGGTTCTCGGGCTCACCGCGACCGGTGTCTCCGTTTCAAGTCATGTTACAGCTTTTTCCGTGGTTTATTGGCTTCTTCTTCATCTGGTTTATGTTTCGGCAGGTGCAGGGTAGTGGTAACCGCGCGTTTTCCTTTGGCAAGAGCAAAGCGAAACGCTATATGGAGGAAGGGGTCAAAGTCACGTTTGGCGATGTCGCGGGTCAGAAAGAAGCCAAATATGAGCTGGAAGAGATTGTTGAATTCTTAAAAAACCCCCAGAAATTCACGAAGATCGGTGCAAAAATTCCGAAAGGGGTACTTCTCGTGGGAATGCCCGGCACTGGAAAGACGTTGCTTGCCAAGGCGAGTGCCGGGGAAGCGGGGGTGTCATTCTTTCACATGAGCGGCTCCGACTTCGTGGAGATGTTTGTCGGTGTCGGCGCGAGTCGCGTGCGAGATCTCTTTGAGCAAGGCCGAAAGAATGCACCGTGCATCATTTTCATAGATGAGCTGGACGCGGTAGGGCGGACGCGAGGTGCCGGCTACGGCGGCGGACACGACGAGCGTGAGCAAACGCTCAACCAGATGCTCGTGGAAATGGATGGCTTTGATACAAAAGACGGAGTGATCGTGTTAGCGGCAACCAACCGGCCGGACGTCCTGGACCCGGCTATTCTCCGGCCCGGTCGCTTTGACCGACAAATCATGGTAGATATGCCGGACATGCCGGAGCGTCGCGAGATTCTGGAGGTCCATGCCAAGAAGATTAAGCTGGACCCAACGGTTGATCTCAACACCGTGGCCCGGGCAACGCCCGGCTCCAGCGGGGCGGATTTGGCCAACTTGGTGAATGAAGCAGCGTTGTACGCCGCCCGAAAGAACCGGGAGACGGTTGGGCCTGATGACTTTGAGGAAGCCCGTGACAAGATCCTCATGGGAGTGGCGCGGAAGTCGCGCATCATTAATGATGAGGAGAAGCTGAAGACGGCGCGTCACGAAGCAGGGCATGCGCTCATGCACTACTATTTAAAGAACGCGGACCCTCTTCACAAGGTGACGATCATCCCCCGCGGGCGGGCGTTGGGGGTGGCGTTCTCATTGCCGGAGCAAGATAGTTTTAGCAAAGGCTCCGGCTATCTCACCGATCGGATCAAAATCGCCTATGGTGGGTATATCGCGGAGAAGATGTTTTATGATGAGACTACCACCGGGGTACAAAATGACCTGAAGCAGGCCACCGATCTGGCACGAAGAATGGTCACCGAGTGGGGTATGAGCAAATTGGGTGCTATTTCCTTTGGTCAGGAAGACGAGCCGATCTTCATCGGAAAAGAGATCGCCTCTCATAAGGATTTCTCCGAGTCTACGGCGCAGTCAATTGACCAGGAGATCACGCGCATTCTCAACGAGTGCTTTCGTGATGCGGAGACAATTCTCGCAGACAATCGCGACCAATTGGAGACGTTGGCCCAAGCGTTGGTGGAAAAGGAGACGCTCTCTGATCGCGAGATACGAGAGATGCTCGGGTTTCCTGCGCGGCGCCAACTCGATATGACGGGGGATGGGACGATTGAAACTGATGTCAGTGACACGGAGGACTCCCAGTCTCAGACGGACGGGAAACCTCCCAGCGACGATTCCGGCCGCCCGGAAACCGGTGAGACGCTGGATGCATCGGAAAAACCGGATGACGCGGATGCTCCGGACGACGCCGCCGACAACAAAGACACCTAGATGTGTTGCAGCCCGCCACCGGCCATTGCTGTACATGGTTGCGGTGGGGGTTCTCTGGAGCGGTGCTGTGCTCCAGGTCCCGGCCCAGTCCAATCAGGACCTCTATCGCAGGCTGGCGGTAGAGCTGTCCGAGCAGGCCGTCGGACTACCGGATGACGACGCCGCCCGCCGTGAGCTTGCGCGCCGCGCTGCCGAGTTGGATCCTTCCTTGGCGGATCCTGTCGTAATTCTTGCCGATTTTCTCCGAGATGAACAGTCCGCGCAGCGCGAACGGGAGCGCATGTTGCGGGAGGCGCTCGCGGCGGACTTCGTCATCACTGACCGAGCGGACGCGGTGGCTTCCTTAGCGGAACTTCTCCTGCAGCAACAGCGATTTCAGGACGTCTTGTCGCTCCTCGACGCGGAAATCCCGCCGGTAGGAGGAGCGCCGTTGCAACGGATCTTGGGGTATGTACACCGACCGGACGAGGCGGTCGCGGCGGTGCCGCTCCGGGAGAATCTGAGCCGACTTGACCGATTGTACGTGGCCGCGTTAATGGGAGGTGACGCTCCGTGGTTTGTTGGAGGGTTGATGCAGCGTTTGCGCACCGATTTCCCCATGGACCAGGAGCTCGGTTACATGGACTGGCAGCGGGGGTCAGACGTGTCTCTCGGGGTACTGGAGTGGCTCGACGCGGTGGAGCAGCTCTCCGGGACCGCGTCGGCCGAAATCTACCGCCGGCTGCTTCGGTCCGATCCTCCATCCGTCTTGGTTCCGGCGCTGGTCTCCCGATATCGCCGAGCCGACGGAAACGATCCCTTGGTGGATGCCATAGCCATGGTGCACGGGCTGGACGAGACGCCGGGACGCGAGGCCCTTCATTCCGACAAAGTAGTGTGGGAACTCCTCGTTGAGCATTTTGATCAATCGGACCTTCCTGACGACGTTACACGGGCGCTGGATGAGATCCGGGAGGCGGATAGGCGTGTGCTCGTTCGGGACGAAAACCGCGATGGGTTTTGGGAAGAGCGCTATTATTTCCGGCGAGGAGAGATTTCTCTCTGGCACCACGACGAGAACCAGGATGGGCGGGTATCCACCACCGTCGCCACGTCCGGGGGCGTGGTGTCCTTTGCCCACAGACGGGACAGGGATGATTCCGTTGTCCTCGTCGAGTTCGCATCGTATCCGTTGGTCTCCCGGGTGATGTGGATTGAGTCTACGGGAGGATTTGAGTGGGTTCCGGCGCAACCCATTCCCTTCGATGTGGGCGTTTCTGAGCTGTTTGTCGACGGACTCTGGAATGCTCTGGCCGCACGTGTTACCGTTGAGGGTGATGCGTTCGAGCGATTTCATCGGCAGCGTCGATCAGATGCCACTCGCGCCCTCGCGGAGCGCGATACCGAGGAGATCCGCAGTGAGCTCCGGGAATGGGGGATGATCGAGTGAAGAATCGTATCACCTTCTCTTCCGTGAGTGTGGCGGTCGCGATCTTGGCGATGTGGACCTCCTGCGCCACCGATCCCGGTAGTAATGCGCGGACCTTTTCCCGGTCTGAGCTCCTGGTTGAGGCGATCGAGCGAGATCTCTCCGGGGACCGGCCGGTTCGGGCGATCAATCTCATTACCCAGGGACTCGATCGATCTCTCATCACTCGGGAAGAGGCGCGCGCCTATGTACAGAGTGTTCACGAAAACGAACTTGGCCGGTATCGGCGCGCCCGGGAGGAAAATGATTTTCCAGTAATGGTTGCTGCCGCCGACAACCTCCGCGTGTTGGAAGACGATCCGATCAGGTTGGGAGGAATGCCAACGGACGAGGAGCTCCCGTCGGCAGACGAATTACTGCTGCGGTGGGCTCAGGAGGAGCTGGAAGCGGAGGAACCGGTGACGGCGTTGTATTTGCTCCTCCGTCGCTCGACGATGGGAGATCTGCCGCCTGATTCCGTTCGGGAGTTCATTGAGATTTCCCGGATGCTCAATCACGGAGAAGCGGAAGAGCGGTTGCTGCGCGTTGCCGAGGCCAACGATATTAAAGTACCGCCTGCGGTTCAGCCGGTTGATGTAGGCGTCGGGAGTCATACGCAGCGCATGCTCGAGGGGACCGTCACCGTGTGGGTTAACCGCGGCATGCGTATCCAGGACGGCGTTGGTGTCCCCGAGCGCGTCGTTGGGAGCGGATTCTTTGTGGATCCTCGCGGCTACCTGCTTACGAACTACCATGTCATCTCCAGTGAAGTAGACCCGGAATACGAAGGGTATTCACGACTGTTTGTACGCCTGCCGGGACGGCGAGATCAGCGGATTCCCGCGCGGGTAATCGGATATGATCGAGTCTTCGATTTGGCGCTTCTGAAGGTGGAAGTGGACCCAACGTATGTCTTTTCCTTGAGCGATGTTCGTGAGCTACAACCGGGGGAGCGGGTATTGGCTCTCGGATCACCGGGTGGGCTGGACAGCTCGATAACTTCCGGTATTGTGTCCGCCGCCGGGCGACGGTTCTTACAGATGGGTGAGGCGGTTCAGGTAGATGTGCCGATCAACCCGGGGAACAGCGGAGGACCCTTAATTCTCCCCGATGGACAGGTGGCGGGCGTAGTATTTGCGGGATTAGAGCAGTTCGAAGGCGTGAACTTCGCGGTCCCGTCGTATTGGATTCGCCATTTTTTTCCGCGATTGTTTACCGAAGGCGAGGTTGTGCACAGCTGGCTTGGAATGTCTCTTCATGAGCGCAATACCGGGTTGGAAGTGGTCTATGTGGCACCGGGATCACCGGCGGAATCCGCCGGTATCGAGCCGGGGGCACTCCTGATAGACATTAACGGAACCGAGGTAGATGAGCTTGCAACCGCCCAAGATGTAATACTCGATACACCGGTCCACGGCATTGTCACCACCCGATGGCGGCATACCGCCGACGACGGATCGGTGTCGACTACGCGACGGCTGCTTGCTACCGCCGAACGGCCCTTCAGTCCGGTGGAGAACGCGTTGGAGCGAGAACCGATTGAGAATCTATTCCCCGTACTCTTTGGCATGGATGTCCATGAAGTATCTTCGGCTCCGTGGGGTCCGGATTTCGTGATTACCGAGGTGCTCCCCGGTTCCATTGCCGATGAATCGAGCCTCTCCGTGGACGACCCCTTTGCCCTTCGTGACTGGAGGGTCGATCGGGATCTACGAGCAGCGTTTATACAGATTGTCATCAAAAAGCGAAAAGCCGGTTTCCTCGAGTCAGGTGTGCAACTAGGAGCATTCCTGGAAGATGACTCTTTTTTGTAGTCACTGCAGCCCGTGCGTTTTGTACCGCGGTAGACTATAGTGTACAGGGACGAAAGGGTTCCACAACATTATGAGCGATAAAGTCAAAGTAGTTAATCTCGTCGGAGAGGTCGTATTGTCCACGATCCAGAATCACCGCGCCCGTATTCAGGATGCACTCCACGAGCGGTCCACCGTACTTGCGAGTCTCTCCCAAGTCGAAGACATCGATGTGTTTGGCGTGCAATTACTCTATGCCGCCCGAAGACATGCCCAATCGGTTGGTAAAGCGTTCCACCTCACTGGTGAGGTCCCTGAACTGGTGGCTCGCCGACTGCACGAGACCGGGTTTGTGGATACAGTGGTTCGTGATGGACGCGAATTGGACCGGTCTTTGCACGAGTTTGGGTCGGCGCCCCAGGAGGAACGTGAGGATGCTTGATGGTTTCCAGGACAGCTTTCGTGAAGAAGCATACGAATTACTAAACAACCTCGAGCAATCACTCCTGGAATTGGAAGATCGCCCTGATGATATGGACGTGATTTCGGCGGTATTTCGCTCAATGCACACCATCAAGGGTTCCGCATCGATGTTTGGCTTCGATGCGATTTCCCAGTTCACGCATCATGTGGAGTCGATGTTGGACGACGTTCGCAATGGGCGGCTTCCCGTGTCCCGAGCGCTGATTGATCTGACATTGGAAGCTCGGGACCATATCCGTCATATGTTAGAGGAGCCCGACGACCCCGCTATTGAAGGGCGGTCGCAGGCGCTCATGACCCGGCTTGAAGAGGTGCTTCATGCCGAGCAGAGTCAACGAGTTCCGTACGACGACTCGGTAACCACGGACGCCATTGGTGGTGATGAGGCGGTGGACAGCGCTTTGCCCAACGCTTCGGGAGATCGGGAAGAAGCGCGGCCGGAGAACCCCCAAGCGCCGGCCACGTGGCACATTCGCTTTGTGCCCACCGCGGACATCGGCAAGAACGGCAGCAATCCATTTCTCCTGATCGAGGAGCTCCACAGTATGGGAGACTGTACGGTGGTAGCTAACACCAAGAACATCCCTGATCTGGAATCGGACCGCTTGGATGAAGCGCACGTGTGGTGGGATATATTCCTCACCACCGACCAAGGGGCGTCTGCGATCCGGGATGTATTCATTTTTGTCGATGACCGGTGTGAAATATCGATTCAGCTCATCGATGAGCTGGACTTCACCGACGAGGGTGAGTACAAACGGTTGGGGCAGATCCTCGTGGAACGCGGAGTGGTGGATACATCCATTATTGACAAAGCGGTATCCGGGCAGAAGCGACTGGGTGAGGTGCTCGTGGGTCAGGGAGTCGATACCTATGAGGTAGAGACTGCGCTCCATGAACAAGAACACGTCAAGCGAGCGCGACAAAAAGCCCAAAGCGAGTCGGCGGCATCCAGTATTCGTGTGCATTCGGAGAAGCTCGATGAACTAGTCGATCTCGTCGGCGAATTGGTTACTCTCCAGGCGCGGCTCACCCAAACCGCCGACGGCATGGGAGGCGAGGTCGTTCCCATTAGCGAGAACTTTGAACGGCTCGTCTCCGCCCTGCGAGATCATACGATGAGTATCCGGATGCTGCCGATCTCCACCAGCTTCTCCCGCTTTCGTCGTCTCGT
>JBMCMH010000004.1:0-49380 GCA_048614515.1 Alkalispirochaeta sp. | reverse complement strand
ATTGGACGACGCCTCAGCATTGGAGGACGTAGTGGCTTGGGCCGTATCATCCGGGGGTGCCGCGGCCGCTGCCCCAAGATCCAAGCCGGATATGTCTTCTCCCGGTTCTCCCACCACCACCAACGGGGATTTAACGGGAACTTCGTCACCCGCCGCAGCCAGTAGCTTCAGGATCGTTCCTGCGGCGGTTGATTCCACTTCCATGGTGGCCTTGTCCGTCTCCACTTCGCACAGTACCGATCCTTCCGTAACGGTGTCGCCCTCCGTCACGGTCCAGTCCAGCAGCACAACCTCTTCAACTGAGTTGCCTTGCTGGGGTAATACAACTATTTCCGCCATGTCTTTCCTCCGTAGCGTCGTGGTGTCATGTGTGCGGGGATCCTGTGTGGGGGGTCAGTTTGGCTCAACTCGAATCACCTCAACCCCCGCCTCCGACAGCTCCGCCGCCGCGGCATCTCCGATGCCGGTATCGGTAACGATGAGATCAATATTCTCTAATTCTAAGACGTGAACGAACCCGGTATGGTTCCATTTGCTGCTGTCGGCAAGCACAACGACGCGGTCGGACTGGGCTGCCATCCTTCGGACGATTTCCGCCCCCTCTACCAGATGGGTGGAGAGGCCGCCGCCCACGGAAAAGCCGTCGGTGCCGACGAACGCCGTCTTCACGTGAAACTGGTCCAGGACGGACAGCGCCAGCGGTCCCACGATACTCTCGTTGGCCGGTCGGTACTCGCCACCCACCAGATTGACGCGCAGGCCGGGGTTTCCGCGGGCATGGGCCATGGCCAGGGCGTTGTTCGTGACGATACTCACGTCCCGTTTACCCAGCAGGTAGCGCGCTACCATGGCGGTGGTGGTGCCGGCTTCAATCATAATGGTGTCCCCGTCTTCAACGATGGACGCGGCGTACTGTGCGATAGCCCGCTTCTCATGCTGACGGGTCTGTTCCCGTTCAACGATCTCCGGGTGGATGGTGGGAATCGCGCCGCCTCGGACGCGGTAGAGATACCCCTTTTCCGCGAGGCCGTTGAGATAGCCGCGCATAGTAACTGAGGATACCTCCAGTTCGCGCGCAAGGTCGGTTACGCTGAGATTAGGATCCCGCACCAACCGTGTCAGAATCTGCTGCTCTTTTTCGTTAAGTCGTGGAATCATTGGTTCAACGCAAGCCTTTCAAAACCAAATAATAAGTCAGAAGAAAGAAAAGCGCAAGCAAATTATTGGATTTTGACACAAAAAAACCCCGGTTTCGAAAGAAACCGGGGAGCGGGTTATTCTACCACGCCTTTTTTGAGGATAATGTTAGCGTACAGCGCCGTTTCACCGGTTGCTACCACGGCGTACGCGCTGCGCGTTCGGTCGTAAAACGCGAAGCGCTCGACCATCTCAAACCCTTCCGTAATTCGCTCCGCCTGATACTTCTGGATTACCGCGCGGTAGTCTTCCCAAATAGTGGGTTGGGTATCATCACCGGGTACCACTTGCATCAGCGCCGCCGGCTGGGACACAAAGCGATCCAGTGGAAAGAGCGGCAGCAACCCCTCGAGAATCGCCGCGACCCCGTGGCCATCCGCCCGAACCAGTCGTTGCGACATGGAAGCCGCCGGAAAGTTGCCATCACCGATGACCAACTCGTCGCCATGTCCCATTTCCGCGACGATCTTGAGCAGCTCGGGACTGAGAATAGGAGAAATTCCGTGCAACATATCAAGACCCCTTGTACAGTGGACCGAAATTCTCGCAGGCGCGGAAATCGCTGCCTTCGAGATCCATACCAAACGCCGTCCATGCACTGGGCCGGAAGAGGTCTTCCTCGGGAACGTTGTGCATGTACACCGGAATTCGCAGCATGCCGGCCAGCGTGATGAGGTCTTTGCCGTAGTGACCGTACCCAATGGCACCGTGGTTCGCTCCCCAATTGGCCATTACGGTGTATACATCACGAAACCGCGAGTTGTCCGCCAGGCGCGGCACAAACCACGTGGTCGGCCAGGTGGGGTTCGTGCGCTGATCGAGGGTGTTGTGGACGTCCTCTGGGATTTCCACCGCCCATCCCTCAGCAATTTGCAGGACCGGACCAAGGCCGGCAACAATATTGATGCGGCTCATGGTGACCGGCATCTCCCCGCGCGTGGTGTAGTCCGTGCTCCATCCCCCGCCGCGAAAATAGCCGGTGTCGCCCGGTCGCCATTCGGTGGCATCCAGACATCGCTCTGCTTCCGCCGGGGTGATATCCCACCATGGCTTCATCGCGGGCTTCCCATCGATCTCCTGTTGGCCCGTTCCATCGAGGGTCGCCGGGCCGGAATTGATGAGGTGGATGATGCCCCCCGATGCTTGCCCGGAAAGCTTCTTTCCCGTTACCCGCTGGATCGCCTCCGGACTCCAGTAGGTGCGAACATCGGCAAAGATCTGCGCCCCCCCGGTCAGCAGGTGACCAAACGTCATGGACATCGCGTTGAGGTTGTCGTTTTCGGTGGCCACCATGTACGGTTGACGAATACCGTTCCAGTCGAAGCTGCTGGTCAGGATCGCCTCCATAAAGTCACCGTTGGGCATGAAGTCGGTCCATTGCCGCTGACCCTGAAAGCCGGAGGCCAGCGCGTTGTGCCCGAGCGCTTCCTCACCGTGGCCCATCTCCGCGAGCTTCGGATTGCCGATCATCAGATCTCGCGCGATGAGCGCCATCTTGACGCTGGTTTCCCAATCTTGGTCCTTCTGTTCTCGGGTGCGTTGCATATCGGGAGCGTTGTCGTCCGCGCCTTCACGACAATTGGCCTTCGTCCACTTGAGGGCCCGCTCAAACTCATCGTGATCATAGATTTCCAGCTCGATGCGGCGTATGAACTCGCTCATATCGATATATTCGTTCCGCATACCAAGGTAGTCTTTGTAGAAGCTTTCCGTCACGTAGCAGCCGGCGATGCCCATGCTGGTGCCACCCATCGACAGGTAGCTCTTACCGCGCATGTAGGCAACCGCGAGGCCCGCCCGGCCGAAGCGAAGCAGCTTTTCCTGAACATCATCCGGCACCGAACGGTCATCTCCATCCTGTACATCGCGGCCGTAAATGCCGAACGCCGGGATGCCTTTCTGGTTGTGCCCGGCGAGCGCCGCCGCCAAGTAGACCGCGCCGGGTCGCTCCGTACCGTTGAATCCCCAAATTGCCTTGGGAATCAGCGGCGTCTGATCGATCGTTTCAGACCCGTAGCACCATGAAGGAGTAACGGTGAGTGAAACCCCTACATGCTCCCGTTCGAACTTCGCGGCGCACTCCGCAGCTTCTGCTACACGCCCGATCGTGGTGTCTGCGATGACAACCTCCACGGGATTCCCGTTGGGATAGCGCAAATTCTCCTCAAACAACTTCTTCGCGGCACGGGCCAGATTCATCGTCTGCTCTTCCAGACTTTCCCGGACACCGCCGAGACGGCCGTCTATGACCGGGCGAATGCCGATCTTTGGAAGATTGCCGTGAAGCCGTTCGACACCGACGTGAGATGGTAATCCTGACATGTCAGCCAATGTAGGCCTCCTTAATGTAATCGTTTACATAGCTAGTATACACCCGATGCGTACCCACCGCAAACCAAAAACCTATTCTTCGGCGGTTCCTGCGATGAGACCGTTCCACGCCGCCCCGGCAGAGGGGAGTAGACATTCCGGTGCGGGCCTGCTACTACCTGCTATCATGCTGCAACGACGTATTTTTCAGCTCGGAGCGAGCGTCCTGGCATTAAGTGGTATGTGGGCCGCCGCGCCACTGTTCGGGCAGTCCGTCCCGGTACCCCAGATGACCTCACCCGCTGAATCGAGTACGCATCTCGCGGTGGGCCCGCCGGAACTGGAATACGCCCAGGCGGCGACGCTTCTTGAGGTCGAGACGGACACCGTGCTCTTTGAGATGCGCGGTCGAGAGTCATGGCCACCTGCCTCGCTTACCAAGTTGGTGACGATCTATACCGCGCTGCAGGCGGCGGAGGAGGGGCGCTTTGACCTGGACCGGGCTGCACCGGTCGATCCCAGCGCCTACGCGTCGGCGGTTCCACCGGGAAGCTCCCTCATGTTTCTTGGCCCGGACCAATTAGTGAACGGCCGCGACCTCCTACGCGGTTTGGCGATCTCCAGTGGCAACGACGCCGCGGTTGAGGTGGCGCTCCGGGTGAGCGGCTCCGTCGAGGCGTTTCACGGGGAAATGAACGAGGTGGCGCAGCGGTTGGGGTACGAATCGTTCCACTTTGAGGATGCCGCCGGCTTGGATGCGGCCAATCGCGTTACCGCGGTAGAGTTTGCCCGTTTCGCCCGGGATCTGATAACTCGCTGGCCCTGGCTCACCGATGAGGTGTTTAGTTTAGAACAGTTTACCTATCCGGAAGCTCATCATTACCCCACCGGCGGTGGGGGTGGGTCGATCCGCCAGTTTAATCGCAACGGCTTGGTGGCGGCGGGCGCCGACGTAGATGGCCTCAAGACCGGTTTTATAGAAGAGAGCGGATACAACATTGCCGTCACGGCCGCCCGCGACGGCCGTAGGCTGATCGCAGTGGTGCTGGGAGTGTCTGGAGCGACGCACCAGCAAGGAGGAACCCGGCGCGAGTTGGACGCCCGCGCGCTGGTGGAGTGGGGTTTCGAACGCTATGAAAACACCGAGCTGGAGCTACCCGCGGCCGATCCCATTACGGTGTGGGGCGGAGATCGACGCACCTTCGTCCCAATTGCCCGCTCTCAGGGACCGATCACAATCCCGCAAGATCGGTCGGCAGATATCTCGGGAACAATCGAGCAGACGAATCATATCTGGGCTCCGGTGAGCGAGAATAGCTCGGTTGGGATGATTCGCTATACGCTCGAGGATACGGTAATCAGAGAGGTCCCCCTTGTTGCGGAAGACTCCATTCCGGAAGGTTCCTGGTTTCGACGCGTGATCGATCGAATCCGGTGGTGGCTCCAGGGTCTATTCGGGGGGCGAGCCTCGGCGTGATCAGTGCTCCAAGGAGCTGGTCATGCGACTCTCGCTCAAGATGCCCCGCACATCAAAGAGCGATTCCGCCCGGTGGTGCCGCATCCATCCTGCAAGCGTCGTGTGGTAGGTATCGATCGTCTTGGCGGTGGCCCCCGGATCATCACCGGCGACCGGGAGTACGCCTACGGTCGCTCCGGTGAGAGCCGCTTCTACCATCGCGTGTGGGCGGTCCGGCGGAAGTTGAAGTCCTAAGTGCGGGTTCACCCTGCGGTATAACGAACGGCAGGCGTCCAGTTGCGAGTGAAACGTCGCTGCTCGGACGTTGCCGGTGAGACCGTCGGTCTCCATCGACGGCGTATCTATCTCAATCGCACCCACTCCGGCCCGCGGGCGGATCGTCACTGCCGCGGCATCACTTTCCCCGAGCGCCTGGACCAGGGCGATCAGTCCATAGGCGCCTGCGGGAATTCGGACGAGGACGGGGATGTCGATCCGACCAGCCACCGACGCGGTAACGCGTAGCACGGATTTTTCGATCGCATCGGACCGCTGTGTTCGCGACAGCTCTTCCAGTGATGGACGGATTTCAACGGCGGCAGCTCCGGCCTCCCGCACATGCTCCGCCAGCGTCAGCCAATCAGCGCTGCGATCGCATGAAAGGGGAGCGATAATTGGAATGTCCACTTCACGTGCGAGGTCCGTGATCTCATCGAGATAGCGTTCCAAGTTGAGACGACGAACGATGCGATGCGATTCCCGGCGGCTGTCGTCGTTCTGGTTATTCTCGGTGACCTCGTGCGCATCCTGTCGATGCGTGAGACGGGCCGTGTCGAGCGGAGGAGCAAACACGGCACCGATTCCCGCCTCCGCCGCCGCGCGGGCAGTGGCAAGGGTCAGCTCCGTTCCCAGTGGTTCAATAGCGATCGGGCTACCAAGGGGAAGCCCTGCGAAGGTTACGTTGATGTCTGACATCGTTGCACGAGTATAGAAGGGCATGGTACATTCAGCAAGGTGGAGTGAAGGAGCATCGATGAGCCGTACATACGACGTGGTTGTGGTAGGGGCCGGTGCCGCCGGAATTGCTGCCGCGACTTCCGCCCGCCAAACAGATCCATCCAAGTCAATTCTCCTCGTCAATAACGAGGACCGTATTCCGTATAAACGTACCAAAATATCAAAAAATATCGCCCAAGGGTTCGAGCGCGACCAGTTCGCCGTGCATCCCGAGGAATGGTATCAGGATCAGCGCATCGAACGCCTTGATGAGACTGCGGTAACGGGCATCGACCGCGAATCGCACCGAGTCGAACTCAGCGGGGGGCAAGAACCGGTCGGGTACGGTCGGCTGGTGCTCGCACTCGGGGGGGACCCGTTGCTGCCCAAGGTCGTGCGGCCGCACGAAGATGGGTCGTTCTTCGTGGTGCGGAGCGCTCGCGACGGAGAAGAGTTGCGCTCCCGGGCGGGCCAGGTGAAATCGGTCCTCATCGCCGGGATGGGGGTGTTGGCGGTGGAGCTGGCGTACCAACTGCGGCACATGGGAAAGCAAGTGACGCTGGCGGGAGCCACTCCGCAACTGATTCCGCGCCAGCTCAACGCTCGGGCCGGTGAAATACTGGAAGATGTATTATCTCGCAATAAGGTGAAAATGCTCTTCCAAGAGGAGATTCTCTCGTTTGAGCGGAACAAGAAAAATTGGACCGTGCAAATGATTAAACACTCGGCCCACTATGATCTGGTGGTGTTCTGTATTGGAGTAACCCCTCGGACCGGACCGGCGCAGGACGCCGGCCTCACCGTGAAAACCGGGGTAGTGGTAGACGAGCGGCTCACCACCAGTGACCCTGACATCTTCGCCGCTGGTGATTGTGCGCAACATCCTGACGGGGCGATCACCTATCTGTGGCACTCCGCCGAGGATCAGGGCCACGTTGCCGGGGTGAACGCCGCCGGCGGCAACGCCGTGTTTGATGAACTGCCGCATCGGCTGAAAAGCACCGTCTTCGATCAGTTTCTCTTCTCGATTCGCAAGCCCCGGGAACCATGGGAGCATGAGATCGATGAGTTTGAGAACGAGAATCAATTTTATGCCCTGTATTGGAACGGATCCAACCAGTTGCACGGAGCGGTGATGTTGAATGATGAGCCGTATGCGGAAACACTGGAGTCGGCGGTCCGGGAGGGATGGCAACGTGATCAGGTGTTGCGGGCGCTCGAATTGGATGATGAATAATATGAATCAGAGTGGGAGGCGCACAATGCGCACAGTTCGCAGGTATATGGTTGTGGTTGGTGTGGTGCTGGGCCCGATGCTGTTGTCCGTGGGAGCGTTGGGACACGGTGAGGGTAATAGTGCTGCAGTGCGCCAGGACATCACGGTGGCTGCCCTGCAAGGGCCCACGGGAGTCGGCGTGGCGCCGTATCTTTCGGACGCGGTCACGACAACGGAGAACGCCAACGTGTCCTTCGAAATCGTGTCTGACCCCACGGTGATGGTCGGGCGCCTCTCGAGCGGTGAGGCGGATATCGGAATGCTTCCGTCAAATGTGGCGGCCCAGCTCTTCAATCGTGGCGTTCCTGTCAAGATCGGGGCCGTGACGCTGTGGGGGGTGCTCTACGTTGTCGGCACCGATGAAGCGATACAGGAATGGGAGGATTTACGGGGCCGCTCGGTGCAATCGATCGCGCGGGGAGCTACGCCGGATATCCTTCTTCGGCACTTGCTGGCGGAAAACGGCGTCGATCCCGAGTCCGATGTCACGCTGGACTACCGGTTCGCCCCGGCGGAGCTGGCACAACTGGTAGCCGGCGGTGAAGTCGACCTTGCGGTGCTGCCGGAACCGTTCGTTACCCAGGTTCTGAGTCGCCGGGACGATTTGTCGATCGTGCTCGATTTTCAGGAGGGGTGGGCCGAGCTGTATGATGATGCCTATCCGCAGACGGTCGTGGTAGTTCGAGATGATGCGTGGGAGGAGTCTCAGGCGGCGGTAGAAGATGCGTTGTCGCTGATTCAATCGGGTTGGCAAACAGTAACGGATGATCCTGAAGGGGCGGCGGACCTGGTGGCCGATTCTCCGCTGAGCCTGCCGGGACCGGTAGTGACGGCGGCGTTGCCGCGGTTTAACGCGCGCTATGAGCGCGCCTCAGATGCCCAGCCGGCGCTCGAACGGTACTTCCAGGTGCTGTTTGAGTTTGAACCGCGTACCGTAGGAGGCGAGGTTCCGGGATCAGAATTTTATATGCGCTGATCCGTTGGCGTGATTCATTGCCGGAATGCCCGTTTCATTAGTAGCTTATCAAACCAGGAGGAAATTACATGGCTTTTACAACACCCGATTTACCGTACGCATACAATGCGCTCGAGCCTCACATCGATGAGGCAACGATGAAAGTCCACCATGACAAGCACCACGTGGGGTACACCACCAAGCTGAACGCTGCGGTGGAAGGCACCGAGTACGAAAAGATGGATGCTGAAGAACTGGTGGCGAAGCGCGACTCGCTTCCGGATACCATCAAGACGGCCGTTCGGAATGCTGGTGGTGGACACGTTAACCACTCCCTGTTTTGGACGATCATGTCTCCCGATGGTGGCGGCGCTCCCAGTGGAGCCCTGGCTGACGCGATCAATTCCACGTTCGGAAGCTTTGACGCGTTTAAGGAGCAATTTGCGTCGGCCGCAACGGGGCGGTTCGGCAGTGGTTGGGCGTGGCTGGTGGTGAATAACGGCGCGCTGGAGATTATGAGCACCCCCAACCAAGATAGCCCCCTCAGCGAGGGAAAGACGCCCATTCTTGGACTGGACGTGTGGGAGCACGCGTATTATCTCAAGTATCAGAACCGCCGCCCGGAGTACATTCAGGCGTTCTTTAATGTGGTTAATTGGGATCAGGTTGCCAAGAACTTCGCTGCAGCCACGTAACACCGGCACGCGGAGCATTCCGCACAACCACTGGTAACGCAACCGATACGGAGCGTCTTCAAATGAGGGCGCTCCTTTCTTTTGGGTCTCATTTTCAGTATGCTTAGCTCATGATAGGAACCACTGATATCACCCAGGTTCGCTCGCAGTTTCCGGTTCTAAACCGTACGATGCGCGGGCATGACTTGGTGTATTTTGATAATGGGGCAACGTCGCTCAAGCCGGAGTCCGTGGTCAATGCGATCACTGAATACTACCGCGAGTACAGCGCAAATATTCACCGGGGCGTGTATGAGATGAGTGGGTACGCTACCGCTCAGTATGATACCGCCCGCGAGCGCCTGCGCACCTTGATTCATGCTGATCCCACGGTGGGAGAGGTGATTTTTACGCGGGGCACCACGGAGTCGGTGAATATGGTTGCCCACGGCTGGGGGCGGCGCAACTTGGTACCGGGCGATGAGATCGTCCTCACGCCGCTGGAGCACCATTCCAACATGGTTCCGTGGCAGCAGATCGCTGCCGCCACCGGTGCCACGGTACGGTACATTCCGCTGACACCGGGCGGGAGCATCACGGCCGAAGCGGTGCAGGCAACGATCGGCCCAAACACGCGGATCGTGGCGGTTTCGGCGATGTCCAACGTGACGGGATATATGCCTCCGGTGGAGTTGATTACCGCCGCTGCCCGGCGGGTTGGGGCTCGGGTCATGGTGGACGGGGCGCAGTATGTCTCTCACCATGCGGTAGACGTGGGCGCGCTCGACTGCGACGCCTTGGTGTTTTCCGGACACAAGATGTGCGGTCCCACCGGTATCGGAGTGCTGTATGCCAAGCGGACACTGCTGGATGAGATGGACCCGCTCTTATACGGCGGTGACATGATCGAGCGAGTAAGTCTGGAAGGCTCTACGTGGGCGCGAGTTCCTGAAAAGTTTGAAGCGGGTACTCCAAACATTGCCGGCGCAATCGGCATGGGGCAAGCCGCCGCGTTTCTCATGGAGATTGGGCTGGATGCGATCGCCGAACACGAACGAGATCTGTATCGCTATATGAATGAACGGATGGCGGAGCTCAACTATATTGAGCAGTTTGGAGACGCTCCGCCGGACGAACGGGGCGGTATCTTCTCGTTTGCTATGACGGGAGTGCATCCCCACGATGTCGGCAGCCTGCTGGACCAGCAAGGCATCGCCGTGCGGACCGGATTCCACTGCGCCCAACCGCTGATGGATCATTTTGGTGTTACCGGTACGGTTCGGGCCTCATTTTACCTGTACAACACGCGCGACGAGATTGATCGGTTCATTGGGGCGTTGGAGCGAATTCACTCAATACTGGCGTAGTGTGATGGTGTCGTGGGAAGAAACATTACGAGCGGTCGTTCGCAGGTACTACCGAAGCGGAACACTGGATCCGCCCGATTGGGTGACGGAGGGATCATCCACGGCGCCGGAGCCGCTCACCGTGAACAACGCAATGTGCGGAGATCGAGTAGTGGCGTACGTGGAGCACCTCCCTCGCTCGGCGGACGCGCCCGCGCGGATCTGGCTTGATGTGGCGGGATGCGCCATTTGCAAAGCGTCCGGAGAGATGGCGTGCCGCGCGGCGGAGGTCTTGACGGCGCAGGAACTTGCACAATTTGCCCGAGAGATGTGCGCCTGGATGGAGGGACCGGACGGCTCCGGCGATCCACAGGATACTCGACACCGGCCGCTATCCGAGGTAACCCCTATCGGCGGATCTCCGCAGCTTCCTACCGCGGCGATTCCCGCTGAGGACATCGCAGCTATGGCGCGCCTCCGGGAGGTTCCCGGGCGACGACGGTGCGCGTCATTGCCGTGGGAGGCGGTGAGGCGAGTACTGGATACTTCGCGTTGACAGCTCACGGGTCATTCGCTAAGCTCACCCCGTCACACCAATCAAGGAGACCAATTATGTATAAGGTCGTTCTACTTCGCCACGGCGAAAGTGAATGGAACAAAGAAAACCGCTTCACCGGCTGGACCGATGTGGAGCTCTCAGAAAAGGGTATCGTGGAGGCCACCTCGGCCGGAGAAATCCTCATGTCTGAAGGATTTCGGTTTGATATCGCGTACACTTCGGTATTGAAACGGGCGATTAACACCCTCCATCTGGCGTTGACCGCAATGGACCAACTGTGGATTCCGGTGGTAAAAGACTGGCGCCTCAACGAGCGGCACTATGGTGCGCTCCAAGGGCTGAACAAGGCCGAGACCGCCGCGGAGCACGGCGAGGAGCAGGTGAAGGTCTGGCGACGAAGCTATGATGTGCCGCCTCCGGCTCTCGATCCTCAGGATGAGCGCTTTCCCGGTAAAGATCCACGGTATGCGGACCTCAGTGACGAACAACTGCCCCGCACGGAGTGCCTCAAGGACACGGTGGAACGCTTCTTGCCGCTGTGGCACGAGACGATTGCCCCGACAATCACATCCGGCAAGAAGGTGATCATTGCCGCCCACGGCAACAGCCTTCGCGCGCTTGTCAAGTATCTGGACGGTATCAGCGACGAGGAAATCGTGGGTCTCAATATTCCCACAGGGGTGCCGCTCGTATATGAACTCGATGATGCGTTGAAGCCGATTAAGCACTACTACCTGGGCGACCAGGAGGCGATCGCTGCCAAGGCGGCATCGGTGGCCAATCAGGGTAAATCAACCTAAGGCGTATTGGATGGCTGTGGAGGTTGAGCTCAAGGCATGGGTGCAGAACCCGGCTCACATACGGGAGCGCCTTCAACAGCTCGGGACACCGCACCGGCGGTACATCAAAGAGGACCGATACTTCGGGTTCGGGAGTACCCCGGAGGATGCACGGTACCGCCTGCGAGTTGATGATACCCGCTGGACCTGCACCTTCAAGCAGAAAACGATTCGCGACGGGATCGAAGAGAACCACGAAACAGAGTTCGACGTCTCCGACGGCCCGGCGTTTGAGGCGTTTCTCGCTTCGCTGGGACTACGGTGCATTGTTACCAAGCGAAAGGAAGGAGAGTCGTTCCGAGTTGACGATGTTCTCGCGGAGTTGAGCTACGTAGACCATGTGGGGTGGTTTGTGGAGCTGGAGGTAATGCTTGCGGAAGAGTCCCGGGCCTCTGCCGTGGCTGATGCCCGGACCGCCCTGCAGAACCTTCTTCAGCAGCTGGGGCTCTCAGCGGATTCCATCGAATCGCGGTCGTACAACCAAATGATCTATGAAGCAACATCTCCAGAGCAGATCGTTTCAAGCGATTCTGTTTGATATCGATAACACGCTCTATCGCAACGACGCGTATGCTCAGTGGCAAATCGATGCGTTGATTGAGCAATTCGCTGCCTACCGGCAGATCGAGGTATCGGTGGCACACGACCTTATCGCAGCCACCCGGGAGGAGATCGCTGCTCGTAATGGGCGCCGGCCTTCCTTGGGAAACACCATGGAAGAGCTGGGGATCTCCATTGCGTTGGGCGTAGAGTGGCGGAGTACACTGGTAGACCCCTATCGCTTTTTGAGCCGTGACCCGGAGCTGTCCGATTTGATGCGGACTGTATCTACGCGGTACCGGATCGCGGCGCTCACCAATAATCCGGTTGATGTGGGACGAGCCAGTTTGGATGCTCTGGGAATCGCGGATCTCGTTCCGCTCGTCATAGGTCTCGATACGACGTGGCACAGTAAGCCGGACTGGGAACCCTTTCAGGCCGCGCTCGATGCGGTGGCGTGTACGCCGGAAGAGACGTTGATGGTAGGAGACCGGTACGACGTAGATATCGCACCGGTGTTGGACCATGGCGGTTCCGGAATCATCGTGGAACGGAGGGACGATCTGTTCGTCCTTCCGCAGGTGCTGGCTGAGGCCGAATATCGGACTCACCCATGAGCACGGCCTACCGCACCGCCGTGGAGTGTATCGCCCGTTGGACGAGCGATCGCCTCCGCCGGCAGTTTCCTCACCACTCCCACGTGTTTATCTGTAATCCCGCCGCCGGGACGCGCCACCGCCATCGTACCGTTCGGGCAGTGGCGCGTCGACGCTGCGCCGGTGGGCACTCAACACCGGATCTGTGGTGGACAACTTCCGGAGAAGATGCGCGGCAGCGCGTGGCGGACGTGCTTTCCCGGCGAAATACTCCCGAGCCGCTTATCGTCAGCCTTGGCGGTGACGGTACTCATAACCATATTCTTCAGGCGGGAATTGACCACAACGGACGGGGGATGTTTTTGCGGCTTCCCTTGGGCAGTGGCAACGACGCCGCCGGTGTAGAGTCCCTGGAACGCGCGCTTGCCGACGTGCAGGGAATTATGGCCCCGCGGTGGATTCCGGCGGTGCGAATCTCGTTCCCCCGCGGACGGCAGTACGCGTTCAACATCGCGTCGGTGGGAATAGATGCCTATGTGACGCTCCTGCATAACCGGTGGCGGACGGTGCTTCCTGGGAACACGTACCGGTTGCTGGTAGATCTGGCGGTGCTACGCTATGATCGGGCGCTACACATCAAGCGATTGACGCTGCGCGGTACTTCCCGGGATGGAACCAGCCGAGACCTTGGCGCCACGCCTCGGAGTCTGGTGGTAATGGGGGTCAGCGGGCATCGAACGTATGGGGATCACATGCACGTCCTCCCCGGTGATGATAACGTCTGCATCATTGAGCAGGCGGGGCTTCGGGATAAGATGCGCATGAAACGGCTGTTTTATGAGGGAAGCCATGTGAGTCAGCCGATCACGGCGACGTACGATTTGGCACGGCTGGAACTGTTTTACACCGGCACGCTGCCGCTGCAATATGATGGGGAAGCGCGCTACCTCACGGCGGAGGATTTCCCGCTTACGCTTGAGGTCATCGACTCAGCGGTTCGCGTGCTTGCGTCGGACCGCGTATAACGCGCTGCAGGAGCTCTCAGGGCAGCGGCTCCTATTTAAAACTCGTAGATCTTTCCCTGGTGGACGAATCCAGCAAATCCAAGGTCATTGACCCGCTGTTGATGATCTTCAAAGTTATCCCCGTAATGGACCAAGGACATGCGGGAGTGCAGCGCCTCCGGCAGGGTTGCCACTTCCTCAAGGGAGGCGTGTATACCGCCCGGGAATAGCTGCACATCATGAAAGATATGCTCAGCTCCACCCTTCGGCTCAACATCTCGAATCAAATCGGCATCAAACTGGGTATCACCGGAGAACACAACTCGCTCGTCTACCACGAGGCCGACGGTATACATGGCGTCTTCCCAGCTCTCGGACTGTTCCGGATAATGCCGCGTGCGAAATGTTCGAATCTTGATGTCTCCAACGGTGAATTGGTGGGCATCTCTGGTGTGGTGGGGAACGGGAAGCGGCCGATGGACATTCCAATAGTCTGAGAACGTAAGCCCCTTGCCTTCGTGGCGCTCATTCATTTCAGCACCGCCGCGGAGCGATTGGTTCCAGAGAATTCGTTGGTACCGTGGTGTAATATAGATTCGCGGCTTTTTCTTTGCCACGTAGCGGTTCATGAGCATCAGCTCTTCGAGACCACCGGCGTGATCCGCGTGGGAGTGCGTAATCATGACATCGTTGATGTCCAACAACGCGAGGCCCGCGTCCCGAAGCGCCCGGTGGCATGAGGTCCCGCAATCTACCAGGAGGTGATCTTTACCTTTAACGATCAGTAGGTTCGTCTGGTAGTGCCGCCGGGAGAACGCACTCCCGCATCCCAGAAAGTAGATCCATAACTGACCGTCGTTCTCCAGCGTAACCGACCGGTCGAGTACTTGCATATTACCTACCTAACCATACCCCGAACCGCCAGGAATCACAAGATATGAGTCGGGGTAAACTCTCCAGGGTAGCAAATTCCGCGAAAACACCAACTTGTCGAGTCCGCCTGAAGGAACACGGTATGAATGGGAAATGCCCGCCAGTCCGGAGGAGACGGCCGCTCGACAAAAAACCACTCTCCGGTAGCAACCGCAGCCGCTAGATTTGAGAAATCAGACTGCATCTCGGCCCGGAGGGCCGGTGGAGAGATCACCTCTCCAGAGAGAAGCGCGCTGCGCTGGAGCGCCATTTCCTTGAGGGAGATCGGTGACGGTGTGGGACTATCAAAGTCATCGGCAGGGATTGGTGGAAGGTCGGTTACCCGGGAGATCGTCCAGCCGTTCTCGCCCTGAAATTGCTCGATCGCCTGCCGGGAGCGTTGCATCTCTTCCCGCAGCAAATCGCGGTCGGGCGCGGTCTCCGTGTCTTCCAGCAAGTAGGTTTGTAACAGCAGTACGGCGGCATAGTCCTCAAGAAATTCGTTGTTGTTTCGGTGGGAGCCGAGGGAGCTGCGAATCCACCGGTGGTCGGGCAATTGGTTGCATGCTTTGAGGGAGCCGTACAGCGTGTGCGCTCGATCAAGCAGACTGCGGTCACCGGTGGCGCGCCACGCCTCGATGAGCGCGATGCCTGCCAAGGCGTTCCAACTGGTGATCACTTTGTCGTCCCGCTGCGGCTGGTCGCGATCGTTTCGGGTGTGCAGCAGACGATTCCGCGCCGCATCGTTGACGGCGCGCAATGGCGGATCTGTGGCCAGGACTAAATGGTGACGGCCCTCAAAATTGCCTCCGGGACGAATCTCGAACAGGTGCATGGCGTCATCGCCCACCGTCGCGGCGAGTTCGTCATATGACCACAGGTATGTTGCCCCTTCCTGATGGTGAGTATCGGCGTCGTGGCCGGAGGCGTA
The DNA here is from genome assembly GCA_048614515.1 of Alkalispirochaeta sp. Classification (GTDB taxonomy): domain Bacteria; phylum Spirochaetota; class Spirochaetia; order DSM-27196; family Alkalispirochaetaceae; genus Alkalispirochaeta. The sequence continues at coordinate 33,789 of JBMCMH010000004.1, read as the reverse complement.
TGCGCCGGACGGAAGCCGGAACGTCTCCTCCAACGCGTCAACGATTCCCCGGGCGATTCCCAGGTACCGATCGTCATGGAACAGGCGGGCCGCCTGCGAGTAGACCCACAAGAGCATTGCCTGATCGTAGAGCATCTTTTCGAAGTGCGGGATCGTCCAGCTCCGGTCCACACAGTAGCGGAAAAACCCCCCTTGTAAATGGTCGTGCAATCCGCGACGGGCGATCATGTCCAAGGTGTGGCGGAGGAACCGCTCAGCGCCCTCATGGCGATAGGCGGCCACGCCAAACAGCAGGTAGAGCAGTGACGAGTGGGGTGGGAACTTGGCATCCAGCCCAAACCCTCCCCACTCGTGATCTCCCCGTCGAACCAAGTTGGTGAGACGATGGGTAAACGCTTCGGCATCACCCGGAGCGGGCGGTCGCTCCGTCTCCGAGACGCCGTTCCATAGGTCAAACGCCTGTAGATCATCGCGCCGGGTGGTATAGAATTCCAGTACCTTAGTTAGGATCTCCACAAATCCCGGCATACCGCTTCGACCCTCAACGGGCATATACGTGAGGGCCAGCATCGGTTTTAGCTCCGGTGTGAGGAACACGTTTAACGGCCACCCGCCGTGGCCCCGGGTTACAAGGAGAAACTGCATCAAAAAATGATCGATGTCGGGTCGTTCCTCGCGGTCTACTTTGATGCATATAAAGTCCCGATTGAGCGCCGCCGCCACGGCCGTATCGGAAAACGCCTCCGCCGCCATGACGTGACACCAATGACAGGTGGCGTATCCCACCGACACAAAGAGCGGGCGACCCGTTTCTCGGGCTGTATGCAGCGTCGCTTCCGACCATTCCTGCCACCACACCGGATTATCCGCGTGTTGACGAAGGTACGGGGAAGCTGCCTGATCCAACGTATTGCGATCCATCATGGTGCGAAACTCGCAGCGCACCGACAAAAAGTCAAATTGAACCGATTAGTTCTCGGGAGGGTGGGCGGTTAGGTCCTCAAGCTGGAGGTTGAGCGCGCGAATTGAGATGCTCACCTCAAAGACGAGAAACGCCATGGAAGCGGAGAGCAATACGAGAGAGAGCCCAAACACAACTTCCGCTGCGACCACCTGACCGAAGAAGAGCAGTACCATGCAGAGCACCGCCGACAACAGACTGAGGGCTCCGGAAACTTGCATGTTTCGAATCAGCCCGATGCGACGGCGGAGGTTCTCGATCTGCATCTGCAGGGCGGGACTGCCGTCGGTATGCCACCGGTCATGTAGACGACGAACCAGCTCAGCATATGAAATGAACCGATTGGTGTACGAAATGAACAGGAGAGAGATCGCCGGAAAGAGGAGGGCCGGCGTTGAAAACGTGAATTCCATACGACATCGTAGCGCACTCACGACTCCGTGGGAACGGCGACCTCCGCGCGATTGCGACCACGCTCCTTGGCGAGGTATAGGGCGTGATCCGCCCGCTCTCTCAGGGCTGTGGCGGTCCTCCCATGCTCGGGGAAGCCCGCGATACCTTGACTGCAGCTGACCGTCGTGATCAACCCGCCCCGCTCACGGAGAAACGGCACTTCGGCAACGGCGTGCCGCAGTGAGGCGCACAACGGTTGCGCTTCCGAGGGGGTAGTTCCGGGGAGGACAAAGGTGAATTCGTCTCCTCCATAACGTACCAATATGTCTGAGCCACGAAAGGCGCCGCTGATAGCGGGGGTCACCGCCGCGATCAGTTGATCGCCCACCTCATGGCCGTGCTCCTCGTTGATAGCGGTGAAATGGTCCAAATCCATCATTATCACCGTCAGGGGGGATCCTTCCTGCGCCGCGCGGGCGATCTGGTCGTCAAGATTCTGATCCAGAAACCGGCGGTTATAGAGTCCGGTAAGGTCATCGGTAAACGCCCGCCGTCGCGCCTCCTCGCCCCATTGCACCACTTCCGAGAGCAGGACGCTGGTATTGTCCAGACGTTCTGCGGTGATGGCGAGCATGCGGTACATAATGCTAATCGCAGCGATCGGTTCGGCCGTGATAAGGGCGGAAAACTCCGTTTCATCAAGGCGCAAGACAGTGGTGTCTTCCAGGGCCCGACACGTAGCCGAGCGAGGGGCGTGGTCGAAGATCGACATCTCGCCCAGAAAATCTCCCGGTTGGAGTGTAGCCACGGGAACTTCTTCCCGTGAACCGGTGCGCACCGCGATTTCGATCGCCCCGGATCGCACGATGTACAGCGCATCCCCGGGATCGCCCTGGGTGAAGAGTACCTGTCCCGCGGTGAGGCGTTGCAGCGTCAGACGGGCGCTCAATGCGCGCCGCTGTTGGTGGGTGAGGTCGGAGAATATCGCCACGTCCGGGAGAAAATCGGCTATCTCGTTCACGGACGTTCATCCTCCCCGGTGTCGCACGTGCGGTCGCCGGCCGCTTCGCGCGCGGTGAACATTCGCCGGTATGCGAGCTGGAGGAGTTCGTCACCGGAGGTGCCGTCGCCGACGGACTCGGCGATCCCGATGCTCACGGTGAGCGCAACCGACGGTCCCTCCGTAACGTCCGCCAGCTCGATCGCGCGAACCTGTTGGTGCAACGTACTCGCCAGGTTCCGGGCAAACTCTAACGGTTGATCGGGCAGCAGCCCCACCATCTCGTTGCCCCGGTATCGCACCGCATGACCCACCGGTGAGACCGATTCACGAAAGACGCGTGCCAGCTCCCGAATTGCATAGTCTCCCACTTCGTGACCATAGGTGTCGTTGATTTCCTTGAATCGGTCCGGCTTGAAACACAAGATGGAGGCAACGCCGCCGGGACGCGCCGGAACGGACCGAAGGGCATCCTTGAGAAACGCCGTGTTAAACAGACCGGTAAGTTTATCCGTATAGACTTGGCGGCGCAGCTCATCGAGCCACGCGCTGTTTTTCCCCAATAGATCGTTGGTGGAACGTATGCGGCCGGCGATATACGCCACCAACTTCTGAAGAATGCGCGCAAAGATGACCGGTTCTTGGTAGATGACGGAAAAGAACGTCTCCGGCGGTGCAGGGAACACAATGAGCGTCGTATCAACCGGTGCCAGGGCGCGGGCGCTCCGCGGGGAGTTGCGAAGTACATCCATCTCGCCAAAGGCGTCGCCGGGGACAAATCGCGCCATATCCCGAACGCGGCTCTCATCCTCGCGCTTCTGAATAATCACTTCTCCCCGCGCGACGATGTAGAACGCCCCGGCGGAGTCGTCCGGGGAGAACACAATCTCATCCCCGGGAAAGTGCTGAAAGGCGGACCACCGGGCCACGGCGGATCGTTCTTCGCGGTCGAGCGTCGAGAAGAGCGTGGTCTGCGATACGAGAGTATCAATGGACTCGATAGATGGACGGTCTGTCACGGCCACCATAGTATTGCCGCCACAGCGGGGTGAGGGCAAGAGTGAATCAGATCGTGCGCAGCCAACTTCCACCGTGTGCCGGATCACGGCTGATTTCCATGCTGTGGCCAAAGTGGAAGCTGCCCAGGAGTGTGGCGACCTCCTCCCGGAGCTGAGCGATGGCGCCGGCTACCAGCGCGTGGTCGAAGCCGCCTCCTTTGAGATCCTCGTTCCATTGAATCGCGACCACTCTGCTCAACGCTTGGCCCAGATCCACTTTGCGACGCTGGGGAATCGTGTGATCAACGCGAAAGTCGAAGAGGTCCCGGACGCGGGCGATTCCGTTGGACGTGAGGGGATGGCCCGCGAGGAAGCGCGAAAGGTTGGTCTCTACGCCGCGCTTCATTGGCTTGAGAAATCCGTCGGCGATTTGCTGGTAGATCACGTCGTTGGAGCCTTCGAAGATCTGGAACGGGCGGGAGTCGGTGGTGGCGCGCCCGGCAAAATGGTCCTGACGATAGCCTTTGGCGCCGACGAGCTGCAGTAAGCTCTGGGATGCACGCTGCATATAGTCGCTCATGACTGTTTTGTGAATGTTGGCGGCAAGACCTTCTTTTACGAGGTTCAGGTGGATCCCCGAGCGGAGTGCGGCATCGCGACAAAAGGCCGCTGCGGTGGTAAACCAGCCCTGGAGTTGTGAAATGCGGCGTTGGACCTGGTCGTACTGCAGAAGCGGTTTCCCGCCGATGAGGCGACCCTCGCAGTGCTCCCGCGCCTCGTCCAGGGTACGGCGTATGAACCCCAATGCCATGCCGGGGAATCGCATCCGACTCCGGTGTAGGAGGTCCTGCATGAGACGGACGCCGCTGGTGTCGAAGGAGAGGCGATGGTTTTGTGGAACGGTGAGGTCCAGCGTATTGTGCCCGTACGGAATCATGTATAACCCGAGACTATTGTAGTATTCTTTCACGCGGATCAACTGATCAGGCCGACGGGAATCGATGAAGAAGAACCCGATATCTCGGTTGAGTGAGCCATCCTCGTTCGTGCGGCGGGCGGTGACAAGCCAGTAATCCGCCCATCCGGTGAGACCCGCCCAGTGCTTCTCTCCCTGGATCGCGTAGCCGTCGTTGGTGGCGCGATAGCTGGTGCGCATGTTGAGCGCATCGGTCCCAAAATCGGGTTCCGTGATCATGAGGCCGCCGAGCGCTCCCTCTCCCCGGAGCCGTTCAAATACGGGGCCCGCCACGGCGGGGTCCGCATACTTGGCCATCGGCTCGGTAAACAGTGCGCCGCTGATGCCCATCATCAGGGAGAGCGGCAGCGACTCATACGCCGACGCTTCGAGGACCGCCAGGATTTCCGCCGCGTCTGCACCGCGACCGCCGTGGTCGGTGGGTATGGAGGCGTCCAGCGGCTTCTGCGCCATCACCTCCCTGAGCACGAATGGAGGCAGCCCCCGTTGGAGGTTCTGATCGTTCTGGTTCATACGGTCCCGAAAGAGGAATCGCACCGTCTCAGAGAAGCGTTGAAGGTACGTGGTAAACGGCTCTGCCTGGTTCATACCCCGAGTGTAACGTGACCACCCCGAGCATGAATATGGTTACACGTGTTTTCGAAGGTCTCCTTTACGCTGGGCGGCAGGCAGAATTACTTTGCGCAGACGAATCGATTTTGGGGTGACCTCGACCATCTCGTCATCTTTCACAAACTGTATTGCCCGTTCCAGGGTCATCGGAAGGATCGGTGTCAGGATAACCGCGTCGTCCTTGCCTGAGGCGCGCATATTGGTAAGCTTCTTGGTCTTGCAGGGGTTCACGTTGAGATCGTTCTCGCGGTTATGTTCTCCCACGATCATGCCTTCGTATACCGGTTCTCCCGGTGCTACGAAGAGCACTCCCCGGGGTTCCAAGTTGAACAACGCGTAGGGAACCGTTTCTCCGGAGCGGTCCGCCACCAGCGAGCCGGTATGGCGATCCGGAAAGTCTCCGCGGTACTCCTCGTATCCGAGAAACGATGCGTTGATGATGCCCGTGCCCCGGGTATCGGTAAGAAACTCGTCGCGGTATCCCAGGAGGCCCCGAGAGGGCACGCTGAACTCAAGGCGGGCGCGATTGTCCTTGTGGCTTTCATACGCCAGCATCCGGCCCTTGCGTTTGGAGAGCTTCTCCGTAACCACCCCGGTGTACACCTCATCACACTCGATGTAGAGATGCTCGATCGGTTCCTGTTTGACGCCGTTCTCCGTACGGAAAATCACGCGGGGTCGGCCCACGTTGAGCTCGAAGCCCTCTCTGCGCATCGTCTCCAGGAGGATTACCATCTGAAATTCGCCGCGGCCTTTGACGATAAAGCCCTCCTTATTGTCGGTGGGCTCCACGCGCATCGAAACGTTCAGCATCGTCTCTTTTTCCAGACGTTCCCGGATCTTGCTGGATTGCACGAATGAGCCTTCTCTCCCGAGTAACGGGGAGGTATTGGGTGCGAAATACATCGACACGGTGGGCTCGTCCACGGTAATTCGAGGAAGCGCCTTGGGAGCGGTTTTGGAGCAGATTGTGTCGCCGATGTGAACGTCGTCCACTCCGGCCAGGACGATAATGTCGCCGGGGTGCGCGGTCTCGGCGTCCACCAGCGCGGGGCCGGCATACGCCTGTAGTCGAGAAACGTTCAGGGGAATCTGGCGCCCATTGGATCCGAGGCACACCAGCGACTCGCGGCTCTTCGCCGACCCGTGCATCACTTTCCCCACCGCCAAGCGTCCGAGAAAATCGGAATAGGAAAGGTCGGAGACGAGCATCTGAAAGGGCTCGCTCGAGCGATAGGCCGGCGGGGGAATCTCTTCCAGGATCGTATCCATCAGGGCGTGAAGGTTGTCGGTTTCCTCCTCCAGACTATGTTTGGCGATGCCCGCCCGGCCGTCGGCATATAGTATGGGGCATTCCAGCTGTTCTTCGTCGGCGTCAAGATCTATCAACAGATCGTAAATCTCGCTGAGGACCTCCGCCGGGCGGGCGTCGGTGCGGTCGATCTTGTTGATGACGACGATCACTCGAAGAGACGCGCGCAGCGCCTTATCCAAGACGAAACGCGTCTGCGGGAGGGGACCTTCTGAGGCGTCCACCAGGAGAATAACTCCATCCACCATGGAGAGCGCGCGCTCCACCTCGCCACCAAAATCGGCGTGTCCCGGTGTATCGAGAATGTTTATTTTTACGCCCTTCCAGGCGATGGCGCTGTTCTTAGCGGCAATGGTAATTCCGCGCTCCCGCTCCAGGTCCATACTGTCCATCAGGCGTTCCGCGGAATCTTGTCCTTCACGGAATACGCCGCTCTGACGAAAGAGGGCGTCGACGAGAGTTGTTTTCCCGTGGTCGACATGGGCGATGATCGCCACATTTCGCAGGGAATCGTTGGTTGCGTCTTTGTGCATGGGGTGAAACGTATACTACCTGTCCCCTGAGAAGATAGTGCTTGACGAAATGTTCTCGGTGAAGTACAGTCGTTGTTGACCAGTCAGTTTTCGCGTTCACTTCTCTGTATTCCTCCTTCGGTAGGCATAAAGATAGTAAAAGCATTTCGGACCACGGTTAACTATTTTTTTCGCCCAGAGCAGAAGGAGCATTCCATGGGTACAAAACTTTACGTAGGCAACTTGAGCTTTCAGACACAGGAGCTTGATCTCCGCGACCATTTCGCACAGCACGGCGAGGTAATCTCCGCCAGTATCGTCACCGATCGTGACACCGGCCGTTCACGAGGCTTCGGCTTCGTTGAGATGGCTGATGAAGCCGGTGCGCAGGCCGCTCAGAGCGGTCTTGACGGACAGGACCTTGACGGTCGTCAGCTGAAAGTAAATGAAGCCAAGCCCCGCACCGACAATCGTCGTGGCGGCGGTGGTGGCGGCGGATACAACAACCGCTGGTAATCACGTCGGGGAATCACGTTTCGGCACGCGTTGCCGGAATGTGGTTACCGATAACGAGGCGGGCCGTAGGGTCCGCCTTTTTTTATATCATGAAGTCCGCATCGGTGCCGGCGGCGGACTGAAGCCGTATGAGGTCGCCAAGAGATTGCGTGAGAAAGCCTCGAATACGTTCTTGTAGGCCGTCCCAGAACACCGCCAGCGGTTGCCGACCTTGCTGGTTGGTGGCAACCACCAGAGGCCCTTCCAATTCGGTGAGAACATCCAAGAGCGAAATCGTATCGGGATGACGGGTGAGTTCGTATCCGCCGCGAGCTCCGCGGTAGCTTCGCACCATTCCGGTTCGCTTGAGGGCACTGAGAATCTGTTCCAAATAGTGTTGGGGCATCTCGTGCCGCGTGGCGATGTCCCTAATCTGGACGGGGCCTGACCGGTAGTGGTGGGCCAGCTCAACCAGGGCGGTAACGCCGTAGATCGCCTTTGAAGATAGCGTAAACATCGCCTCAGTCCCGCGTCGCGTTGCCGGTGGTTGTGCCGCCGGAGCCCACGGCTGCTAAGGCGTGGTCGATATCGGTCACAATGTCCTCCACATTCTCAAGCCCGATCGCCAGACGAACGGTTCCCGGCAGGATCCCCAACTCTCGCCGCGCCTCTTCCGATAGCTTGGAATGGGTGGTGGTGCGGGGGTGCGTGGCGATCGACCGAGAGTCGCCCAGGTTGGATGAGCGGCTTATCATCTGCAAGTGGTTGATAAAACGCATGGCGGCGTCTTCTCCTCCCCTGACATCGATCGTGACCAAACCTCCGCCGTGGCGCATCTGTTTTCGAGCCAACTCGTACTGAGGGTGAGATTCAAGAAATGGGTAGCGGGTCTGTTCAACCTGCGGGTGTCCGGTAAGATGGGTGGCGATCGTCAGGGCGTTGTCACAGTGCCGATCCATCCGCAACGAGAGCGTTTCAAGACTCTTGGAGAGAACCCACGCGTTAAACGGGGAGAGCGCCGGGCCCGTTTGCCGGGTGAAAAACCGGAGCTCGCTGATAAGATGCTCGGGGCCCAGGATTGCGCCCCCTAGAACGCGGCCTTGGCCATCCATGAATTTTGTCGCCGAGTGGGTGACGATATCGGCGCCGAGGAGCGCCGGTTGTTGCAGCCAGGGAGTGGCAAAACAGTTGTCCACAATAAACGTTGCCCCCACGTCGTGAGCGATATCCGCTACGGCGGCGATATCGATGAGCTCGAGCCCCGGATTGGAGGGCGTTTCCGCAAAGAATATCTTGGTTGTGGAGCGCGCGGCGGATCGCCATGCTGGGGGATCATCGGGGGGAACAAAGGTAGTCTCAATGCCCCAGCGCGGAAGGATCTTGGAAAGGATCTGAGAGGTGGAACCGAACACCGCCCGGGAGCAAACGACGTGGTCTCCTGCGGAAACAAGGCCGGCGATTGCTGCGAACATCGCCGCCATACCGGTGGCGGTGGCGATGCCGTCGGCAGTGTGCTCCATGGTACAGAGCTTGCCGACCAGCTCGTCCACGCTGGGATTTCCGTACCGTGAATAGACCAGCCCCTGTTCTTCACCGGCAAAGAGGTCGCGCCCCTGCTCCGCCGTGTCAAAAACGAAACTCGATGTCAGATAGACCGGTACGCTGTGCTCCCGGTGTGAGCTGCGCGGCGCCTGCGTTCGAATCGCCTGTGTGTCGAATCCGGGGGTATTCGTCATTGTGGTTCCTCATGAATGGTAAGCGTCCAGGTGATCTCTACGCTGCAGCGCAGCATTGCGCCAACTGAGCAGTATTTGTACACCGCCAGATCTAACGCGCGGTGGGCGGCGGGTTCCTCGATGGCACCCCATAGGTCAAAGTGGAGATTGATCGCCGTAAAGGGGGAGGGTGAGCCGTCTCCTCGCTGCCCGGTGGCCGTTATCCGCATATCTGTTAACGACTGGCGCTGCTTGGCAAGGATGGGGCCCACGTCCATCGCAGCGCAGGAGGCGAGTGCCGTTAGGGCCAATTGCATCGGCCGAAATCCTCGCTGCTCCCCTCCGACGGAGGGCGCTCCATCGATGGAGACGGTATTTCCATCACCGTTGCGCGCCTCAAAATGGGACGCCTGATTCATCCTGTGGAGTTCTACCCGCATTTCCATACGCTATCCTACCAATGCGCTGTTCACAAATCAAGATACTCAACTTATAGTACGAGTATGAGATACTGTACCATTGAAGAATGCATCGGCAACACTCCGTTGGTCCGTATTCGGCGCCTCTACCAGGGGGCTAACCTGATCCTCTGCAAGTTGGAAGGGGATAATCCCGCTGGATCGGTGAAGGATCGCCCGGCATACCAGATGATCGTCGCCGCCGAGGAGCGGGGGCGAATCTCCCCGGGGGACACGCTGATTGAGGCGACCAGCGGCAACACCGGTATCGCCTTGGCGATGGTTGCCGCCGTCAAAGGGTATCGGCTGATTTTGATTATGCCGGAGCACATGAGCGCGGAGCGACGGGCCCTGATGAAAGCGTACGGTGCCGAGGTGGTGCTCACACCAAAGGATAAGAGCATGGAGGGGGCTATTGATCTGGCCCGCGAGATGGAAGCCGACGGCAAGGGGGTGATCCTGGACCAGTTCTCCAATCCCGACAACCCTGATGCCCACTATCGTACCACTGGGCCGGAGGTGTGGCGCGATACCGACGGCACGGTGACCCACTTTGTTGCCTCCACCGGCACGACGGGGACGCTCATGGGGACCTCCCGATATCTGAAAGAACAGAATCCTCATGTGCGTATAGTGGGAGCTCGCCCCGATTCCCAGGGAGGAATTCCGGGTATTCGGGCGTGGCCGGAGGCGTATCTTCCGGCGATATACGAGGAAAATCGCCTTGATGAGAAGCGCGAAGTCTCCCGGGAGCGGGCGATTGCCACAATGAGGGATTTGGCATCCCAGGAGGGGATGTTCTCGGGAATCTCCTCCGGGGGGAACGTGGCGGTGGCGTTGGACATTGCTCGGGAACTTGACGAGCGCGGCGTTCACGACGCGGTGATCGTGACGATCATTTGTGACCGGGGCGATCGCTACATATCCACCGGCGTGTTTCCCGCCTGAGTAGACCGGCCGGCGTTCTGCGATCCACTACCTCTGTGCGGCGATCCGGTTGGCGATCCAGTACTCAGCGATCTCGCATTACTGTGGTAGCAAGACCCGGCCCCATAGGGGCGGTATCGGCACCTTGGGCCCGCCATGGACTATCTCGTTCTCGTTGAGCGCGTCGCGATACGTGCCTGCGGGGATTGCCACCGCCGCGGCGTGGTCGTCGGCATTCACTGCTATCACTGAAGATTCGCGGCGAAACACGATCTGGAGGTTGGTGACCGAAAGCGTGGCGTATTCCGGCCCCGACAGATCGGGAATCGAGCCGCGCAGTTGCGCGAGGCGGCCGATCACCCACTGGAGGTCCGGGTGCTCTCCGTGCTCATGCAGCGTGTCCGGGGTGAGGTGTGGTCGAAGCGGCCAGTCATCGTGGCCTTTCACGCCGGCTATTCCCACCTCGCTTCCGTAATAAATCGATGGGGTGCCGGGTATCGTAAAAAGGAGTACGTGAAGCGGGTAGAGGTGGCGCCCGTCGTGGAGGGTTGAGGCGATTCTGGGCACATCGTGGTTGTCGGCGAACGAAAGGAGCTGGAGGTTCCGATAGATGCCGCCGGTGGCAAATTGCCGCTCCAGAGAATGCGCGATCTCGTGGTAGTTGCCGTCGTTATGTGACGAGTAGAGTCCTTTGTATACTTCGTAGTTCGTGGTGCCGTCCAACGCGTTGGGACCGCAAATCGAGGCATAGTCACCATGGACCATCTCTCCATTGAGCCAGAATCTTCCCCGTCCAAACGGTCTATGGGCATCATAGTTGGTGTCCACCACCGTGCGGAGGTCGGGCCAGAGCGATGGGTCGATAACGTCGGCGGCGTCGAGGCGCAGTCCGTCAACTCCCAAGTCATTGATCCAGTGCTTCACCGCTCCCAGGACGTAGTGCCGCACCTCCGGTTCGGCGAGGTTGAGTTTTACCAGGTCGCCGTGCCCGTCCCAGGTGTCATAGGCCACCCCATCGCCGGCAGGGCCGGGCTGATCGAAGCGAAGTCCGGAGATCCACGAACAGTAGCGAGAGTGTTCACGGTGCTCCAGCACGTCGCGAACGGCAAAAAAACCGCGGCCCCCGTGGTTCAAGACGGCATCCATCAGGACGCTGATCCCCGCCCGGTGGAGATCCGCAGAGAGCGCCCCAAAATCCTCGTTTGTTCCCAGGCGCGGGTCAAGCTGATAGAGATCCAGCGTGTCATAGCCGTGCGACGCCGCGCTGCAGACCGGACCAAACAACACCGCCTGAACTCCCAATCTCTGCAGATGAGGGATCCAATCGGCGATCGCTCGGATATTGTGAGGGGCTTGGGGCGACACCGGCGAACCCTCCGGGGGCTGGTGGTGGGGGGCTCCCAGCACGCCGAGCGGATAGATGTGGTAAATCGGTCCGGCAAATCGGCGGGGGTGGGTCGCGGGGGCGAATGCCGGTATATCTATTTGATGCGCCATGAAAGACTCCTCATATACGCAAGGTATACCTACCGGTCGGTATAGTCAAGATCTGGAACACGATCGGGCTAGAAGATTCCGTAGATAAATGTCTGCGCCGCCTCCACTACCTCGGGACTGTCAGGCGGCGGTGCGCACGCTCTATCCGCCAAGAACTGTGCCAGTGCAACAGCGTGTCCCAAATAAATGGTGGCTAAGAACGGCTCCTTTCCGGCCAAATTTCCGTGGGCGATGACGGCGGATGTGAAGAATCGCGCCAGCGACGCGTGGATATGCTCCCGCTCCGGTGTTCCGATGCGGCCCAGTACGCTGCCCTGAGGAGGATAGAGAAGTTGAAGAATGATCTGAAAGCGAGCGGGATTAGTTAGGGAGAAGTCTATCACCGCGGCGAGGTGCTTCCGCACGTCGGAGACCAAATCCCCGGAAAACGGGATGGCGTCGTGAGCTGCTACGGCTGCGGAGCGCGACCCGCTGGAGGAGTGCCCCCCGCCCGGTGTATCCGACTCACCGGAGAGCGCCCGCAGGAACGCCGCTGTGGCATCGGCCGCTACCTCCGCCAGGAGCATCTCCTTATTACCGAAGTGGTGATATAGGGAGGGCTTCGTAATGCCCACGGCGGTGCATATCTGCTGAATCCCAACCGCTTCGTAGCCGGATTGAGCAAAAAGGTCGCGAGCGGTGGTGAGAATTTCCTGTTTGGTCTCCATAGCGCTTTTCTGAGTCTACCACACCTGGGTGGAGTTCCGCCGAGGGGCGCGCCGGCTTGACACCACGAGCGAATCGCCCCAGAATTCGTTTAATGGATGAATTAATGGGCGCGTCACGATGACGGGAAACCAGGCCTACCAGAAATCGATCAACCAAGCTCTGGTGATGCGCGCGATTCGTGATCAACCGGGAATTAGCCGAACAGAAATCGCCGTTGCCACGGGGCTTACCAAGTCTACCGTGGGGAACCTCGCACGGCAGTTGCAAGTGGGCGGCCTGATTCGGGAGACCGGCTCAGGAGAACGCGGCGGGGCGGGCCGTCCCCGGGTGGGGTTGGTACTGGCAGCGGGCGTTGCCACGGTGATCGGGATTGAACTCCGCCGGGATGAGATCTTCACCGTCACCCTCGACCTCACCGGTGCGATCGTGGACCGGCGATGCTCTCGGGACCACGGCACAATGGGCCCGTTCGGCACGCTCCAGGAGGCGTGGCAGGCAGCGAGGGCGTTGGTGCCGAAAGCGCACGTCCCCAGTTGTGTCGGGATTGGCGTAGCGGTACCTGCCACCACCGATCCTATTCGCGGTGTAGTAGTGGAGTCGGAAGACTTCGACGTGAGCGGGTTTCATCTCGAGTCTCTCTCCGTGGTGGACGCCGTAGTTCCCGTACTCCTGGAGAATGACGCAAACGCGGTGGCCTGGGGAGCTATCGGCGGGACCCGCGCCACCACTGAGTCCCCGACGGGGGAGCTCCTGGTAGTGACCGGGCGGTTCGATTCGTCCAGGGGGGTGCTCCGCGTTGGGACCGGCATCGTATTGGGGCACCGCGTGTTCTACGGCGAGGACTTTGGAGGCGGTGAGTTTCGCTCCGTACGGTGGCGGCGCGGCATGTCCGGTGAGTTAGCTGAGCGCGGTGGGACGGGCCGTGCCGAACTGGTGGAACTCTGCGAGAACCTCTCGGTGGCGGTCTCAATGCTGCGTCCGCGCCGGGTAATCGTCGCGGGCGACCTGGTGGGACGGCTCGACGAGATTAACGATATCCTCACCACGGAACTGGCAGGGGCCTATGTCGACCCCCGAGTGAGCGGCGTCCCCTTTGTGTCAGCTGACGACGGCGAGTTTGCGGTGGCCTCCGGCGCCGCTCACATGTTTCGTGAACATCTGTTCGAGATTCCCGGTGTTGACCGGAGCCGACCCCAAGGTATTCCACAGTGGCAGGACCTCACCGGAGCGTGAGTACCGACACCCGGCGTCTGCCGCGGACCCGGGCTCGTCGAAAACGGTGGTTGACAGCGCAGATATCTTCGGAAATAATTAGTAAATGCAATGCATGAATTATATCAATGTGAGACGGACCACATAAGGGAGTGTCATGCAAGGAAATATTCTCATCGGACAGTCCGGAGGGCCTACGGCAGTCATCAACGCCAGCTTAGCCGGGGCAATACAGGCGGCGCGCGGAGCCGGGTTCGGACCTCCCGACGGTGCACCGCGGGATGGGCGCATTTTGGGTATGCGCTTCGCGATCGAGGGATTTATGGAAGAGCGAATTCTCGATCTTGGTACCCTGAGCCACGGCGAGGTAGAGCGTCTCAAGCAGACGCCGGGGTCTGCCCTCGGATCGTGCCGCTACAAAGTGCAGGATGAGGACCTCCCGCTCATCCATCGTTTGCTGGAGAAACACAACGTTCGCTACCTCTTGTATATCGGTGGCAATGATACGATGGATACGATCCATCGTATCAGCCGGTACTGTGCAGAGCACGGCTACGAGCTGAGGGGGGTAGGTATTCCTAAGACGGTGGACAATGACTTGTATGCCACCGATCATACTCCGGGGTATCCCTCCGCCGCGAGATACGTGGCGCAGTCGGTGGCGCAGGCCGGAAGGCTCGCGCGGGATATGCAACGGGTTGACCGCTTTGTTGTGCACCAAACGATTGGGCGCGACGCCGGATGGCTTGCAGCGGCGGCCGCCTTGGCTCGGCACGCACCGGAGGACGGCCCACATCTCATTTACGTGCCGGAGATGCCGATCGAACGAGAGGCGGTGCTTACCGCCGTGAGCCGGACGATCGACACCTACGGATGGGCGTCGATCGTGATCGGCGAAGGCACTACCTGGAGTGACGGTACTCCGGTGTCCGCGGCGGCAACCACCGACCGCTTTGATAACGTCGAGTTTGGAGCGATGGGCGGATCCAGCGCGGCGCTCAACCTACACCGCCTGATTCACGCTGAGACGGGTTATCGTGGCGAGTTTCAGATTCCCGAGTCGCTGCCGATGAGTGCCTCCGATCGTCGGGGACCGTACGATATGCAGGAGGCGTACGCCTGCGGTGTTGAGGCGGTCCACCGGGCGCTCCGTGACGAGGGGGGCGTGATGATCACGATCCACCGGGATACGGTCAACCGGGGCCCGGCCACCGGAGGAGAGGACTACGCCGTCTCGTACGGAACGGTGCCGCTCCGGGAAGTGGCGGTGCGAGCGCGGCCAATGCCGAGGGACATGCTGTCCCCCGGCTTCGTTACGGAGACCTTCCTTGAGTATGTCCGGCCCCTCGTGGGTGAGCTTGAGCGGTTCTTCGATCTCAGCGATCGAGAACTGAAGATCTAAGGAGTAGACTATGAACGAATCCCCCCGCTACAACCAGTTTGCCCTGTGCCGAGAAATGCTGGAAACCGCTTCTGTGGTCTCCCGGTTCGACCGTTCCGCGGTTGCCGAGCACCTACCGGTTTCCACCCGCGTGATGCTTACCGGAGAAGGATCAAGCCGGATCTTTCCCGCCAAGCGCCTGATGAGCCATGCGTTGCGTGAAGGGTGGTCTCAGCACTTTGTGACGGAAGGAGCATCCCAGGCGAGAGAGTATGACCTGCGGGAGTTTCATGTGTACGTTGCCAGCAACTCCGGCAAGACCGCTGAGGGGGTAGCGTTGCTCCACGAAGCGACCGCCGCCCGTACCACCGGGGTTGTAGCTCATGGAGGAACACCGATCGCCACCGGCAGCGACTCCGCCTTTGTGCTCGGGTGTGGCGCCGAAGACGCCGTGGCGGCGACGAAGTCGGTGGTGGAGCAGGCGCTCTTTTATGATGAACTGTTCCGCGAGGCGAACGGGGCGGCACCGGTGGAGTGTGCGCGTCTCGGTGAGGCGATGGACCATGTGCTCCAGCAATCGATTCCGCAGGAGATCATCGATGCCGCCGTGGCGGCGCCGGTGGTGTATTTTGCCGGACGGAACGACGGCGTGGCGGAAGAGTTGACGCTCAAAACCAACGAAATCACGCGGAAACGCTCAGACTTTCTCGAGGGCACCTATGCCGTGCATGGAATAGAAGAGGTGATGCGCTCCGATGAGCTCGTGATCCTGGTGGATCCCTTTCCTCACCAGGAGGAGAAGTTCCGAGAAGTGCTTCAAGAGGGGGTGGGAATGACCGTAGTTGCGATTGCCCCCCGGGAGACGGCGTTTCCCACCATACGGATCCCGGCGGAGGCGGAGGCGATGGGGCCCTATCTCCAACTCGCGGCGGGTTGGAACATGTTGGTGGAAATAGGAATCGCTGCGGGGATCGATATCGATAAACCGGATCGCGCCCGGAAGGTCGGCAATGAGTTCACCGGATAAACCGCGCGCCACGCTTCGAAGACGAGAGACGGACGGAACGGTAGTTCAGGGCGGCGTACCCAGCGTGCTTCCCGGTGCTGGAGCCCCCGAGCGATGGCTGTTCATCACACCTCATGACGACGATCCGGCGATTTCAGCCGGAATGTTTCTCGCCGCTGCGGCCGCCGAAGGAGTAGAAATACGCCTCCGGATCGTCACCGATGGCAGTATGGGATATACCTCCGCGGTCACAGCCGGAGACGTGATAGAACGACGTCGGCGGGAGACGCGGGAATCATGCAGTCAGCTGGGGATACACGACGTGGAATGGTACAACTATCCCGATGCCCGCGTGCATCTGTGGCAGGGACGGTTCCCCGTTTCCGTCGATTCCGGCACCGATACCGCGACGGTTCCCCATACGGTGGCCGGACACACCGGTTTGCAGAATAGCATCACCGCGGAAATCCGCGCCTACCGGCCTCACCGGATACTGGTTATGTCCGCCGAAGACTTCCATCCCGACCACAAGATCGTTCATCAGGAGGTGATGATTTCGATTTTTCATGCTCAAGGAGACATCTGGCCGGAGTTGGGATCTCCCATCAGCGCCCTTCCGTGGGTACATGAGTGTGCCGCCTATGCTCCCTTTGCCGGAGAACCGGATCTGGAGCTCACCGGAAGTGACGCCCTGTTTCAACAAAAACTGCACGCCATTGCGACGTTCGCCTCCCAAACGCAAATTGCACATTTAGTGGACGACCTCAAACGGTCCGGACCGTACGAGTACATCCGCAGCTTTCCCTTCGAAACCTACTCACCTCGGCGCTATGCTCACCTCTTTGCATGGGAGACGGGCGAGACATGATCCGGATCAGTGAGCCGTCGGGATGTTCCGCCCAGATCGATCCGTCCTGCGGAGGTACCGTCAGGCAGATCCGGTTACCGGAAGATGTGCTCTACGATCCCGAACGGTCTTCCGGGTGCGATACGGCGTTCTTCGCAGGGCGTGTGTTGCTACCCTTTGCGGATCGGATTTCGAACGGTCGCTATCGGTGGCGTGGAACGGACTACACGCTTCCGCTCAACGATCCGGAGATGGGTGACGCGATTCACGGATTTCTCTATCGAACTGCATTGAAGGTTGAATCTCGCGCGGCCGACCGGCTTACGCTCCGCGGCGAGCTCTCAGCGGAGCAAGGGTACCCCTGGCCCCTTACCGTGAAAATATCGTACCGAGTGGCGGCGGCTACCTTTTTCATAGCTGTGGAGGCGCAGAACCGGGGGGCCTCCTGTGCACCGTTCACGGCCGGGTGGCACCCCTATTTTGATTTCGGCCGCGAGGCGGAACTCCAGATTCGGGCGTCCCGGTTTATTGAAGCGGATGATGCCCTCCGTGTGACCGGGCGGCGACCGTTCGTGGACGGAACCAGGTATGACTTTCGCCGCAGGCGCCCCATCGGTGAAGATCCGCTGGATGTCGCGGTGGAATTGGATGACGCCCATGAGCACTCCGTAGTGCTCACCGATTCCCGGAGATCCCTCACGATAACTCCGACGGGCGTCTTCTCGCGGATTCAGATCTTTACGCCCCCCGGAGACCGCGGAATCGCTTTGGAGCCGGTGAGCGCGCCGGGCGCGGCGTTCAACGATCCCCCCTTAGGGGTTACGGAGCTTGAACCGGGGGCTTCGGTGACTGGGTCGGTGGCGATTCGGTGCGAGCCGCGGCGTGTTCCGCCAGGACCGCCGCCCCCACCACGTTGGCGTTGAGTCCCCGCTCATCGATCGCGCTTGGCCGGAGGTAATTGAACAGGCCGAATTTTCCGAGAAACCGTTGGGTGCTGGGGCCGAAGTAGGGGAGGGCATAGCTTGGTTTGCCCCCCAGGCAGATCGGCACGCCCTCGGCGAGTCCGTCGCCGGCGGCGCGCTTCACCATGTACCGGGTGGCATGCGCCAGGATCTTGCCGTACAGGCGATCGGTGTTTACCGCGGCCTCCACCCGCATACTGGACAGCTTGGAGATATACTTGCCGGCTCTCGTGGGGTCGGTCATTTCACTGAGCTCGTCCATGTCCAGAAATCGCTCATAGAAGTCGTCATCGCCCACTACGGCCCGGAAGAGGCGCCGCCGGCCGGGGCCACTCAGAATGACCTCCGCTCGGATACTGTCAGGATCGCCCCCGGGGCCGGTGAGGGCGCTGGGATTACCGTGAAACTCCTCCATGAGGTGAAACTCCAACCGCTCGTAGTTGGCCCCCACTTCGTTAAAGACCTCCCGGAGCATCATCTTTGATAATGGAATTGCGTACCCCGGCTCGCTGGTGGGATGCAGTGCGGCATCGTCGCCGTTCCAGTTGACGGCGGGGTACATAACGCGCCCGTCACGGGAGATCCACGCGCCCCCCCAGCCGCCGCCGAAGACCCAATACAGCAGTTCCACCTGCAACACACTCCACTCGGCAAGGCCTCCGGCGTTGGCGTCGTTGTCGATGCCTACCGGAACGCGGTAGTAATCCTCAAGCCACGTCTTGATGTTGCGCCCCTGCAACACGGGAACGTTGGCAATAAGAAGGAACTCTCCCGTAGCGCCCAGAATTCCTGCGGTGGCCACGCCGATTCCCCGCATCCCGGTAGCCGTGGTGCCGGCCGCCGCTATCACCCTGTCAATTGTTCCGGCGAGCGCAGAGGTGTATTCATCAAAATTCGCCCCGTAGTCCCGCAGCGGCAGATCGGTCTCATACACAATCTCCGAGGGCGAGGTACACAGGGCAACCGTGGTGCTCTGGCCCGCCCCGATATCGATAGCGATCGTATAGTCCATGGTATCTGGCAGTGTACCGTCAGGTGACTATTCGAAACTACCGGGATATACGGCGTACCCGTGGGCGTGTAAACGCTCGCGGAGCGCCACCAAAGATTCCGGGAAACCCTGCGCGGCGGTTCCCGGGGACCCGGACCAGAGTCCCTGGGCCACAGCCGCCAGGCGGAGAAACGCCATGTACTCGATCTCCCGGTGGAAGCGGATCCCCTCCGTCCAGAGATTGGCCTGTCCGCCGATTATCGTACCGGCAACGGGAGTGTCCCGGCGATGAGCGGCCACGTACGGCGCGGGAGCAAAGGACATGCTGTCGGTGATGGTACATACGCCCAAGCGGCCCGGCTCCAACGGTGAGTCCCGGTGCTTGTGGTCGAGATACGCCGCGCGGCCCTCCGGCGCGAGTATGAGATCATATCCGCGGTGGAGGGCGTTCATCGCACCCTCAGGCCCGCGCCAGTTGACGATGATCGTCTCCGGCGGTAACTCCAGGGCGGACGCCTCGTCCCACGCCACCGGCCGGCGACCTGCGGCGATGACCGATTCCGCCATGACTCGGACGATCGTCTGATACGGATCTTCGAGCGTACTACACCGGGGGCACTCCTCCCACGGTTCAGTGGGCACCTCGTCGCCGCCGATATGGATATACTCACCGGAAAAGATCTCCGTAAGTGTGTGGTACACGCGGGTGAGAAATGTGCGTACCTCGGAAGATTGCGCGCAGACCACGGCGGGGAAAATGCCCCACCTTGTTTCCACACCGTGTTCGGCACCGGAGCAGGAGAGGTTCGGGTACGCTGCCAAGGCGGCCGAGGCGTGTCCCGGAAGATCTACCTCCGGCACCACCACGACCCCCATGGCCTGCGCGTCGCGATCGAGCTCCTGGAGTTCTTCCCGGGTATATGACCCTCCAATCCACTGGTTGTCGCTGGTGCCGGCGGGTCGGGTGCCACCCACGTCGGTGAGGCGCGGGTACTCTGGAACGGGAAGCCGCCACCCCTGGTCGTCGGTAAGATGTACGTGAAAGCGGTTCAGTCGCAGGAGCCACAGGTAGTCCAGAATCTGCTGCAGCGACTCCATTGGAAAGAAATGCCGAGCAACGTCGATCATAAACCCGCGCCACGGTGATTCAGGCGCATCCGTGATATGAACCGCCGGCAGCGGCCGCTCCCCGCTGAGCAACAGTCCATAGGTCAATGTAGCCAGGGCATGTGCTCGACCCGCTACCGAACGGCACCGGATCGTAATTCCGCTGGGGGAAACGATCAGTTCGTATCCGTTCTCCGGCATCGTATGCTCGGACCGGTTCGGCTCCAGGATAGACACGTTCGGCTCCTGGTCGCCTCCTCCCTCCGACGGGACAACCGACAGCATGGGAAACGGAAGCTGCACCACGCGGGTAGCGGCGTCGTTGATGCGCTGGACCCACCGGGAGTCTTCTGAATCCGGTAGGTGTACGCGGAGCGGCTCGCTCAGCGTGAAGGCGCCGGAATTGGGTTGTATTGTTCGCAATTGAGGTATTATCTGATTCCACATGGTGATGCTCACTACTCCTTAATCGCTCCCGCGGCGAATCCTTTTTTCAGTTGTTCGTGGAAAAATATATAGAAGAGAATCATCGGAATAGTGGCGATCACCAGCGCCGCAAAGAGCAGACCGTAATCACGCGACATTCCCCCGGCAAACGCGTTCACCCCGACCGGCAGACTTCTCAAGCTCTGTTTGCTTGTTAACACGAACACAAACACAAACTCGTTCCAGTTACTCACAAATGAGAAGATCGTCATCGTGGCAACCACCGGGGCGCTAATCGGACGGATGACGTGCCAGAAGATCCGTAAGTAACTCGCGCCGTCGATGCGCGCCACCTCTTCCAGGGAGTCGGGAATGCCCCGAATGTAGGAGGTGGACAGATAGATCATAAACGGCAATCCGAACGCCACATACGGGAGGATTACTCCCAGGCGGGTATCGTCGATACCAAGGCGCGTCTCCAGAATGAACAGAGGCACCAGCACGGAATGAGCGGTTACCAGTAGGCCCATGATAAAAAAAGTGTACAAGTATCCGGAGATGCGGAATCCGAACTTGGCGAACCCGTAACCCGCTCCCAGTGCCAGAAACACGGTGATCAGCGTGGCGGAGGCGGTATAGATGACGCTGTTCACGGTATACAGTCCGAGACTACCGATTTCCCACGCCCGGGTGAAGTTGCGAGTATGAAACTCGGTGGGCAGGGCGAAGACGTTTCGCACGATCTCCGGGTGGGGCTTCAAGGAACTGTAAAAGAGCCAAATAAGCGGAGCCAGGGTCAGCACGGTAAAGAACACCATAAAGAACGTGGCAAACACTTTCCAGGCGATAACGTCGCGGTTGCGCGCGACACCGACGGTAAGGTCAGACATACCGGGCCTCCAGTCTGCGAAACACTACTTGCACGGCGGTAATGAGTCCAAGACTGAGGAAGACGATCATCATGGAGACGGCGCTTCCAAAGCCGTAGTTGTAGTACTTAAAGGTATTGAGGTACATGTAGATCGCGATTACTTCCGTGTAGTGAGCAGGGCCTCCCCCGGTCATCGCGAATATCAGATCGAAGCTCTTGAGGCTGCCGGCGATCGCAAATACCGCCGTGGTAAAGACTATGTTCACCATTTGTGGAAGTACCACTTGCAGCAGAATCTGGTGTTCCCGAGCGCCGTCGATGACGGCGGCCTCAATTACGCCGGGATCGATGCGCTGCAAGTTTGCCAGAAAGATAACCATATAGATTCCCGTGTACATCCACAGAATCACAAAGAGGATCGGTACAATGGCCAGGGCTCGATCTTCAAAAATGGTCAATACAAAGCGGTCATTCTCGGTTATGAGGCGAACAAACTGCGTAAACAGGCCCCGAGGCGAGAATATCTGATTCCAGAGCTTGGCTACGACGATCGCCGAAATCGTAATCGGCAGAAAGATCATCGTTTCGAAAAACCCATGTCCCCGGACCATGCGGCGATAGATGATGTACGCCAGGGCGAACCCAAAGGGAATCTGCCCGAGTACCGACACCGCTACAATGAGCAGATTGTTCCGCAGGCCCAAACGAAAAATGGGATCGGTAATCATCCGGGTATAGTTGTTAAACCCTACGAACTCAGGAGTGCTCAAACCGTTCCACTCGGTGAAACCGGCGACCAGGCTAAAAAGTATTGGGAAAATAATAATCGATGCGTACACGAAGACGGCGGGTCCTACCAGTACCCCGTACGCAAACTTCTTTTCGCGGGAAATCGTCATCGGTATCCTCGGCTAGGTGACGGAGTGGGGGCCCCGCAGCGTCCCGGACATGAACTGCCGGCCGTTGGGGCCCCATATGAGTCAAGTTGTGCGGAGATCAGTTACGGCCGGAGTCGTTGTTCTCCACCCACTCCTCGTAGCGATCACCAACTTCCTGAGGAGTGACGTTATCAAACATCATTTCCTGGAGGAGGGGATGCAATACACCCATCCCTTCGGCGTCCATAATGGAATCGACCACGTATCCACCGGGGGTGGAATTGATGAAGTCCGCCAATTTGAGCGTCAGTTCAGGTGAATCGTCGGGTAGCTCGATGTCGACCGCTGGGAGCCAGCCCTGCTCCGCCTTGATGCGGGAACCCTCGGGGCCGGCAAAGAAGTAGATCCATTCCCACGCGGCTTCCGCCTTCTCGCCTTCCAGTTCCGCGTTCATGCCGAACCCGGTGCCGGCGACGATGGCGGTGGATCCAGGCTGACCCTGCTCATCGGGCAGTTCCGGAAATACGTTGTAGGACACGTACTCGTACTGGTCTTCCGTCATTTCTCCGGTGAGGTTGCTCGTACGCCAGCCGCCGTCGATAAAGTATACCGCTTCCTCGGTGACGAAGTCGGTGAGCGCTTCGCCGTAGGAGGCTTGGTTGATACCGGGGCTGAACATCTCCTCGTCGTGCAACGTATCGATCACTTCCACCGCTCGCACAAACTCAGGATCGCTGAAACTGGCATCTCCCACCATGGCGCGCTCAAACCATTCACGACCGCCGGTGCGCTCCACCAGGGCGCTCAGCAAGGTGCTCTGCATCTGCCATCCGTCGGCGTTGTCCATCGCGATCGGAATGTAGCCGGCATCGCGAATAACTTCACCCTGTTCGAGCAGCTCCTCATACGTGCGGGGAAACTCGAGTTCCAACTCGTCGAGGAGCCGTTCATTGGCAAACATGACGTGCGTGGCGGTGACCTGCTCCGGGAGCTCCCAAATCTCGCCGTTGGGGCCTTGTGGCGTCAGTGCCGTCGGCGCAAACTCATCCCGAACATCCTCTACCCAGGGGCGTAGATCCTTCACCGCTCCGCTACCGGTGACATCTCCGGTGCGCTTGTCGGGCCACAGAAACACGACGTCCGGAAGCTGTCCGGCGATTGCCGAGGACTGTAACTTGTTATGATACGGCTCGTTAAACAGGTAGTCAAACTCGAGCCGAATATCGGGGTTGGCGGCGTGAAATGCGTCTACCAGTTCCTCGAAGTTTCCCGACGATGTGTTGTCCGCCAGGTCCAGATAGTGCAAGACCTCCAGCGTAATTACATCGTCATCCTCAGCAGCATCTTGTTGCCCTCCGGCCCACACGAAACTGCCAATCAACGCAACGATGGCGAGCGCCATCAGAAATCGCTTGTGTAGCATGGTGCTACCTCCCTTTGTATGTCACGCGCAGCGCGTGATCAGTTTTTCAGGATCCCCCCACAGGATCCAAATTGAGTCCTCGTTCGGTAATCTGGGTGAGCACACTGCTCCGCTCATGGCGGTTGCGAATATCTCCCAGCGGGAAAATCTGATCTGAGAACAGTCTGTCCAGCATCATTGCCGCCGCGCCGGCTACCACCGCTTGGTGCCCATAACTGGAATAACAGATCTCGCACTCCACCCCGGTCTCGTACGGCCAGTTGCGGTGGAGCTCTTCGTCGATAATCGGCGTGAGTTCGTCCCGGTACTTGCGGATATCTCCGCCGATAAACAGATGGTCTAAGTTGAGTACGTTAATGATGAGGGCTACGTTGCGGGCCAGCTCCCGGAAGAGTCGGAGCCGGACGGTGGGATCGGAGGTCACCATCTCGGCCTCAGCGTCGGTGAGGGTAAACTGTCCGGAGCCCTGGCCGTCCCAAAACGCACTGCGGAACTCCCCGGCGGTAAAGCGGGATCCGGGATAGAGCGTACCGTTAATCGCGATCCCGATACCTACACCGATCCCCCCATAGAGGTGTCGTCCGGAGGGCGACTCCCGCAGTTGCACCAGGAGATACAGAAAGTCGTGGACCGTTTTTCCCCGATGGGCAGCCAGCTCCCCCCACGCGCAGGCGTTTGCGTCATTTTCCGCGATGACGGGAATGCCGAGCCGCTCAGCGATTCCCGTCTGAAAATCGTACTGTTCGGTGAGTTCCATGGGGATTGAGCGATAGATGACGTTCTGAATCGAATTGACCAAACCACCCATGGCAACCCCGATTCCCACCAAGCGATCCCGGAAATCGGCGATTGAGAGAAGGAGTTCTTCCAACAGCGATAGGAGATACTGCTCAAACCCTTGTCCGTTGCGGGGCCGATCACCTTCCCATTCGCGCACAAGCTCGCCTGCCAGATCATAGAGGACGGCCCGAAAATAGTCCGGTTGCAGTTCCACTCCCAGCACGAATCCGTAGTACGGTTGGAGCTCGAGCTTTACCGGGCGTCGGCCACCCTGTGGTGAAGACGCTCCCTGAGCCGTTTCGCGAAGGATACCGCTCTCTAAGAGCTCGCTCACCACGGAGGAGACGGTGGACTTATCCAGGCCCAAGCGTTCGGCGATATCCACCCGGCTGGTGCCGGGGTGGTGCCAGACGACACGCAGGATCCGGGACCGGTTCATCAATCGATTTCGCTTGCTCGCCGTTGCCACTCGTGCTACACTCCGTGTTGGTTGGGTTTAAAACCAACTTTAGTCTTGCACGGGATTGTACCGGCGTCAACACTTAATTGTAGGAGTTTTACATGATCGATCTTACCGGGGAGTGGCATCTCAGCGACGAGACCGGGACCTACCAGTTGCCGGTGCAGATCCCCGGTGATGTGCACTCAGCGCTCTTAGCCGCGGGAGTGATTCCCGATCCGTTCTATGGCCGGAACGAGGTGGAGATTCAGTGGGTTGGCCGCCGTGGTTGGACGATGCGACGGCACTTTTCGTTGGACACCGCCGACATCGACGGGGGGGCGCTCGCGTCCCTTGAACGCCGGATCTTGGAGTTTGACGTGGTCGATACCGTGGCGGAGGTGTTCCTCAACGGAGTACTAATCGCCCGGACCTCCTCAATGTTTATTCCCCTGCGAGTCGATGTGGCGGAACACCTCGTGGAAGGGGATAACGTCCTGGAGGTGCGCTTCGATTCGCCCGAACGTGCCGCGAAGGCCCGCGCCGAACGATTGCCGTACCCCGTGCCGCACCAGATATACCCCCACCAATCGATGCACCGCAACTTACTGCGCAAGACGCAATGCCACGGAAGTTGGGACTGGGGTATTGCCATGATGGTCACCGGCATCTACGGAGCCGTCCGCCTTCGACCGGCCCCGCTTGACGACATTCGCGCCCTGTGGGTAGTACCGCGCCCAGCACCGTCCGGCACGGACGCCGCGCATTCCGGAGGCGAACCGGCCGGTATCTGGCATGTTCCCGTTCACATTGAGTGGGACCGGCCCGGTCTCACCCCCGGAGAGTGTGCGTATCCCGACCACGTGCCGGAGATGACGGTGCGTCTGCTGGATCCGGCGGGAGCCGAAATTGCCCGCTATGAGCCGCCGACGGACCGAGAGCGTCCCTCCGACCACCAGGGCGATCTCGTATCCGCGCCGTCGCTTCGGGTGGAGCGGCCCGGTGAACTCACGGTGACCCTATCTGTGGACAATCCGCACGTATGGTGGCCCGCCGGCTACGGGGACCAGCCGATGTACGAGGTAGAGGTTGCCTGGGCCGGGGGCGTCCGTTCGGTGCGCACCGCCTTTCGCACCGTGGAGGTCGTCAACCGCCCCGATGAGGTCGGCGCGAGTATGTACTTCCGGGTAAACGGACGGGACGTGTGGGCCAAGGGCGCCAACTGGATCCCGGTAGATGCGTTTCCCGCTCGGCACACGCCCGATCGCTACCGACGGCTCCTCGAGGATGCCCGCGCGGCGCATATGAACATGATTCGCGTCTGGGGCGGTGGCCAATACGAGCCGGAGGTTTTTTACCAAACGTGCGATGAGCTGGGACTCCTCGTATGGCAGGATTTTATGTTTTCCTGTGCACTGTATCCCTCGGAGCCGTGGTTTATGCAAGAAGTTGCTGAGGAGGTGCGCAGCCAGGTGAAACGACTCATCTCTCACCCCTCGATCGCCCTATGGTGCGGCAACAATGAAAATGTTGGGGCGTTGGGCTGGTTTGAGGAGTCCCGGGCCAACCCCGGGCGCTACCTTATCGATTTCGACCGTCTCAACAACGGCGTGGTGGGCCGCGAGGTGCGAGCGCTTGATGATACCCGTGTGTTCTGGCCAAGTTCACCAGCCGCCGGGGAGGGGGATTTCTCGGACAACTGGCACGACGACTCCGCGGGGGATATGCACTACTGGAGCGTGTGGCACGAGGGCAAACCGTTCACCGCCTACTATGAGGTGACGCCTCGGTTCTGCTCGGAGTTTGGATTTCAATCGTTCCCCAGCGTGCCCACCATCCGCTCCTTCGCCGGAGAGGATCACCTCAACCCCACCGCCCCCGATCTCGAGCACCATCAACGCCACGAGCGGGGTAACACGGTAATCCTGGAGACGATGTCGCGCTACTTTCGCGTGCCCTTTTCATTTGAGAACTTCGTCTACTTGAGTCAAGTGCAACAGGCGATGGCGATTGGGATGGCAGTGACCTATTGGCGTAGCCGGCGACCAATCAGCATGGGGGCGCTCTACTGGCAACTCAACGACGTGTGGCCGGTGGTCTCGTGGTCCAGTATCGAGTATGACGGTCGCTGGAAGCTGCTCCACCATGAGGCACGGCGATTCTTTTCCCCGTTACGGACGGCGACCTTTACCAAGGACGACATGCTCGAAGTGCACCTGTTCAACGACACCGCAGAAACGATCTCCCGTACCGTGAGGATCCAGGGACTGGACTGGCGCGGAGCGCTGGTGTGGGAAGAAACGCGTTGGGTGGAGGTAGGATCGGACTCCGTCCGGCAGGTGTTCCAAGCTGCGATTGAGGAGCTTCCCTTTGATCGTACCGCTGGGTTTGTGGTGGCAACGGCGGAACCGGAGTCTATGGAGCAATCTCCGGGAGTACCCAGCGCGTTGGGGGATGGGACGCGGGATTTCACCCTCCTGTGTGAGTACAAGCGCGCGCCGCTGGAGAAACCGCGAATAACGACGCATATAGATGCCGACGGAGGGGAAGTGACCGTGGCATGCAGTGAGGCGCCGAGCTTTTGGACCACGATCGAATTGAGCGATCCCGCCGCTCGCCCCGCCGACAATGGGGTGTTGCTGCTTCCCGGCGAGGAGTGCACGATACCGATTACGCAGGGGAGGCCCGGCCTCCAAGTGAGCGCGATTCGTACCATCCGGGATACCTACTCATAACATATAACCACCATAAGGAGCACAGAATGAGCACACGAAGATTTCCCGACGGATTTACATGGGGAGTAGCCGCCGCCAGTTATCAGGTTGAGGGAGCGGTAGCGGTTGATGGTCGTGGACCGAGCATTTGGGATACGTTTTCCCACACCCCCGGAATGGTGGTGCATGGCCATACCGGCGACGTCTCGGTTGATCAGTACCACCGCTATCCGGAAGATGTTTCTCTCATGCGCGAAATGGGCGCGCACTCGTACCGTTTTTCGGTCGCGTGGCCGCGGGTTCAACCGGAGGGACGCGGAGCGTTCAATCGCACAGGATTTGACTACTATAAGCGGCTCGCCGACGAGCTCCACGAAAACGGTCTTACGGCGGCGGCCACGCTGTACCACTGGGATCTGCCGCAACCGCTGGAAGATGCCGGGGGATGGCCGGTGCGGGACACCGCTCTGCGCTTTGCGGAATACGCCCGGGAAACGTTTCGGGTGCTCGCAGAACACGTTGACATGTGGATCACCCTGAACGAACCGTGGTGCAGTTCCGTGTTGGGCTACCACGTTGGGGTGCATGCCCCCGGACGGACAGACCGGAGCGACTCGTGGGCCGCGGGGCACCATCTTATGTTGGCACACGGCCTTGCCATGCAGGCCTACCGCGAGGAGCGGGGTTCCGGTGCGGGGGTGGCTCCCATTGGGATCACCCATAACTTGGAGAGCGCCCGGCCCGCAACAAACAGTCGAGAGGATAGCGAGGCGGCGGACCGTGCGATGGATATGCGCTCTCGGTTCTTCCTCGATCCCCTGCTGGGCGGCGAGTATCCGGAGCGCCACTTTTCTGCCTATCCGGACAGTACGCCGCCACCGGTACACCCGGGAGATATGGAGATTATCGCAACCCCGATCGACTTCCTGGGACTGAATTTCTATTTTGAGCCGGTACTCGCGGCAGCTCCGGTAGGTCCGGAAGGTACCATCCGAGACGGTGTGCCGTGCCACCCAGAAGGGTTTCGGGAGGTTCCCACGTATCAGGAGCACACTGAAATGGAATGGCCGGTGACGCCTCGTGGGCTCTATCGCCATCTGAAGTGGGTCTGGTCGCACATCGAGGGGCGCTTTCCGTTGTACATCACCGAGAACGGTTGCGCCATGCCGGATGAGTTGTCTCCCGATGGACTACGGTGTCACGATCCCCGGCGCATCTCCTATTTGCGGGACCACTTCTCCGCCGCGTTGGATGCGATTGAAGACGGAGTCGACCTGCGGGGTTACTACGTCTGGAGTCTCATCGATAACTTTGAATGGGCCTATGGGTATACCAAACGCTTTGGAGTGATCTACGCCGACTACATCAATCAACGCCGCGTCCCGAAAGATAGTTTCTACTTCATGCGGGAAGTGATCAGCGGGGCGGAACAGCTGTAGGGCAACGGTAGCGCAGCGCACCGGCGGTAGGAGAATGGTGCTGCTGTCCTGAGGTGGACAGCTGGATCGAGGCAATCCGCTACAGGTGCTTTCCCATAAACAGCAGCGGCACGTCCTGCCCACCACCGGTCGGTAGGAGCCGCTGCACCTCGTCTACAAATCCATGACGACGATAGAATGATACGTTGCGAGCCCCGGGGCTCGTCACCAGATGAACTCCCGCCGCCCCCTCGGCGGCAACCGCCTGTGCGAACGTATTCACCAATCGCCCACCCAATCCCATCCCTCGGCTGCCGGCGGTGAGATTAATGTGCAGATGGGCAGGATATGCGTCGTACAGGTCGTCAAATACGGGAACGTGAGCGGCTACATGGTACAGTTCACTGTGGGACCTGGTGTCTGCGACGCCGCAAATGTATCCAAGAACCTGGAGATCCGAGCTGTCGGTCCCGGCGACGAAGAAAAACCGCGGTGCGTGGACCGCATAATACCCAAAATACCGCCACTGAAACGCGTCGCGCTGCGAGGACGATGCAAACTCGGTTGTATTGGCCGTTTCCCAAAACACCGCTTCGGCTCCCGAAAGATATGCGCTGCGGCGTTGGTCCCGGCAGGCGGAGAGCGGGGTGATCACGGTATCCATGTTGGAATGGTAGCACGACCTCCCGATTTTGGTGCATCATGGCGGCGATGTTTGGGTATGACGTGGTCATCTGGGACTGGAACGGCACCCTCCTTGACGACCTGTGGCTCGCGCTCGAAACCGCCAATGGGATGCTCCGGCGCCGGGGACTTCCAGAAATGGACGCCCACCGGTATCGCGAAATCTTCGACTTTCCCGTACAGAACTACTATCGCCGCGCGGGATTTGATTTCTCCCGTGAACCGTTCTCCGTATTGGCGGAGGAGTTCATTCGCGGATTCAACGCGCGAATCAGGGAGTGTCAGCTTCATACTCGGGTCGAAGAGATAGTGCACACGCTTCGGCGCCGGGGGATTTCGCAGATCGTGCTCTCCGCCAGCCGGGAACGGACGCTCCACGAAGCCGTGGCGGACCGCGGGTTACGCCCCTTCTTTGACGCCCTCCACGGACTTCAGGATGATCTCGCGGTATCCAAGACGCAGGTCGGTCTCGATCTCATTGCGCATCACCGCTTAGATGCGGAACGAGCGGTGATGGTGGGTGACACCGTTCATGACGCGGAGGTGGCCCGGGAGATGGGGGTTGACTGTATCCTCATCGCAAGCGGTCACCACGCCCGGTCGCGCCTCGAGATGACCGGCGTGCCGGTATACGACACCTTGGGTGACGTGCTGTTGGCTGCTCAGTAGTTGCCTCGCCATGAGTTCTCGGTCATGGGAACCACTGGGGTGGTGCTGACGGAGGTTCGCTCTCCTGCCAGCAGGGGAGCCACATGCTCTTTCCAATGGCTGTAATGGTCCGTTTCCTTATGGGCAAACGTTGAAGCCTCGTCGCGATACGCTTCATAGAGATAATAGGTGCTGGGGTCATCGTTATCGTGGAGGACGTCAAAGCGCAATACCCCTGGTTCCGTGAGGGACGCCTCATGATTCTCCGTTGTGAGACGCTCAAACTCCTCTTCGCTTCCAGGCTTCACATGAATCGTAATAATTCGCACTATCATAGGACTCCCCTCAATGGACACCAAGCAGCTCTTCTACCTGCTCCCGAGTGACCTGCTCCTTTTCCAAAAGCGCGGCGGCCAGTTTATCAAGACCCTCGCGCTTAGCTTGTATAATTTCCACGGCCCGGGAGTACGCTTCATTGAGAATCCCTCGGACCTCATCATCGATTTCACGGGCGGTGGAGTCGCTGTATTGCCGTTGGTGCCCCAGCTCACTGCCCAAAAACACCTCCCGCTCGCCGGAGCCGAACGCCACGTTACCGAAGCGTTCACTCATTCCCCATTCCAGCACCATCTGGCGAGCGATATGGTACGACTGCATGAGATCGTTCGCGGCGCCGCTGGTAATCTCTCCGATCACTTCCGCCTCGGCGGCGCGGCCACCCATCATCACCGCCAGACGATCGGTGATGTAGTCGCGGCGATATAAGTATTTGTCACCCTCCGGGAGTTGTTCCGTCAGTCCCATTGCGCGTTCGCGCGGAATGATCGTAACCTTATGTACGGGCTCGGCCTGCGGCACGTGCACCGCCACCAGCGCGTGCCCCGCTTCATGGTAGGCGACGGTACGCCGTTCTTCGTCACTCATGACCACACCGCTTCGCTCGAGACCCAGCACGATCTTATCGCGGGCGGCGAGAATGTCCTCGTAGGAAACTTTGGTATGGCGGGCGCGGGCGGCCATAAGCGACGCCTCATTCAGGAGGTTTGCCAGGTCCGCACCGCTAAACCCGGCGGTACTACGGGCAATGGACGCAAGATCCACGTCATCTTCCATCGGCCGGCGCGCAGCATGGATCTTGAGAATCGCCTCCCGATCCCGGACCGCCGGCGCGGGAACGGTAATGCGCCGATCAAACCGTCCGGGTCTCAAGAGCGCCGGGTCCAGCACATCGGGGCGGTTGGTTGCGGCGAGGACGATAACCGTTTCCGTCTTGTCAAAGCCGTCCATCTCCGAGAGGAGCTGATTCAAGGTCTGCTCGCGTTCATCGTGACCGCCGCCGAGACCGGCTCCCCGCTGGCGTCCGATCGAGTCGATCTCGTCGATGAAGACGATCGCCGGACTGTGCTCCCGGGCGTCTTTGAAGAGGTCGCGCACGCGACTCGCCCCGACTCCGACAAACATCTCTACGAAGTCCGAACCGGATATCGAGTAGAACGGTACGTCCGCCTCGCCGGCTACCGCCCGCGCGATGAGCGTTTTACCGGATCCGGGAGGCCCCACCATGAGCACTCCGTGGGGAATCTCCGCTCCCATTTGCTGATATCGTTCCGGGTTGCGGAGAAAATCTACCACTTCCTGCAATTCAACCTTTGCCGAATCGGCGCCGGCGACGTCTTCAAACGTGGTGTCACTATCCGATTTCTGAAACTTCTTGGCCTTGTTTTTCCCCACGTTAAACATGCCCTGCATGCCGCCGCCACCCTGCTGGCGCATCGCCCGGGACATGCGGAAGAAGATCCAAATCATGACCGCGAAGGGAAGGAGGTTGAGCAGAATCGCCAGTCCCGAGTTATCCGGGGTGGGGAGCGTATTGACCTCGACGCCCTCGCCGTCGAGCCGATCGAGATACTCACCGCTCACCGTTTGAGGTATATACGTCTCAAACTCCCGAACCGGCTGATCTTGGTACGATGCTTCCTCGGCAAGCACGCCGGTAATCGTCTCTTCCTGCACCGTAATCGATTGAACGTTGCCGTCTTCGAGCTGTTCAGTAAAGAACGAATAGGGAACGCTATTCTGTTGCGCGTTCATCAGTAGGGTAGAAATCGAGGGTATCAAAAACAACAACGGAATGATGGCGAACATCGCGATTCGTCGTCGTCGTTGCGGGTCCGGGGGCTGTTGCGTGTTGTTGTCGCTCATGTCTCAGGCAACATACTAACACGATACCGGGGGCGTCGAACTACCTCCTCAGGATAGCAACCACCCGCTCATATTCGGCCGTGACCCGCGCGGAACCCGCGGCAAGCTGCTCCAGGTGGTGCGGTTCCGTGTCGACCAACCGCTGCAGGTCCAACGCCGCGTCGGCTAAGCGATTCAGCCTCATCGTGCGGGCGGAGCCGAGGATTTTGTGTGCCGCATTTCGTAACGCCGCACGGTCTCCCGGCTCGGTGCCGTCAGCTGCGGGAGTAGCCGCGTGGAGGGCCGCCATCTTGTCGGGGAAATCCTTGAGAAAGAGTTCAATGAACTGCGTGAGGAGTTCGTGATCGCCATGGATAGATTGCAACAGCGCCGTCCGATCAAAGATGTTGCGATCCGGTGAGTCGTCCGGTGAACGGTTAATAGGGGGCATCGCTTGCCTATTTCTTTCGTCCGGAGGATAGCAGGTTATTGATCGTTGGGAGCGCAGCCGTTGCCGCGGCGTGACCACGCTCGATCATCTCGTCCGCGCGAGAAAGTTCATGGTAGCTAAACTCGTTGAGGTCCGGTTGAATGACAACATCGGCATCCTGCCGCCCTTCCACGCTGGTCCGGTCCAGGAGCATCGCAAAACTCCGGAAGGTGACGTCCAAGAGATTGACCGGCAAGTGCGGGTCCGGTCGCTGCCAGTTGAGGTCGACCGCAATGACGACATCGGCTCCCATCTCGCGAACTAGGGAGCTAGGGAGGTTGTTGGTGACTCCACCGTCCACATACGCAGTCCCGCCCTCCACCAACGGCTCAAAAATTCCGGGGACGGAACAGCTGGCCCGTACCGCTCGGGCCACCGAGCCGTCGGAAAACACCACTTCTTCCGTGCGGGCGATATCGGTCGCTACCGCCCGAAACGGAATGAGGAGCTCACCGAAGTCGGTCTTACCCAGAAGTTTGCCCACGAACGTCTCCAGCTTCTTGGCGGTGACGAGACCCATTCCCGAGAGGGTGGGGGACACCAGGTTCTGCCACTTAAGCGCGGCGGCCACCTCGATCATGTGGTCCGGCGTGTAGCCACCGGCCAGAAGCGCGCCCGCCACCGACCCCACACTGGTGCCGGCAACATAGTCAACGGAGATATCGTGCTCGGCAAGGACCCGAATCACGCCGAGATGGGCGTACCCACGCGCAGCCCCACCACTGAGCGCCAACCCCACCGTGGGTTTCCGTTTTCTGTTCTTCATG
>JBMCMH010000003.1:0-49990 GCA_048614515.1 Alkalispirochaeta sp. | reverse complement strand
TTCGTTATCTTTTGCTAATAACGTCTGGAGCGCTTTCGCTACGGTCTTGTTGTCGTGTCCTTTTCGGGGATCTCCCGCTTTTTGTTTAGAACCTCCGGAAAACCCGCTGGACTCACCGGCGCTTCCCGGGGACTCGACCCCATTACTATCAATATCGCCTCCCGAAACAAAGGAGGAAGAATACTTGCCGATATCCGGCATTTCATCCAGCATAGTATCATCGATCTCTACCGATGCACCATCCTGCTCCTCCGAAATGGCGGCCCGCATCACAGCCTCTTCGTCGTCGGCGCTGCTTTCTTCAACCTCTTCTACCAATTCCGCCGTCTCTTCATCCTCATCAGGCGGGGAATCATCCCAGTGCTCAGCCTGCACCGTATCAGCGTCACCACCGGGTGATGAGTCAGGCCTGTTCAGGGTCTCTTCGGGAGTGGATACGTCCTCGACAGTAGCCCCATCCTCGGCGCTCACACCCGCTGCCGTCGCCTCCTCAGGAGCAGAGCCATCGTCACTGTCCGAGCGTTCACTGGAACGGCTGGGCGATTCCGACTCCCCATCATCCTCAACGACGATGTTCAGACGTGATCCGGAAGACGCATCGGACGCGTGGTTTGGGTCTGAACCGCTCCGGTCGGAACCCTTGGGGGGCGCCTCAAAAGCGTGATCAAAACCGGGCAACCGCGCGCGCACCACAACCATCAGCCCCAAAACCAGAAGACTAAATCCTCCTCCGGATAAGACGGCCCGGATGACGGCCGTACCAAACGGAACACCTGCCAAGAGGCCAACTAACAGGGATACTACAGCTGCTCCGCCCCCAATGGGCGCGACAATTCGCAGATTCCGTTCCATTCAACAAATTACAGAGTAAGATATATCCAAAATCACCGTCAAGTTACTCAAGTCGAC
The DNA here is from genome assembly GCA_048614515.1 of Alkalispirochaeta sp. Classification (GTDB taxonomy): domain Bacteria; phylum Spirochaetota; class Spirochaetia; order DSM-27196; family Alkalispirochaetaceae; genus Alkalispirochaeta. The sequence goes on along the minus strand of JBMCMH010000003.1, from coordinate 49,081 downwards.
CAAACAGTCGTTTGAGAAATTGTCCCACTCCACCTCCTTCGCGATATTCGACCTTTTCCAACCGTCCTGCGATCTGATGAATACAAATGCTCGCTTTACTCCGGGGATCCAGTACCAGGAACGGCTTCTGCCTGATCACCGCTTGTTGGACCACCGGATCATCATACACGTAGCCGAGATAATCAATTTTTAGGTTGAGAAACTGTCCGGCAATATTGATGACCCGTTCCGAGACTTTTTTTCCTTCTGTTACCGACTTCACTCGGTTCACGATGAGCTTGAGACCGAGGTTCAGATTGTCGATCTCAGTAGCAATGATCTTGATGATTCCGTATGCATCGGTAATAGCGGTGGGCTCCGGAGTCGTAACGATGATCGCTTCGTCGGCGGCGGCCACAAACGCCAGAACATTGTTGCTAACGCCCGCGCCGGCATCAATAATGATTACATCCGCATCAGACAGATGCTGCAACTCATCAATAAACCCGTGTCGTTCTTCCTCGCTGAGGTTGGCGATTTTCGCAAATCCTGAAGCCCCCGCAACGATTTGAATGCCGTACTCGGTATCCATAAGAATATCTTGCATCTGCTTCTGCTTTCGGATTACGTGATACAAGTTATACTTTGGAATGATTCCCAGAACGACGTTCACATTAGCCAAGCCTAGGTCGGCATCCATCAGGATTACCTTCTGGCCAAGGGCGGCATAAGCCAGCGCCAGGTTGGTGGCAACGTTGGTTTTTCCCACGCCTCCCTTACCGCTGGCAATGGTAATAATGCGCGTTTTGCGGGCACCCTCAGAGCCGTGCTCCCGCTGGCGCATGATTTCACGCAGTGTTTCTGCCTGATCGGTCATCAACTACTCCTTGGTGAGCGCGTGCGTAGGCTCCCGCCGAACGGGAAGGTCTCGCAATCGAGCCAGAAAGGTCTCTTTTTTCGCACGCTCGATATCCTGAGGTACACTTTGACCATCGGTAATAAAGCTCACGGACTTTTGCTTTTCGTGCAACGCGCTAATGATTCCGCCCACCGAGGAGGTTTCGTCCAGTTTCGTGACCACCACCGCTTGATAGTTGAACGGTTCGAACTGCCGGAGGATGTCGGTAATATCGCTCCGTTTGGTGGTAGCGCTCACCGCCAGGTGTACTTCACCGCCGGCGGACCGCACCAGCTGGTTCACCTCCGCTAACTTAGCCAGGTCGTTGGGGCTTTTCCCAATGGTATCTACAAAGATGAAATCGGCATCATTGTGGAGATCGAGGTGTTTTCTCATGTCTCCCACAGTCTCCACCGGGTGCACGGGAATACTCATGATCTCACCATATTTCTGGATCTGCTGGAGTGCTCCAATGCGATAGCTATCAATCGTAAGAATCCTGACGTCGTAGGACGGGTCGGCAACTGCTCCATACATGGCCGCAAGCTTCGCGATGGTAGTCGTTTTACCCACACCGGTGGGACCCACCAGCACAAACACGTGCGGGTGTTTTCTCCGCTCCTGCCAGGGATAGATGTGAATCGATTGCTCGATCCAATCTCCGACCAACGAGAGGACACCCTGGGCATCATCAAGCTCATCCATGGTGCAGTCGGTGCGGAGGCGAGCGATAATGTCTCGAATATACCCCTGGGAGAAATCATTATCCTCGAGGATCTCCCGAGTCTGTTGAATACCGGCCGGTTCGTTACCGGATGATCCGGTGCTGTCCATCCGCTCCCGCAACGACCGAATTTCGCTCAAAACAGCCTCCAACCCGCCGGAATCCGAACTCTCCCGTTGTCGGGAAACCGGATCTCCATTCGTCGCTGTGGGAGTTTCGGTGGCAGTGCCGCGATACTCGGGCGGCCGTTCCCGTTGCCCACCGGTGGTGGTCACCTCCGGCGAGGAGGAGGCCGGATCCTTGAGTGGTGGTCGCACGGTGTCCAAAATCTTTCGTCGTTCCTCATGCATCGACCCGCGAGAGGCGGAGCGTTGCGGTTGGGGCGCGTGACTGCAATACCCGGTTACTTCCACCGCCCGGCGGCGAAACAGCCCCAGCACACCGCCGGAGCGCACTTCCTTCCGGGACAATATGCGTGCTCGTTCCCCATACTTGCGACGAATGATCGTCTGGACCTCTTGATCGGTCGCTCCTTGCTCTACGAAATAGTCCATCAGCTGCCCCCACTGCCTTCTTCAATACGAATCTCGCCCAACGATTCAACCCGGATGTCAGATGCAATTTCTGGAATCGATAGTACCGCCAAATCCGGTAGATCCCGGCGGGTATTCTGTTTCACCAGCGGTCGCGCCGCCTCCGAACAGAGAATTACGGCCGGGAAGCCCTGTTCCTGAATCCGCTGCATTACCGACGAGACCGCGGAAACCCACTGGCGCTGGATATCCGGCGGAAGCGCGGCGATTGCCCCTCCGGCGGTATCAACGCGGCTGTCAACGATTTGCTGCTCTAGCTGCGGTTGAATCGTGGCAACTCTCACGGTCCGGTCGTCGTCGGCATATTGCAGGCAAATCTGACGCCCCAATGCCTGCCGCGCTTTCTCTATGAGAAACCCCGTTTCTTTGCTGACACCGGCGAAATCTGCCAACGCCTCGAGTATAACAACTTGATTTCGAATTGATACCTGCTCGCCCAGAAGGCCTTGAAAGACCTTTTGTATTTGACCAAGATTGAGCGCGTTAGACACTTCATCCACCACCGCCGGATAGTCATGCTTGAGCTGATCCAGCATCTGGCGTACTTCTTGCCGCCCTAAGAGATCCGACGCGTTGCGTTTGATAACTTCGGTCAAGTGCGTGGCGATAATAGACGGTGGATCGACCACCGTGTATCCGGCGCGTTCTGCGCGCTCCCGCGTATCTTCCGTAATCCACATCGCCGGGAGGCCAAAGGCGGGATCAGTAGTAGCCTCGCCAGGAACCTCCTCTCGCACTCCTCCCGGATTTATGCTGAGGTAGTGGCCCATTCGAATCGACGCGCGGCCCACTTCTACGCCGCGAATCTTGAGACTGTACTCCGTGGGACCGAGCCGCATGTTATCGATAATCCGAATGCGCGGCACCACCAACCCAAGCTCCAAGGCGGTCTCTCGGCGGATGCTGGTGATCCGGTCGAGGAGTTCGGCACCCTTTTCCTTGTCCACCAGTGGGATGAGTCCGTAGCCAAGCTCCATAGATAAGGGATCCAGCGGCGCTACATGAGTGGGCTCTGTGGTGCTCTTGGGCTGCTCCTGCGCAGCGTGCTCAGCCCGTTCCTGAGCTGCTTCCTGTTGATCGCGCTGTTGCAGGCGGAACCCGGTAAAAGCCGTGAGTGCCGCCATCGGAATTAATACGTACCACGGAAACCCCGGAAGAAATGACAATCCCAGAAGAAAAACCGTTGCGATCCAATAGATTCGCGCTTGTCGGGTAAACTGGGTCGCCACATCTTCTCCAAACGTCCCATCAGAGATCGCCCGGGTCACGATCAAACCGGTAGCGGTACTAATGAACAGCGCTGGAAATTGGGTGACCAGTCCATCGCCGATGGTGAGCGACACATACGTGTTCAGAGCGGAACCGATCGGCTCTCCGTGAATCGTGGTACCCACCACGAGCCCCCCCACGATGTTTATGACGGTAATGAGAATACCGACCTTCACGTTCCCCGATACAAACTTGCTGGCACCGTCCATCGCACCATAGAAGTCGACTTCCCGTTCCAGTTCCATCTTCTTCTTGGTCATCTCTTCTTCAGTGAGGGTTCCACTGTTGTACTCGGCTTCAATCGCCATTTGCTTCCCGGGCAATGAATCGAGAGTGAACCGTGCCGCCACCTCCGCGACGCGCGTTGCTCCCTTGGTAATGACGATGAACTGAACCGAAACCAGTATGACAAAAATGATAAGTCCGATTACAAGTCCAGCGGTCCCTTCGGTTCCAACCACGAATCGGGCAAACGCTTGAACGATCTGCCCGCCGAACTCCGACCCCTGACTTAGGATGAGACGTGTGGATGACACGTTCAACGCCAATCCATACACTGTTGTCACCAGGAGTAAGGTGGGGAACACCGAAAACTCCAGCGCGTTTTTGGTATACAGGACGATCAGAATTGTAACCAGGCTCAAGAGCAGGTTAATCGTCATGAGTATATCGAGTACTACAGTGGGCAGTGGGATAATGAGCATCATCACCACTACCACCACACCCATTGCTACAATGCCATCGCTCCGACGACCGGAGAACATCTGGGCAAGAAACGACGGTGTCCCCGTTGCCTGTTGTGAATCAGCCATACACTACCTTCTTTCCAGTCATGCGATACACCTCTCGCAGTACGATCACCAGCGCCTCGTAAAATTTTTCGGGAACCTGGTCTCCCACCTCGACCTCCGCGTACAGCGCCCGGGCGAGAGGTTTGTTCTCAATGATTGGAACGTCCGCATCACCGGCGACCCGCCGTATCCGATGGGCCGTCTCATCCTGTCCTTTCGCAACTACCGTGGGAGCGCCCATCGTTTCCGGATCATATTGGAGGGCGATCGCGAAGTGGGTAGGGTTGGTAACGACCACATCCGCTTGTTGTACGTTTTGCACCATATTGCGGGACATCATCTCCTGCATCCGCTGCCGCAAACGACTGCGAATCTGGGGGTCCCCTTCAAACTGTTTACGCTCTTCTTTCACTTCTTGCTTGGTCATCTTCAACTGTTCTCGGTGCTGACTCCGCTGAAAGAGATAGTCAAAGAGACTCAGGATGAGCAGAGTGATCGCCGCGGAAATGAGCAGCACAAACACAGACTCCGCCACGAACGCGAACGCTTGTAAAAACGGAATCTGGAGCAGGTTGGCCAATTGATCAAAGCGTGAACGGATTACGGTGAACGCAATCACGCCAATCACCAGGACTTTTCCGGTGTTGCGAGAGAAATTGAACAGCGCTTCCGTGGACATGAATGACCGCTGGACCCATTTGCCGAACTTGGGCGCAATCCGATTAAGGTCGGGAGTGATCGGTTTCACAGTGAACAGGAATCCGAACTGCACTACGTTGCCAAAGACGGCGGCTACAAACGCCACCGCCGCCAACGGAAGGCTAATGCGTATGAAGAAGCCGAAGAACGCCCGTACCAGCAAGCCGGATTCAACCGCATCGAGATCACCGGCTCGGCTCAGGTAGAAACGCGTCATGTCCAGCAGATGACCCAACATATAGTCGCCGAGAATCCCCAGCGCCACCACGGAGAACAGGAGTACGATCGCGCTCGAGACGTCGGCGCTCTTGGCAACTTTGCCGTCTTCCCGCGCTTTTCTAATCTTCTGCTCGGTGGGATCTTCTGTTCGGCCTTCATCTTCTGCGGCAAACCACTGCAGATGCATCGACTGCAGCGCGATAATCGTATCTCGGCGATTCTGCTCCCGCATGTCCAGCTCTATCATGCGCCCACCCTCGAGAACATCGTCTGAATTTGCATAAAGGCGTCGTCGATTACCATCTCGAACGCCTGCACGAGAAAGGGAAGGATAAAGAGCATTACCAGAAACGCAACCCCGATCGCCATAGGAAATCCCAACATCAAGAGGTTCATCTGGGGAGCGGCTTTACCGAACAGCCCCATCGTCACCTGGAGCAAAAACAGTGTCCCCAGAATTGGAAATGAGAGAATGAGGGCCTGGGAAAACAACAACGGCAATCCGGCGACCACCAGCTCATACAGGTCGCCCCGCGCCCCCGCGATATCCACCGCCGTGAGCGCCTCGAACGAGCCCATCACCCCGTGAAGGAAGATCCGCTGCAATCCACCGGACATAACGAACACCATCATGGCGATGATGTTCAAGAACTGCCCCACCAGGGGAATCTGAATCTGAGCCATGGGATCAAAGACCTGCGAGGCACCGAATCCCATCTGGAGTGAGAAGAATTGCCCCGCCAGCTGAAACACTGCGAATACTACCACTAGAAACAGAGCAGTGAGGATGCCGATAAGCATCTCCCCCACCACCAGGAGGAAGAACCCCATCGCCGAGTTGGGCACGAGATACCCGGCCGCCACCACTGAGGGATATACGGCAAAGCTCACAAAAAAGGTAATTGCAATTCGTGCGATGCCTGGAATCGCCTGTGATGAGGTTATGGGAGCGAGTCGCAACAGGGCGTAGATCCTCACAAAGATGAGAAAGAAGACCGGCGCGTTCTGGGCGATCGTTTCGAGTACCATTACCCCACCATCTGCGGAATCTGATTGAGAAGTCCCACGGTGTAGTTAATGAGCATTTGCATCATCCACGGGCCAAAAAAGAGCAACGATCCGAGGATCGCGGCGATCTTCGGCACGAACGTCAGCGTCTGCTCCTGGATGCTGGTGGTCGCCTGGAAGATGCTAATAATGAGCCCGGTCACCATACCGATTATCAACGCCGGGGCGCTGATAATCAGAATTTGGAAGATCCCCGTGCGAAATACCATGACTGCAAATCCCAGATCCATCAGAAACCTCCGAAGCTGGCCACCAGCTGCTGCACGATCAGGTTCCACCCATCCACCAGAACGAACAGTATGAGCTTAAATGGTAGTGAGATCATAATCGGGGGCAGCATGATCATACCCATTGACATGAGGGTAGACGCCACGACCATGTCCACGATAATGAACGGGATAAACAAGAGGATTCCGATCTTAAACGCCACCGTGAGCTCATGCAGTATAAAGCCGGGCACCAGCACGTAGGTGGGCACATCTGCCAACGTGTTGGGCCGGGGGAGGTCCGCCATACGCATAAAGAGGGCCACGCTCGATGGATCCGCCTGCATCTGGCGGAACATAAACACCCGCATGGGCTGTTCGAACCGCGTGTACGCTTCCTCGAGCCCGATTTCTCCCTCTTGAAGCGGAAGGTACGCCTCCTCATAGATTTCATTCAGGGTGGGCCACATCAAAAACAGCGTGATAAACAACGCAATTCCCAGGAGGACCTGTGTCGGCGGCACCTGTTGGAGCGAAAGAGCCCGTTTGATGAAATCCAGTACGATGGCGATCCGGAGAAAACTTGTCATGATGATAATCATGGACGGCGCAAGACTGAGTACCGCCAAAATCAACAACAGCCGGAGGGAGAACGCCACCTCTTGACCGCTGTCCGGTGCGCGCAACTGCATGTCGATAAAGGGAATCTGAAGACCTTCCTCGCCTTGGGCGGGATTGAGCAACGGATCGGCGGCGGTATTTGCTCCCGGATTGCGCACGGATTGCGCCGGGAGTGACACCGATGCGATCACCGTCAACAGCGAGATCCCAACGATGAGGAGCATCCGACGCCGTCTCATCGCATGTGCCTCAGTCGGTCTTGTTGCGTGCGGAAGAACCCACCGGCCACCCCGGCATCTGGGGAGCTCGAAGACTCATTTCCGGCCCCCTGGTTACTCCCGGATCCGGGCGTGGCCGTTCCGGGAACGGTGAAGTTGTTAATCCACTGTCCCAGCAGCCCGCCAAAGGTACGGCGCTTCGCGGGGTTTGCCGTCGAGTGCGCGAGCACCAGTTCGTCGATCGTTTCCTGGTCATCCACGGTGGTAAGCAATTGCACCCCGGAATCGCCGCCGCCCAGCAGCATCACTCGTTTTCCGATCATGACGACATGAAGATCACGATTGCCCCCCAGGTTGCGAGAGGCGAGGATTCTGATCGGCGAGTCGCTGTCATCAGCTTCCGAACCAACGCGTCGCCGGAGCAGCATGACCACGCCATAGACGGCGCCCACTACCATGAGGAGCACCAGCACCATGCGAACCAAGTCCCATATGCCGAAGGCCGAGATCTCGCCCTCCTCGGGAGCAGGAGTTGTTTGTCCCTCGCTCGTGCCGCCGGAAAACACAAGGTCTTCCTCTTGCGGTCGCTCAGCGCGTTCCGAGTCAACGGAGGGCTGCGACGCCTCGTCATCGGTCGGCGCTTCTTCCGAGGCGGAACCGTCGTCCGGAGATTGGTCGTTCTGAGATTGAGAATAGACTATGTGTGCTGAGAACCAGAGCACGCCCATTATGAGGACGATGCTCGCAAGACGTGTACGTTTCAGTGTTCCCCTCCCCTGTACATCAACCGACGTCGGGTCTGCCGCCCCTCAGCCGGTCCTTTCACGTCATGTCATATCGCTTACACGCTCCATTGGTGAAACGATCTCCGTCACCCGAACGCCGAAGTTCTCGTCAATGACGACAACCTCTCCCTTGGCGATCAGTTTGTGATTCACGAGAATATCCACGGGTTCACCGGCCAATTTGTCGAGCTCAATAATCGTCCCTTCACCCATACCCAGGATCTCCCGGATCAGTTTCTTGGTACGACCGAGCTCAACGGTCATCTCCATGTATACGTCCATGAGAAGACCGATATTGCCTTGTTCGCCGCCACCGCCCTGCTGCTGGAGACTGGGAAACTGCACCGACTGGACGTTGGCGTTGCCTCCGCCGAAGCCGGGCATTCCGCCGCCTCCGCCGCCGCCCATCATGTTTCCCATATTGCCGCCCCCTTGCATGCCGGGCATATTAAAACCCCCTCCCTGAGAGGGTGCCTGTTGCTGTTGCTGCGGCTGTTGTTGTCCCATTCCGGGGCCACCGGCCTGCATGCCGCCCGCGTCGCCGGCGTTCAACTGTGCCGCAAAAGCTTGTTCGAAGAGTTCATAGACGACGGCGGAGTCATCCCCCAGCGTCACCGTGTATCGAGCGTACACCGGGTTGTTGGGCATCGTCAGGGAAGCCGCATCCACGGTGGTAGCCTGCGCGGGCTCCGGCATAATGGTGGCACCGGTCTTCTCACTCAGCGTATTGATCACCGGGCCTGCTACCTGAGAGAACACTTCTTGCACCGCGTTGAGCGCGGCATCGTCAAGCTCGACGCCATCCAGCCCCATGGAGGCGGAAGCGAACTTGAGCGCGTCCTCCGAGGACATAATGTATCCGTGGCCGCCGGCATCTCCCAGGTTGTATACGATTTGAACCAACTCCCCGCTGAGACCACTGGGAGACCCACCATTCACCGTGGGCGGAGCCACCTCCACGTCGTTGCCGGTGATCATCGCCATATTGGACTGTTGCTGAGAGACGGTCTCGGAGAGCGCCGCTTTGAGGCCTGAGAGGGAATCCGCGTTCACAGCTCCCCCGCCTCCGCCACCACCGGAACTCTCACCGAGGTCTATATTTCCAGTGCCGGCCAACAGAGCATCAATTTCATCTTGGGACAGTGAACCGTCACTCATTCCCTACTCTCCTTCTTCCGCTACAAGCTCTTCAAACTCTTCCGTCTCAATCTCCTCTATCTTACCGGTAACCTGAACGGCGAGCTTATTGCCGATTTGTCCCGGCTTACACCAGAACTTCTTGCGGTCACCTACCCGAAGCGCCATCTTATCTTCGATATGCGAGTCGGGAAGACGGACTACGTCACCTACACTGAGGGAGAGAACGTCCCGAACGGTCAGTTCCATTGCGCCAATTTCTACCACCATAGGAACGGCAATGGTGGCCAATCGATCTCGGAGAATATTCAAATTCTCAGTAGTCGCACCCCGACGAACCGAGGAATACCAATACTGAGCGGACAGCTTCGATATAATCGGCTCAATCGTGAGATAAGGGATACAGAAATTCATCATCCCTTCTACCTCGCCGACTTTGGTTTCGAGCGTTACCAGCACCACCATCTCCGAGGGCGGGACGATCTGGGCAAATTGGGGATTGGTCTCGATCTGTCCCAGTCGCGGACGGAGATCGATAACCTGAGACCACGCCTCTCGCATATTTCCCAAGATGCGGACGATGATCCCTTCCATCACGGTCGTTTCAATGTCCGTGAGATCCCGAGTCACTTTCGTGCCCTCGCCCTGGCCACCGAATAGCCTATCAATAATTGCGAAGGTGATCGCCGGATCAACCTCCAAAATCGCAGACCCCTTCAAGGGATCCATGTTAATCACGCCCAGGGTAGTGGGGTTGGGGATCGACCGTATGAACTCTTCGTAGGTGAGCTGATCCACACTTGCCACGTGAACCTGCACAAGACTGCGCAACTGCGCGCTCAGCGCCGTTGTGGTGAGACGGGCAAACGTTTCGTGCATGATCGAGACGGTGCGAATTTGCTCCTTGGAAAATTTGTCCGGACGCTTGAAGTCGTAGATCTTAATCTTTCGCGACTCGGTCGGTTGCGAAAGCTCATCCGTCTCGACATCACCGGAGGAAATTGCCGTGAGAAGCTGATCGATTTCATCCTGAGACAGGACTTCATTCATACTGCAGGTCTACCCCTCCCTGTACCATTTTTTGCACAACATCGCGGCTTTTGCAAGCCGAATATTGATATTTTCTAGAATTCTAAGAATTCGTATCGTCCAAAGGCAACATCTCTCACATCGTGCGTCATGATCCGGTTGATCTCTTCCCGCAACTCCTGTTTGGAACGTTGACGATTTTCAACACCTTGAAGCTCATCAGTGGTGCGAGAGGAAAAATACTCAGCGATCGCCTCGGTAATCTGTACCTCTCGGTTAATGAGCTCCTGCATTGTTGCTTCGTCTTCCTGCTCGTAGCCGATGTGTACCTTGACGATGAACGTTCTCCGGACTTCATCCGCCGTCACGCCCCGAACATCATCGATCTGACTGTACCAGTCCAGCATAGGCGCGGAGCCTTCTTCGTACTCGCTCCCCAAGGGCACGCGCGTTGCCGTGGCCTGATCGCCGGAGTTGAGCATGCGAACGGTAATGACTACCGTTACTACGATAAATATGATCGCTCCAATGACGATCGCCGCCCATTTTAGGATGTCGATCACGATCGCCGGGAGAAACCCTATCTTCTTCTTGCCTACCGCTTGGCTTTGGTCTTCACCGCCACCTTCATCGTCCGTATCAAAGATTTCGTCGGACATGGAATTCCTCCTGCACGAATGACGCCTCCCTCATAGGTGGCCGTCGGAAAGGATTATGACATCTACGCGACGATTGTAGGAACGTCCTTCTTCAGTGTCGTTGTCGTACAACGGTCGTGTGTCGGCAAGTCCCATGACCTGGAACTGATCGTCGTCTACTCCAAATTCGGTGAGATACCGGAGCACGCTAATCGACCGCGCCGCGGACAGCTCCCAGTTGGACTCCCACGGCCCGTCCGGGGCGGTGGGAGTGTTGTCGGTATGGCCCTCAATACGAAAGGTTCGCTCTTCGAGGGACGGGTCCCCCAGGAGTTGTGCGAGCTTCTGTAGAATCTCCCGCGTCTGCTCTATGTTTACCTCGGCACTTCCTTCATCGAAGAATGCGTCGGAGGCGAGGGAGATTACCAGGCCACGCTCATCTTCTTGCACCCGCACCTCTTCCGACTGGATCTCCGGGTTGAAGATGCTCACCGCATTCCGTCGCGATTGATCCAGCGCGCGTCCCCGTTCCATTGACGGAAGCGACTCCACCGTATTGCCCAGCTCCGCCAACCGCCCTACCTCGAGGGTGTTTCCACCGGTATCACGCCCCAATCCAGGAAAGGCCGCCAAAATGAGCCGAAGCTCATACCCGTCGATCGTAGCGGGGGTGAGCAACATCACGAAAAACGTCAGAAGCAGCGTCATCATATCCCCGTAGGTGAGCATGTAATCCGGAGAGCCTTCAGGGGGGCACTTCTTGCATTTCTTTTCTGGCTGTGCCATACGCTACCCTCGACCTCAGTCGGCCCCACTCTCCTGCCGCACCGCCTGGCGCTGATCCGGCGGCAGGAACGAGACCAGTTTCTCCAAGAGGATTCGCGGATTGTCCCCGCTTTGAATGGACAGGATGCCCTCGATAACGATCTCTTTGACCCGACTCTCTTCCTTGTCACGATCTTCCAGCTTGCTCTTAAAGGGAATCAGAAACAGGTTCGCAAAGAACGATCCGTACAGCGTCGTGACCAGCGCCGTCTGCATTCCGCGACCGATCGCCGCGGTATCGCCACCGATACTCCCCAACATGGCGATGAGCCCGACCAGAGTACCGATCATACCGAAGGCCGGGGCAATCTTAGACCAATCATCGAAGATTTTGATCCCAATCTCATGACGCGATTGCAATTGGTTTAAGTCCGCGTACAGGATGCTCTTGATGATATCGGGATCGGTTCCGTCCACTACCAGTTGGATTCCTTTCCGCATGAACTCGTCTTCCACGGAATCAAGGTTGTCCTCAAGTGCAAGCAGTCCTTCTTTTCGGGCGCGATCGGAGAATCCCACCAGCTGGCTGATCAGCTCTTCTTCGTTCCAGGACGTGACGTTGAAAATGTGTTTGAGGTAACTTGCGATCCCCAGCATCCGGCTCAACGGCTGCGCGATCATCATCGCCCCAAACGACCCGAGAATCGTGATGAGAACGGAGTCCAAGCTCAGATATGGTCCGATTCCTACGCCACCAAGGATAATACCCATGGTGACCATGACCACTCCGATTATGATGCCTAATATCGTCCCAAGATCCATCCGGTCTCACTCCTCGTTCTTAAAGGCACCGATCTCACGGCGGTACGCAATGATCCGCTGAAGAATCGTCTCATACTCCTCACGGACGATAAGGCGCTTTCCGGAGAGCATAATCAGCGTTGTGTCGGGGTTGAGCTCTATATACTCAATCTGATGAGGATTGATATAGAACTCGCGCCCGTCAAGTCTCGTGACCTGGATCATCTCCGGTTAAGGTACTCCCATTACCGCTTCAGTGTTAAGACTTCCTGCAGCATCTGGTCTGTGGTCTGGATTGTGCGGCTGTTCGCCTGAAACCCCCGTTGCGTCACGATCATATCGGTAAACTGCTCAGCGAGATCCACGTTACTCATCTCCAGAGCCCCGGACATGATCTCACCCTTCCCCGCGACACCCACGGTACCGATATCGGCGAGGCCCGAGTTCAGCGACTGCTGGAAGGTGGTATCTCCCGCCTTCTCCAGTCCACCGGGGTTGCGAAACGAGGCGAGGGCTACTTGCCCGAGCTCACGGTTGTTGCCGTTGGAAAAGATACCCGTGATGATGCCGTTGGAATCGATCCGGTAGTCTTCCAGATATCCCATGCCGAAGCCGTCCTGACTAAAAACCTTCGTCGAACTCTCGGAGGCGTATTGCGTCATGGAATCCACAAAGCTTCCCTGCTCCCCGAGGGTCAAGGTGAAGTTTTGCTCCACCGGGCCTTCCTGGGGGAGGTCCGTGTCGGGATCGACCGGAATGCTCGTCTCCGGCACCTCATATGAGATATCAACCTCCACCATGCCGTCGTCCGACGTGCCTCCCTCCGGGTTCTGCGCGGATTGGAGCGTGCCGTCATTAGCAAACTCCACGATGAAAGACTGTCCGTCGGCAGAGTCCACGCCCCCGACGCCCACATTTTGCGGCAATCCGCCGTCCGCTTCCGGATCCACCGTCACGGTTCCGATCCACTGGTTCTCGGCGTCGGGGTTTCGCGTAAAATCGATGCGAAGGGTCCGGGTGGTGCCGAAGGAGTCATAGATGTCGTATTCAACCGTCCAGGTACCGTCCTGAATCTGCCCGTCGGTGGCATCCTCAGGGATAACGGGGGTATTCTTGTTGAGGTTAGACGCCAAGAAGACTTCCGAGGTAGCCTGCGCGGGATCCTTGCTACCCACGGGAATATTGAGATCCTCCACTGACGACGAGGTGTTGATGAACGACTCACCGTCGACCGTCTCCGCATTCCACCCTTGGACGCGCATGCCGTTGGACGGGTTAACCAGCATTCCTTCCGAATCCACGCTGAAGGCACCGGCGCGAGTGTAGAAATTCTCGTCTCCAGCGCGCATCATGAAGAATCCGTCACCCTGGATCGCTAAGTCGCTCTTTACACCGGTGGTCTGGAGCGAACCCTGCTCGTGGAGCGTATCAATGGTGGCTACTTGCATACCCAAGCCAACCTGCTGTGGGTTGACGCCACCGACCCGCTCGTTCGGTTCCGCCGGGCCCTGTCGCATCTGGGAGATAAGGTCTTGGAAATTGACCCGACCGCGCTTAAAGCCGGTGGTATTCACGTTGGAAATATTGTTACCGACGGTGTCCATCCGGACCTGATGGTTTTGGAGTCCGGAAACTCCCGAATACAGTGATCGCATCATACGCGGTTCCCCCTACTGAATTACCCGTTGAATGTTGGAATAGTCGTACTGCTGCTCATCAATCGTGACCTGGGGCATAGCGCCGTTGGTTACGCTGGAGACGGTGCCCCGCACCGTCTGGGTACCGGTCTGGACTTCTACCGTCCGACCGAGCACTGAAAGAGCCTGGCTTGAGCTTAGGAGAGAGTTCATCTCCTGAAAGCCCTGGGAGACATTCGTCATCTGCTCCAACGACGAGAACTGCGCCATCTGAGAGATGAACTCTTTGTCCTCCATCGGCTTGGTAGGATCCTGGTTCTGAAGCTGTGTCATGAGAATCTTCAGAAAATCATCCCGACCCAGTTCCGTGCCGGAACCTCCACTGTCCTTGATCGCCTCGTTGAAGGACGATACCTGCGACTGCACGCGCGCCTGTTCGGTACTGTCCATGGACATCGGTATATCCATCTATTCACCCTCTCCTTTTCCTACGCCACCAAATTGATTCGGTGACGTCCCGGCTCATACTCGGAAATCGTCTCAATACTACGGCCAAATGACTCGGCCCCGGCTATCGCCGCCGGCTTCGTAGAGCCGCCCTGTCCCTGGTCGTTCCGGTCCGCCTCATCACGGGCGTCACCGGTACTCACTTCCAAATCGCCCATCTCCAAGCCGGCCTCTTGGAAGGCCCGTTGAAGGGACGCCAGGTTCTGTTCGACAACCTCTCGTACGTTTCCATTATCGACAAGAATCCGTCCGGCTATATGACCGTTCTCCATCTGCAGCCGAATCCGAACGCGTCCGAGCTCCGGAGGTCTGATTACCAACCGCAACTCCGCATGATTCGAATCTTGCAGCATGACCTTCGCCTGTCGGACGATGTTGTCTCCGAGGTCGCCGTTCAACCGGCGCGCCAGCGTCTGCGTGGCTTGAGAAATAGACGGTGAGCGCGACGAGGTATCGCCCAGGCCAACGTGTAATCGCCCCGTGGCCAGGGAGTTGTCACTGTTGCCGCTCTCTCCGCCGTCCCGGTGCTGAGCCGTCGCGTCAGAGAGGTCCACCGTGAGTTCACGGGTGACGGTTCGCTCGGTATTAGTATTCTCCGCTTCCACGGGAGAAACCGCCTTCGCGTCTACGGTGCGGGTTCCCGCCTTTTCGGCAGCAAGTCGGCGTTCCCGTGGATCCTGGCCGCCGCGGATACGTCGATCTCGCTCTGCATCGTCGGTCCGCTCTTTCCGGTCTACGAGCGCTTCGACATTCTTGAGCTCGGCGGAGTCCCCATCGGACGGTTTCTCTGCTTGAGCACGAAGACGCTCGCTTCGCGGGTTCGTCTCCTCGCGCTCCGATTCAGCGGCGGCGTCCTCCAGAGCTGTCTGCTTGGCAAGCTGTGCGTCGTCATCCGCTCCGAGCTGCGACGTTTTCACGGACGGTGGTTCGGTTCCAGAAGGCGAATTCTTGCGCGCGGTGTGCGGCCCCGGGGCGTCGGCGTGCGTCCCGCGTTTCTTGGCACCAACTTTGGCGCTTCCGTCGGTTTCGTCTTTTTGCGCGGGCGTAGATTTTTCCGCGGCGATCGCCTGTTCCGCGTTCAGCATACCGGCAGCCGCCGCGCCGGCTGTCTCGGCTTTTTCCGCCGTCTCAGCCTTTTTCGCTGCATCAGCGTGTTCCGCTGGGTGAGCCTTTTTTTCTTCTTTATCCGCCTGGTCGGCTGCATCGGAATCAGCGGACTTATCGGTTCCGGAGCGGTCTATCCGTTTCTCGTGGTGAGAGGCTTTCTCAGCGGCACCACGTCCTGCGGCATCCTGCGCCTCGTGCGCCCCAGCATCCTCGGAGTCGCCGTCGTGCTTCGCCGTCTTCTGTGAATCAGCATCCTTGTCGGCGGTACGTGCCGCCCGTGTTTCATGTCGGGCCGCATCGGACGAGGCATCGGTGCGTTGTTTTTCAGACGTCTCCTGAGACGCCGCGCGCTTGGCGGACTCTTCCGCATTGTGGCGTTGCTTTTCGGAGTCGGCCTCAACCCGCGCCTTCTCGTCGTGCCGGCTCTGGTCGAACCGTTTGGCGTCGAGCTGTGCGAGTTGCTCCGCAAACGGTATGGCACCGCCGTCCCCCCGTGGAACGATCTCGCGCGGAGCCAGGCCATAAGGTAGGTCAGGCGGTGAAACCGCCGGTATGAATCCGTACACGCAAGCAATACCTCCCGTATTAGTCTGCAGGCGTGAGCGTCATCTGTCGTTGAATCTCAGAGGCACGATCCGCCGGGAGCTGAGAGAGCCAGACAGAGACCAGGGATACCTCCCCCGCCTCCTGGGCCAACTCCTCCGTTACGCGCAGTGTATCGATCAGCAATTGGTCGTCGTATCCGGCCAGGATCTCCACCGCGTCGGCAGGTCGCATACTCGTCAAATCGCGCGAGTTTTGCTCAAGCACTGCTCTTCTATTGTCGTACCGTTGGAGCTGTTCATTGAGCGAAACCTCACGTTCATCGAGGTCTGCGGCTCGCTGATCCAGTTGTTGCTGAACCTCTTCTAAATCCGCCCGGGCCGATTGGAGTTGTTCTTCCTCTTCGACCAATTCAGCTTCTCGGAGATCGACCGCCTCCTGGAGCTTCTCGAGACGGAGCCTGTCCATGAGCATGATGTCGTCGGCTGCCTCGATTCCGGAATCCTCGTCACCACCAAACACTCCAAATACCGGAGCAAGCATTTGTCGGGAGTCCACCAGTCCCAAATAGTCAAACCAGAACAATCCCCCGACGGCTAGTATGAGAATGAGCAGAATAAGCAGGATTATCTGTGGAATCGCCCCGAGCCTACTATATCGTACTGCCATGTGACCTCTCCCGACTCATCGCGTTCCACTCCACATCATCCGCTGCGAAATCTCATCGAGACGTAGCTGCTCTTCTCGTTTCACCAGTTCCAGATAGCTCTCTTTTCGACGGCTGCGCACCTTTTCTAAGACCTCCGCCTTCCGCCGCGCGTCTCGATATTCCTCGGCAACCTCATCCCGTACCCGCTCCGCCGCCCGCAACTCGTCTCGAAGTCGAGCCACTTCCGCGGCAAGGCGCGTCGCGTACGCATCCACTGCCCGGCGGTACTCGATGTCGGCCATGGATGTGAGCCCGTGCTCCGTGAGCGTACGTCGGCGCAGTTCGGTACGGGTTTCGATATCGCGCTCCAGCGCCTCGCACCGTTGGGTAGCCGCGCCCAACTCGAGGCGCTTCTGATCCGCTTGTTTTTCCCGCAGCTCCAATATCGACTCCAGTCGAAACTGAAACTTACGCATCGCCATCCTCGAGTCCGACGATGCTCAGGAGTTGCCGGCGCATTTCCTCCAGCGGCGTCCGTTCGTCGACCTGTTGTTGCAGCAGGCGATTAATATGCGGTCGCGCCGAGATCGCTTCATCAATCTCAGCGTTGTTGCCCCGTTGATAAATGCCCGCATTGATCAAATCTTCGGCGTCCTGGTACGTAGCCATCAGTCTGCGTACGTCGCCGGCCGCCTTACGGTGCAACGGATCACACACTTTGTTTTCAAGCCGACTCACACTGCCGAGGACATCGATCGCGGGGTAATGGTTTCGCCGAGCAAGCTGTCGACTGAGAACGAGGTGGCCGTCAAGGATTCCGCGGACGGTGTCCGAAACCGGTTCATCCATATCGTCGCCTTCCACAAGAATCGTGAAGAAACCGGTGATCGAACCTGATTCGCCCGTTCCACTGCGCTCGAGAAGCTGCGGCAAGATCGCATCCACAGAAGGAGGAAACCCCCGAGTTGCCGGTCCTTCCCCGCGGGAGAGTCCGATCTCCCGCTGGGCTCGGGCAAACCGCGTAACGGAATCGAACATCAGCATCACATCCTGTCCCTGGTCACGGAAGAACTCCGCCACGGCGGTTGCCACGTATGCAGCCCGCAGACGGGAGAGCGCCGGCGTATCGGAGGTACTCACCACCACGACACTCCGCGCCAATCCTTCCGGACCGAGATCGTTCTCGAGAAACTCCCGGACTTCTCGGCCGCGCTCGCCGATCATCGCGATAACGTTGACATCGGCCGCAGTGTTACGGGCGATCATGCCGATGAGCGTAGACTTTCCGACCCCGCTTCCGCTGAAGATACCCAGTCGCTGACCTTTTCCCGTGGGGACCAACGCATCGATTGCACGAATCCCCGTCTCTATCTGATCAGTAATCGGGGAGCGCGTCAGTGAGTTCGGGGGCGTATTGAATATGGGATAGTACACGCCACTCCCGATATCACCAAGCCCGTCGATGGGCTTCCCGGTACCGTCGAGCACTCGTCCCAGTAAACGATCGCTCACGGGAATTTCGAGGGAACGTCCCAGTCCAATCACCGGATTTCCGATCTCAATGCCCTCGGTTTCCGTATAGGGAGCGAGCTGCACCATACTGTCTCGCAGTCCCACCACCTCGGCGAGCACGGTTTTCCCTGAGGACTCGATTACGATTTGGCAGAGCTCGCCGATACGGGCCTGCGGGCCAAGACTCTCAATGCGTAGCCCCTCCACAAGCTGCACCCGACCGATTTGCTTGATCGTCTCGGTGTGATCGACAAGGGTCTGGTATTTCTCCAAGAAGGCGACTGCCATGGCGTACCTCCCTACTCGGCCTTCAGCTTCGTCTTTATGGGAGTCATTTCGAGTATTCGATCCTCGATCTCCCGCAATTGAGAAGCGATGCGCGCGTCAATTTCGCCGAAATCGGTCTCGATAATCGCTCCGCCGGGATCCACGGTGGAGTCTTCGGCGATCGTAATCGTTTTTACCCGTTCCGCCATTTTCAGAATGTCTTCTTTATGCTTCGTAGCAATTTCCAAATCCGCGAGGTTTACCCGAACAACGATGTCACTCTTCTGCTGCAATTTCTGCAAAGACTGGGTGATGTTATTAATGACCACATTCTTCTGATTCTCACTAATCACCTTGATCACTTTCTTGGCGATGCTGAGCACCAGATTAACCACTTGCGTCTCGCTCTCTTGGATGATTTCGTTGCGGCGCTCGATCGCTTTTGACAGAACGGTATGGAATCGATCGATCACTCGTTGGATCTCAGATTTCCCCTCTTCAATTCCTGCCTCTCGGCCCTCTTTGTGCCCGCGCTGCCACGCTTCTTCTTCGATCTGCTTGGCGTTCTGGTGCGCTTCGGCGATGATCCGCTCTTTTTCCGCTTCCGCGGACTGCCTGGTCTGCTCCGCCGTTTCCTCTGCTTCTTGCTTGGTAGTATTGGCCTCTTCGGTCTTCTCGCGAATCCGCCGGAACGCCTCTTCCTCGGCCTCATTGGTAATCCGCTCCGCTTCGGCCCGAGCCTCGGAGATCATCTCCTCCTTCTCCGACTCCCATTGCTCCTTGAACGCTTCTGCCTCCCGGCGCAATTGATCTGCGGTGGGACCGGTATACTCATCCACTTCCTGCACCGGTTCGAGTTCGGCCGATCCCTGACCACCTCGGCTTCTGGAGGTGACCGGGTCCGGAGGGCGCAGGAACACCTTGTGTTGTCTGTACTGAACCTCACCGGGTCGAAACACGTTCTTTCCCATTGTTCACTCTGCCTCCGGCCGTTGACTACACGACCAATTCATCTTCACCGGCGCGGGCAACCACGATCTCGCCCTGCTCTTCAAGCTTACGAATGATGGACACGATCTTCTGCTGACTTTCTTCTACATCTTTCATGCGAATGGGCCCCATGTACTCCATGTCGTCCTTCAAGAGCGCAGCGGCCCGTTTCGACATGTTCCGGAAAATCTTGTCCTGAACCTCAGAGTCCACCGCCTTGAGCGCCTTAGCCAACTCGGCGGTATCCACCTCGCGCATGACTTTCTGAATCGCCCGATCGTCGAGCATAACAATATCCTCGAAGACGAACATGCGTTTCTTGATTTCTTCCGCGAGCTCCGGATCCTCTTCCTCCAGGCTCTCGATAATTACCTTCTCCGTGGAGCGGTCCACCAGGTTGAGAATTTCCACGATACTCTCAACACCACCGGCGACGCTGTAATCCTCACTGGAGATCGATGCCAATTTCTTCTCGAGCACGCGCTCAACTTCCCGCAACGTCTCTGGGGAGGTTCGGTCCATCGTAGCGATCCGCTTGGCAACGTCCGACTGGATATCGTTGGGAAGATTGCCCAGGATCACACTCGCTTTCTGCGGTTCTAGGTACGCAAGAATCAGCGCAATCGTCTGGGGGTGCTCTTGCTGGATAAAGTTGAGAAGGTGCGTTGGATCGGTTCGGCGAATAAAGTCAAACGGTCGCACCTGGAGACTGGTGGTGAGGCGATTGATAATGTCCACCGCCTTCTGTGATCCGAGGCTCTTCTCCAGAAGCTCCCGAGCGTAGTCGATACCTCCGGAATTGATAAAGTCCTGCGCCATCATGAGTTCCTGGAACTCGTTGAGCACCGCTTCCTTATCCTCGTTGCTAAAGTTCTCCAGGCGCGCGATCTCGAACGTCAGCGTTTCAATTTCGTCTTCCCGGAGGTGCTTGAAGATCTCGCTGGAGATCTCACTGCCAAGCGTCACGAGAAAAACTGCGGCCTTCTGTCGTCCGGAAAGTGCCTGCTTTGATTTGCGACCACCCCCGGAGGGAGCGGTCTGTTCTGCCTGTTTTGCCATATCTTACTCCTCGGCCAGCCAGGTCCGGATCAACTGGGCAACATCTTCAGGATGCTCGCGGGCGGCGTTGATCGCCATCTCCTCCAGCTCCATCCGCGCACGATCTTCCACGGACATTTCGACCTCGGCGCTTTCCTCTTCGGCACTGCGGAGCGCAGCCTCCCGCATCGCTTGGTGCTGCCGGGCAAGTTCCTCCTCGCGAAGCCGGCGACGGCGTTCGATTTCGCGGGAGATGAGACGGAACACAATAAATGATACCAGGAGAACCGCGATTCCGATGAGTACATACAATACGATCATCTGAATCTGCCGCTGCCGGCGGAACCGTTCATCTTCTTCCCGGAACTGCGCCGAACGATCAAACTGGATATGTCGTACCGAGACGGCATCCCCTCGGTCTTCACTAAAGCCCACGGCGTGCTCTACAAGCTCCCGGGCGCTTTCCAGTTCATCGGGCGAAACGGGCGTATAGTCCCGAGCGATCGATCCGTCGGAGGTGACCTCAACTTCGCCACGATCATCGTAGGACCACCGCCAGGTTCCGTCGATCGCCACACTCGCGGTAATTCGCTGAATGGACGGGCTTTTCTCCTCCGTAATTCTCCGACTGTTTACCTCGTTATTGACGCGTTCTTCCGAGTTGTTCCAGCGTCCCACGAGGCCGTCGAGATCCTGATACGCCGGGGGAGTCTGCCCCTCTACTCCAGGAGGCCCCTCCGGATTGAACCCGGTGCCCTCGTAGTCTTCGTCGATCGTCTCGGTGGAGCGCGGAATCGATAGGACAAACTCCGTCTCATCAAACGGGGTACGAGGGTTATCCTCTACCGTGACGATGGGAAAGAACTCTTCCGTTTCCTCGGTGCGCTTTCCCATATCCATATCGACGTTGATATTGACCACTTCTACCCGATCACGACCATAGATCTCGGAGAGCGCGGCCAGAATTGCCCGCCGATACCGTTCCTCCTGATCCCGTACAATCTGTAACTCCCGCCGAGTGAGGTCGAGCCGGTCAAAATCTTGGAGGTCTTCAAAATCGTTGAGGGTCACGCCACTGCGGTCGGTGATGGTGATGTTCTCCGCGGAAAGGCCTTCAACAGCAAACTGAATCAGTTTCTCGATGCCCTCGATCTTGGATCGATTCTCGCGGAGATCACTTCCCGGTTTCGGTGTGAGGATCACTGATGCGGTTACCGGATCTTGCTGCTCAGCAAAGAGCTGATCTTCCGGAAGTACCACGGTGACGCTGGCTCCATCTATATCGTCCAATGCGGAGATGTGCTGCTCCAGCTGTCGCATAATGCTGCGCTGCAGATTGACGTTCCGCTCAAAATCGGTGAGCGTCCAGCGCTCAATGTCAAATAGTTCCCACGGGTCGGTATCGGATGGGATCAAATCTTCGCGCGTGAGGATGGAGCGCATTCGTTGCGCGGTGCGCTCATCTTCCATCATGATCACGTTATCTGCCGATACGGTGTAGGGAACCCCTTCCTGGTCAAGGCGATTGGTGATACGTGATAGTTGTTCCTCGTCGGCTATCGGTTGGCTTAACAACGGTGTCTGCGCAGGCGACGCGCTGAACAGTATCAGCATGATCACTGCCGCAACGGTGACGCCGACGATGCTAAAGAATATCAACCGTTGGGGGAGCTTCCACTGCCCCCAGAGCGTCTTGATGCGGTCGATTTGGCCTGTGAGCCATTCGTTCATGTTCCCCTCCCCCTGTTGCACTGTACGACACCGCTGCCGATCGGTGCCTCCAGTTCGTCTGCGCTACCCCGCCGCTGCCGATCGGCGTAGTAGGCCCGTCAC
Source organism: Alkalispirochaeta sp. (assembly GCA_048614515.1). GTDB lineage: Bacteria > Spirochaetota > Spirochaetia > DSM-27196 > Alkalispirochaetaceae > Alkalispirochaeta. The sequence goes on along the minus strand of JBMCMH010000003.1, from coordinate 26,558 downwards.
TGGAGTTTGCAACTTGCTCATATTCTAACGCAAGTTGGTGATATCGCGATACGCCTGAATGACCCGATCCACGACGTTTCGGGTGATTCCCAGCGTCATATTTGCTTCCGCGGCGGCAATTGTCAGATCGTGCGCCTCAACGCTGTCGGGATCAACGACCGCCTGAACTGATAGCTGCTCATGATTGATCTGGGCATCGTTCACATCTCCTAAGCTTCCGATGAGCCGATCCCGAAACCCCGTCTCAGTGGACGAGGTCGGTAACGGCTCATTCCGTCCCGGAAGATGACTCGGATTTGTGCGGGCGATCTGCATTGCGGTTCCCTGTACCTGACCGGGATCAAACAAGTTTGTCATATATTCCCCTCCCTACTTCCGTTTATCGCCCAATTTCAAGAGCGCGCTGGAACATCTGCCGTGCTCCGTTCACCACCGCCACGTTCGCCTCGTAGGCGCGGGAGGCGTCAATCATGTCGACCATTTCCGTCACCACATTCACGTTGGGAAACTCCACGTACCCTGCGCGAGGACCACTTTCAATCGCGTCCGGGTGCGTCGGGTCGTACACCATTCTGAGTTCGCTGTCCATATCTTTTTGGACCTCGCTCACCCGAACTCCCTCTCCCACGCCACTGTCCAGCGGTTGCGGGATAAACGGGCTCTTCCAGGTGGGCCCATCGGTGCGCGGTCGAAGTACCACACGACTGCGGCGAAACGGCCCGCCCTCACTGGTGCGCGTAGTGTTGGCGTTGGCAATATTATCCGATATGACGTCTTGCCGGAGGCGCTGCGCCGTCAATCCTGAGGCGGCGGTGTTAATACTCGAAAACATTCCCATCAGCTACATCCTCTATCGCAGTACCAGGTTCACCCGCTGGAACGCGTCAGCTACGGAGCGGGTCATCATCTGATACGCCAATTGGTTATTGAGCTGGTTCATCGACTCAACCTCGATATCCACGTTGTTGCCGTTATTCTTAGCGGTCGTGGCAAAATCCGTCACCCGGCGAGGCCGCACATCCCGATAATCCTGCCGTTCATGAAACGGTATGTGGCGCTCATTGGTGAGCGCTTCCTGAAAGCGCGGTTCCTGGCGTTCACTCTGTAGCGCGTACGCCAAGCGCGACTCAAAATTGACGTCCTGCCGCTTGAAGTTGGGGGTGTTCGCGTTGGCGATGTTATTAGCGATCACATTTTGTCGGAGCATGCTGGTGTCCATCGTGCGCTGCAGAATGTCGATCTGTCGGCCGAAACCGGAAGTTTCAAACATCATCCTTCTCCTCTTCTTACGATCATCGGTATTCCTCCCCGTTCCTTTAGAGAATATACCGGCTCAGGTCTTGATCCTCGACAACATCAGATAGCCGTTCCAGGATATAGTCACGCGTAATCGGGATCGTCTGCCCTGAGAGGTCCGACGCGTTGAATGACACGTCTTCCAGGAGAAGCTCCATAATTGTGTGCAATCGACGAGCTCCAATATTCTCAGTGCGACTATTCACATCGGCGGCAATCTTGGAAAGCTCCCGAATCGCTTCTTCATGGAAGTCAAGAATGACCCCTTCTGTTTCTAAAAGCGCACAGTACTGCTTAATCAACGCGTTTCGCGGTTGCGTGAGGATACGGAAGAACTCCTCCGCTTCCAGCGCCTCCAACTCGACTCTCAGCGGGAAACGTCCCTGAAGCTCGGGAATCAAGTCGCTGGGTTTACTCATATGAAACGCCCCGGCAGCAATAAAGAGGATATGGGACGTGTCAACAACACCGTGTTTCGTATTGACCTTACTGCCTTCAACAATGGGGAGGATATCTCGCTGCACGCCTTCTCGACTCACGTCGCCGCTGGTGCGCCCTTCCTTGGTCGCAATTTTGTCGATCTCGTCGATGAAGATGATCCCGGTATTTTCGATTCGATCGCGAGCTAATTCCGCAGCTTTTTCCGTGTCAACCAGCTTATCCATCTCCTCCTGGAGCAGGTACTCGCGGGCCTGACGAATCGTCATGCGACGCTTTTTCTTCTTGCCACCGAAGATGTTGCCCAGACTGCCCAGATTGAGGTCGAGTTCTTCCACATTGTTTCCAGAGAAGATCTCGATCGCCGGGTTGTTTGACTTGTTGATACTGATCTCGATCTCTCGATCTTCCAGTTTCCCGTCCCGTAACATCGCGCGGAATCGCTCTCGCGTGTGCGTGGATACCGCGGTTCCTGAGTCGGCTCGTCCAGGCACATTCGCCGGCACGTCCGGTTGACCCGTCGAGGTGGCGCCGGTGCCGGCATCCGTCCGCTCGTCGATTCCCGGAAGGAGGGAATCCAGTATGAGGTCTTCCGTGCGTTGCTCCGCCTTTTCACGCACCTCTTCCCGCAGTTCATCTTTGACCATTGCCAGAGCCGTGGACATCAGATCTCGTACCATCGATTCCACGTCTCGGCCGACGTATCCCACTTCGGTGTACTTAGTAGCCTCCACCTTGACGAAGGGCGCTCCCGTGAGTTTTGCCAACCGCCGGGCGATCTCGGTCTTCCCGACACCGGTGGGACCGATCATGATGATATTTTTGGGCGCGATCTCTTCCTGCATATCCTCGGGAAGCTTCTGTCGCCGGATGCGGTTTCTCAGAGCAATTGCCACCGCCTTCTTTGCCTTCTCCTGACCAATGATGTACTTGTCGAGCTCCGCGACGATTTCGGTGGGCGTCAGTTCTTCCAGTTTCACGACAACTCCTCCACGGTAATATTCAGGTTGGTAAAAACACAGATCTCACCGGCGAGTTCCAGCGATTTCTCCGCGATCTCCCGAGCAGATAGATCAGAATTTCCCAAAAGCGCCCGGGCCGCCGCCAAGGCGTAATTGCCGCCGGAGCCGATCGCCAGGACCCCGTGATCCGGTTCGAGCACATCCCCAGTACCGGAGATCAAGAGCATGCGGTCGCGATCAGCCACCAGAAGCATCGCTTCCAGCTTGCGCAACATCCGATCGGTGCGCCACTCCTTAGCCAGCTCCACGGCGCTCCGCATGAGATCGCCGGAATACTCCTTGATGCGCGCCTCAAACCGCTCGAACAGCGTGAAGGCATCGGCGGTTGCCCCCGCAAAGCCCACCGCGATACGACCATCATAAATTGTGCGGACCTTGCGGGCATTTCCCTTAATAACCGTGTTTCCCAGCGAGACCTGCCCGTCTCCAGCCATTGCCATACGACCGTCCCGTTGAACAGCAATGATCGTCGTGCTTCGTATGTTCCGTTCCGTACTCATGAGTTTGATTCCTTCTCCGTAATCTTGTGCGACTGCTCCGATCGTCGAGCATGAGGATGGGCATCACGATAGATCGTTCTCAGTCGCTCCATGCCGACACTGGTATAGACCTGAGTGGTGGAGAGCGATGAGTGCCCCAACAGCTCCTGCACAATTCGAATGTCCGCGCCGTGGTTCAGCAAGTGTGTTGCAAAAGAATGGCGAAATCCGTGGGGGGTAAGGTACTTCCCTAGTCCCGCTTCCTGCAACCTCCGAACGATAATGTCGGCAGCACCACGGGGCGTCAGGCGCCCTCCCCTGAGATTGAGAATGAGCGCTTTCTGATCGCGCATGCCGCGGCGAATGAGAAACTCCTGCCGGAGCGGCAGATACATCTTCATTGCGGCGGCGGCCCCCCCGCCGAAGAAGACGTAGCGGTCTTTGCTTCCCTTCCCGTGCACCAACAACGCCCGCCGGCGGGGAACCAGATCATCGACGTTGGCATTGCAGAGTTCGCTGATTCGAGCTCCCGTGGAATAGAGTACTTCCAGAAGGAACCGCGTACGGGTGGCAGTAAAATCATCGCCGTCGATCCGCAAAAGGGTATCGATTTCTGCCTCAAAGAGCGTCTCCGGGAGGCGTTTCGGCGTCTTCACGCTTCGAAGCGCTTCCGCAGGGTTCCCAGGAATAGACCCCTCCCGCGTAAGAAATCCCAGAAAGCCGCGGATCGCCGAGATCCGCCGGTTCACGCTGGTGGCTGCGAGGCCCCTATCACCCATCTCGCGCACCCATCGGCGCAAGAGCCTCGCATCGATCTCCGCCGCCTGCGAAATCTGCGCCTCCGCGGCAAACTCGAGGAATCCCCGAAGATCCGCCTGGTACGCCCGAATCGAGGTGGCCGCCATACCTCTGACACTTCGCTGGTAGTCGAGGTATCGGTGCACTTCTGCGGTCAGCCCGGCTGCGCTCACTCATGACCTCCTGCTGTTTGTAATTGCTTCCGCCATGTGGTGATCGATTCGGGTGATTCCACCGGCCCGAACCGCGCCAAACGTTCCGCATCGAACCGTTCGGTGCGGTCGCTGAATCGGTGTTCCGGGCACCTCCACTCTGTAGGAAGCACGGCGTCCTGGCGCAATACTCGCACCACGTGATCAATCGATTCCACAAAACGCACCTGGTGATCGGTGATCGATTTCACGCCGGTCCACCCGGCGCCACTAACGTGCGCCATAATCGTCAAGCCAATGTCCAACGCGTGTTCTACCGTTATGAGCGCTCCGGACCCCTCGGGTGCCTGAAAAAGAACGAGCGCATCGGAGAGTCCGGTGATAATTCGATTTCGTGCCGGGAACTGGTACCGTTGGGGCGGAGTTCCCGGTGGATACTCACTCACCAGTATGCCCCCACCATCGAGGATCGCACCGGCAAATTCCCGGTTTCGACGGGGATATACCGTGTCGATCCCTGACCCTAAGACCGCTACTGCCTGCTCTCCGTGACCGGCCGCCACGACACCCCGGTGCGTCGCCGCATCGATCCCCAGCGCCAGTCCACTCACCACGGGAAACCCGCACCGGGCGGCCTCCCCGCCCAGGGTGAACGCACCCCTGCGACCGTGGTCGTCGGGGTGTCGGGTACCTACCATCGCGATCGCCGGGAGCGCTCGGTGGAGGGCGGCCGGATCGCCCCAGGTGTACAGCGTGGCCGGAGCGTCAAATACCCGATGCAGGGCAGCGGGATAGCGGGCATCGCCGACCCACACCAGATCGTGGTCCGACGCTGCCGACACCCATTGTAGATCCTGCTGAGCCTCCCGCAGCAATTCTCGCGGACGCCACGCACGACCGCGCAGCGGACGTTGAATCGCCTGCTCCACCGCGCCATGGGACACGTCCTGCAACGCCTCGGGAGTAGGAGCAAGGGTAAGGAGGTGTATCTGCTCGAGTGAACTCATAGACGGATAGCGCTTGACCAGCGCCATCGCCGCCGGCGTCGGTCTCTCCGCCGTCAGGGCGTTGGCGATTATGCGATCACGCCACTCATTCCGTGCGGAGTACCGATTTACCTGACCGTCTTGTTCGTTCATCAATTATTCCCCAGTGCGTCCAGGTTCTCGGCGGCGCGACGCCGCTGATCAGCGGACGGTGCATCCTGGGCCAGTTCAGCATATACATCCCGCGCTTCGTCCACATTTCCCACGCGGACCAGCACATTCCCCAGCAGAAAGCGCACCGAAGGATCACCGGTCTCCTGCCGCGCCAGCTCTCGAGCAAACTCCAGCGCCTCCTCGGGCTGGTCCAACTCAAACGCCAGTAGAACGGTTATCCCGTACAGCGCCTCCCGGTAATCAGGCCGCAAAGCCAGCGCTTCCCGATACATATCTTCCGCCAGTTGCAAACGGTCCTGCTCCTCACCATCTATGATACCGGCCCGCGCGGAGCGAGCCGCCGCAATCCCCGCCAGGTAGTACAGCACCGCGTTGTCCGCCTGCAGTTCCATGGCCGCTTCAAGGGCTTGGAGCGCGGGACCATACATTTCGGCTTCAATCAGTTCCCGAGCGAGCAGCTTCTGAAACGATGCGATGCGACCGTATCGCCGTACCGTCTCCTGAACAGCATCCTGATACTCTTCAATATCGCGCCGCAGCTCTTCAATCCGGTCCTCGCCGACGGCCACCTCGTCATAGGAGGTACCTTCCGTTTGGACGAGAAAATCTAACGTAGCGTCGCCGTCGGGACGACATCCTACCAGTACGGTCACCGCCGCGAGTGTGAGAATGATCCGAATGCGGTGCCGCCCTGGGAACTCCACCATTAGTAGGAATCGCCTCCTGTACTCTTAGACTGCCCGCTGCGCCCTGCTGCTTCGTCAAGGATTGATCCAGTACCGGACGCTCCGATGCGATCTGCCCCTGCTTCGATACAGGCCCGGGCAAAGGATAGATCGCGGATGCCTCCGGCGGCTTTCACTCCCCGCGTATCACCTGCTATCAGACGGAACAGCCGGAGATCTTCCACTGTGGCCCCCGCCGTAGAAAAGCCGGTGGATGTTTTGAGAATTGCGGCCCCCGCGTGCACCGCCGCCGCCGCTGCGGCTACCTTCTGCTCATCGGTGAGGAGCGCCGTTTCGAGAATCACTTTCACGATCTGCGAGCCCGCAGCGACAACCACGGCACGCACATCGTCGTAGACCGCGTTCACATTGCCGTCTCGCAGGCGCCCGATGGGGATCACCATGTCGAACTCGGTGGCCCCGGCGGATGCAGCTATTTCTACTTCGGCCACCTTGGCGCTTGTGGAATGGTATCCCAGGGGAAACCCGATCACCGTACAGACTTCGACAGGACAATCGTCGAGATATGAGCTGCATAATTGGACCCGGTCCGGGGGAACGCACACGCTTCGGGTACCGTACTCCCGCGCCTGTGCACAGAGCGTTTCATAGTGCTCGGCAGTGGCTTCCGGTTTCAGCAACGTGTGGTCAAAGTACTGGGCCAACGGAGCATCGGACGAGATTCGGGCCTCACCGGGAAAATCGAACGCCGGCCGGTCCACAGCGATGAGGCGATCCCGGACGTTCGCTGCACGCGTCAGTATATCTTGTTCGTTCATCATACACTCCTCTTGCTATCCGCGGGGATGAAACCGCTCATGGTATTCCCGAAGATCTTCGGTATCGATATGGGTATAGATTTGCGTTGTACCGATATCGGCATGGCCCAACAACTCCTGTACGGACCTCAGATCGGCGCCACCTTCCAGAAGGTGAGTCGCAAAACTGTGCCGGAGGGTGTGCACCTTTGCGTCGATTCCCACCAGCTGCGTGAGTTCGTGAAACCGCTTCCACATTCCCTTGCGCGAAAGTCGTGTTCCCCGGCGGTTGAGGAACACGGCGCGTTCGGCGAGGCTGCGGGCAAGTTTCGGTCTGCCCTCATCGAGGTACCGCTGGAGCCACATCACCGCTTCTTCCCCCAGGGGTATCAGCCGTTCCTTATCACCCTTGCCGTGCACGCGAACCAGAGCTTCGCGCAAATAAAGGTGATTCTGATCGAGACTCACCGCCTCGGAAATTCTCAGACCGGAGGAGTAAATGATTTCAAAGAGCGCCCGATCTCGCAGTCCCCCGGGGGTCGTCGTATCGATCGAGTCCAGCAACTGATCCACCTGCTCCACCGACAACACGCCCGGAAGGCGGTGTTCACCACGGGGCGTCGCGATGCCTCCGGCGGGATTATCCGGTCGGATTTCTTCCAGCACGCAGAACTGGAAGAAGGACCGGAGCGCCGAAAGCCCTTTCGCAATCGTTCGCTGATCCACCGGCTCCTCGGAGGTCTGCCGACGAATAAGAAAGTCAATGAGGTCACCGGTACTCAGTCGCTCCAGGGCGAGTCCACGCTCCTGAGCATCCTGGTGGGCCGCGGTACACTCCCGCATATACGTTTCCACCGTTTGCGTGGACAGGCGTAGTTCAACCTGCAAGTAGTCCCGGAACCGCTCCAACAGTGCGTCCGCCATGGGTCTACTCACTGCTACCGTCGCGTTCCGCCGGCTCGGCGCTGCCTGAGAATTGCCGGGATTCCCAGCTGATCATCAACTTCTTCCTGATCCGCAAAAAGGTCATCCTGGTGCGCCGGCCGGGTGAGATTGTTCCAGGTGTCGAGATTGATAAACTCCGGCTGTTTTTCGCTTCCCTCCGGCGGCTGAGGCTCTTGTGCGGTCGGTTCGGCGTGCGGTTCCTCATGGACCGTGGGTTCGGCACGAAAGCCGGTGGCGATTACGGTGACGCGGATCTGTCCATCCAACCGCTGATCCACCGCAGTACCGGCGATCACCAAGACATCATCGTCGGCGTTAGCCGTGATAATTTTCATAATCTCTTCGTACTCGGTAAGACTGAAGTCGTCACCACCGGATACGTTCACCAAGATCTTGTTGGCCCCTTCGATATGAGCATCTTCCAGCAGCGGGTTATTGATCGCATTGGTGGCTGCATCCACCGCGCGATTGTCTCCGTCCCCCGTTCCAACGCCCATGAGGGCATCGCCCTGACCGGACATGATGGTGCGAACGTCGGCGAAATCGATATTGATCATGCCGTCCTTCGTAATGAGATCACTGATGCCCTGGACACCCTGCCGGAGCACGTCGTCGGCGATGAGAAATGCGTCGTTGATCGGGGTGTTCTTCTCGACGATCTTCAGTAGGTGCTGATTGGGAATCGTAATCAGCGTGTCCACGGCGTTACGAAGCCGGGCGATTCCATCTTCCGCAAGTCGGGACTTGCGTTGCCCTTCAAAGGAAAAGGGCTTCGTCACTACCGCGACGGTGAGAATGCCTAAATTCCGGGATATGTCGGCGATGACGGGTGCTGCCCCGGTGCCGGTTCCGCCCCCCATGCCGGCGGTAACGAACACCATGTCCGCCCCTTCCAAAATGGACCGGATCTGCTCCTTGTCTTCGAGGGCAGCCTGCTCACCGATGTCAGGTTTTCCGCCGGCCCCCAGACCTCCCGTGATCTTGGTGCCCAACGGGACGCGCAGCTCCGCCTGGGAGCTCTGCAGCGCCTGCAGGTCGGTGTTCACCGCGACAAACTCAACGTTCGTGAGTCCCGCCTGAATCATCCGGTTCACGGCGTTGCTGCCGCCGCCCCCGACACCGATGACTTTGATCACCGTGGGACTGGTCCCGGACGATGCGATCGACAAGTCGTCTTCGTAAATCTGAAAGTTCATGCACTCCCTCCCTTGTGCATACGCGTTATCGCTGGTGAAACGCTAAAAGAAGTGTTTCATCCAGCGGCGTAATCCATGTATCATGCCGCCGGTGCGGACTTGCTTAGTTGGGGCCCGCAGACGGCCCAATCTATGAGTAAACAGCACCAATCCCACCGCCGTGGCAAACTCGGGGCTCTGATACTTGTCACCAAGCCCACCGTACCGACTGGGCTGGCCGACTCTGCCCCCGAGATTGAAGATATCCTGGCCGAGCTCTACCACCCCGGGCAGATTCGCGCCCCCACCGGTGAGCACCAGCCCACCGGCGATGCGATCGAGCAAGCGCTGTTTGTCCAGCCGCTCCCGCACCATCCGGAAGATCTCGGTCATGCGGGGCTGAATTACCTGACACACTTGCTCACGAGAGGCCTGAATCGGTGGTCTGCCGCCCACCCCCGGTACAATTACCGGTTCCCCCTCTTCCACAAGCGGTTCATAGGCGCATCCCGCCTCGCGCTTTATCATTTCCGCCGACTCCGTCGACGTCTTGAGCATTATTGAAAGGTCGCCGGTGACTTGGGCCCCACCCACCGGCAATACGAAACTGTGATACGGAGCCCCGTCGCGGTACACCAACACGTTGGTCGTACCCCCGCCGATATCGACGACGATTACGCCCAACTCTTTTTCGTCCTGGGAGAGCACCGCCTCCGCCGCGGCGAGCGAGCTAAAGACCACCTGTTGAATTTCGAAGCCCGCCCGATTGACGCATTTTACCAGGTTCTGGGCGGCCGTGACCGAACCGGTAATCATGTGCACTTCTACCTCGAGCCGTACACCGATCATATCCAACGGGTTCTTAATGCCGCTCTGCTCATCAATGACGTAGTCCCGGGGTATGACGTGAAGGATCTCCCGATCCATGGGAATAGAGACCGCTTTGGCGGCCTCGATCACGCGGTCCACATCGCCGGAGGTGATCTCTCTGCCTTTGCCGGTAACCGCCACGACGCCGCGGGAGTTGAGGCCCTCTATATGGCTACCGGCGATTCCACTCACCACGCGCTTCACTTCACGTCCGGCCATTTGCTCGGCGGATTCAATTGCGTCAACCACGCTTCGGAGGGTGGCCTCAATGTTGATCACCACTCCGCGCCGCAATCCTGAGGACGGAGCGGTGCCGATTCCAATAATCTCTAGCTCGCCGTTGTCATCGTACTCGGCGATCGCAGCGGTAATCTGACTGGTTCCGATGTCGAGTCCGACAATCATGTCATCAGCGGCCACTGACGTCCTCCTTCATGCGATACACAATCTCTCCCGATCGAAAATCGACCTCGGCGATATCAGCTGCTTCACCTCGTTGCGTAAGAACATCCAGAACCATCAAGGCGTAGGTACACGCGTCTTTATCAATCGTTGTGCCAAATCGCACCGGCACTCGGAACTCCTCGGTATACATCAATACATCAAACCCGCTGGTGCCGCGGCTTTGAATGCGGAGCTCGGAAATGAGCCGATAGATCTCCGGTGACGAGACGCGCAGATCGTACAGGCTTTGCAGGAGCGGCTCCATACCGGACGGTAACGTACTCCCCACGACGTCACCCTCAAATCCAAGTCCTGAGAGCACAGGAACATTCCGATCTGCCAGATGCGCCCCACGGTCGTAGATCATGCCCGTCTCATCCACCGCAACCGGGATGCTCCGGCCCTCCGAGTTCATGACCGCCGTCGCCAAGGCGCGACGTCGGAGCAGTTCCAAGCGAACCGTGTTGGGAAATTTGCGCTCCACCGCAGCCGATCTGATCAGGGGGTGCTCCTCAAGGCGCGAGATAACGCGATCAGGATGCACACCGAAATAATACCGTGTACCTTCCAGGCCCGCCAGGTCAAGGAGTGCTTGCCGGTCAATGTCAAAGTCGGCCTGCACCACCACCCGAGAGATTCGAAGCCACGGAAGAACCACCGTCACCGCCAGCACGTAACCCGCCAGGATCACGCTGAACACTACCGCGAGAATTACCAGAAAGCGCGATCCCGGAGACGGAGCCACGCTCCGCCGTGGGCGACGGTGAAGTGCTGCTTCAGCCATGGGAACCATCCCATACTCGACCGTCGACGCCGGCCATGGAAAACGTTCGCTGCGGTTGCTCGACGCCGGAGGCGTTGAGAATGAGACCACACATGGCAAAGGTAATCACCAATGAAGATCCCCCAGCGGAAAAGAACGGCAACGGAATACCCGTTGCCGGCACGGCACCGGCGACCACTGCAATATTGAGAAGGGCTTGGAGAAAGACGCTGGTGATCAACCCAAAGATGAGCAGTGATCTGAATGGGTCTTCCTGACGCCGGGCCAGATAGAGACCGCGCCCAAACAGAAGCAGGAACAGGGCGATAATAACGACGACTCCAACGAAACCAAGCTCTTCCGCAGCCACGGCAAAGAGAAAGTCTGACTGCGCTTCAGGCAGTCCCCCGAATTTCCGCGTGCCCCGGCCGACGCCGGCGCCCCAGAACCCTCCGTTCTCCAATGCTCTCCGGGCTGCCAGTATTTGATACCCGCTTCCGGACGGATCATAGTTAGGATTGAGAAATGCGATGATCCTCCGCACCCGATGCTCTCGAGTAAAGAGCATAATCACCGTAACGGGTACGGACAGTGTCAACAGGCCGGCGAAGTAGTGATGCGGAACACCGGCGGTGTAGAACATTGCCGCGGCTACGACCCCAATAAAGACCGCGGTGCTAAAATCATTCTGCAGTAAGACGATTCCTGCAAACACAAATACGATGATCACCGGGGGGATGAGGGTATGAACTGGATCATCAAAATCCCCGTCCCGCCGAGATAGAATGTGTGCGAGATAGATCACCATGGTAGCTTTGAGAATCTCTGAGGGCTGGAATGATACGTTGAACAGAATGATCCACCGTTGGGCGCCCATGTACCGCGCGCTAATACCCGGAACAAAGGTCATGAGGGAAACAGCTACGGAACCAAGGACGATCACCGGGAGTAATCGTCGAATCCACTGTAACGGGATGAGGGCCCCGATGCCCATCACCAGGATTCCCGCGGCCATCCACATGCCGTGCCGCAGGACGAATCGCAGCGGTTCTCCATACAGTTGTTGCGCTCGATACCATGATGCCGACCACAGCATTCCCAGCCCGAGAATAATCAGCACCAGCACCAACGCAAGAAACACCGGATCAAACCGATGATCTTGTGAGTCGATATGGTCTGCAAAAAACGTATGCCGCGTCATGGACCTCACCGAATCTTTAGGGTGGAGAGACTCAGGATCGCGAAGAGTCCGCCTAAGATCCACAGCCGGAGTACTACCTTACTCTCCGACCATCCCAACAGCTCAAAATGGTGGTGAATGGGCGCCATGCGAAAGACGCGTTTGCCGGTAAGCTTAAAAGAAAGCACTTGAATAATGACGGAACCGGCCTCCATCACGAACACTCCCGCTACAATAATCAGCAAAACCTCTTTCTTAGTCATCAATGCGAGGGCGCCGATACTTCCGCCCAGTGAGAGACTTCCCGTATCTCCCATCATGATTTCCGCAGGATGGCCGTTAAACCACAAGAAGCCGACACACGCGCCCACCACGGCAAGACTGAAGATTGCGATCTCTCCTCCTCCGGGGAGGTACGGGATCTGGAGATACTCGGCGAAGTCAACCCGCCCCGTCACGTATGACAACACCGCAAAGGTAAGTCCCACCATAAGCACCAAGCCGGTGGCCAGCCCGTCGAGCCCATCAGTGAGGTTTACCGCGTTGGAGGTTCCCACCAAGAGCAACACCGCAAACGGCACATACCATAGCCCCAAGTCCACGACTGCACTCTTCACAAACGGTACATAGAGTTTTGTAGCGTTCTCGTTACCAAAGACGATGAGGAGGATGGCGATTACCGTGGCGAGCCCTACCTGTCCGATAATCTTGTACCAGCCACTGAGACCGTCTTTGTTTTTCTGTCTGATCTTTCGAAGATCGTCGATCATTCCGATGGCCCCGTACCCAACCACGGCCAACAAGCCGATCCACGTGTAGAGATAGGTTACATCCATCCAAAGGAGCCCGGAAATCACGATGGAGATGATCATGAGAAGTCCACCCATGGTGGGCGTACCCGATTTGGAATGGTGCGTCGCCGGTCCATCACTGCGAATCTCCTCTCCGAATCGCAACTGATGGAGCTTGTTGATTGTCCACGGCCCCAGGGTAAAGGTGATTAACAACGAGGTAACTGCAGCGTAGGCCCCTCGAAAGGTGATGTACTGGAACACGTTAAACGGTGTGAAATATGGCGTGAGCGGAAAGAGTAATTCTCTAAGCACGGATCTCTCCTCCTTCCGCAAAACTTCCAATCACGTGCTCAAGCGCCACCGCCCGGCTCCCTTTTAGCAGAATTGTCTCCCCAGGCTGCAAGCGCGGCCGCACCAATTCGGCGATCTCCGATACCGTGGGCGCAGATAGCACTCGGTCCATGGGGGGGGCTTCCGGCGCTTCGGATAACACCGCTCGAAATCGCTCGCCCACGAAACAAATCAGCCGTGCCGACGAGGCAAGCGCGGCCTGAATCACCTCGCGGTGGCCCGCCTCCTCAAAGACGCCCAGCTCATACATGTCTCCGAGAATCAAAACGGTAACACCAAGTTCTTCCGCCATCTCGATCGAGGCGATCATCGAACCGGGATTGGCGTTGTACGCGTCATGGATAATCGTATGGCCGTTCTGCTCAATCCGCTGGCTGCGGCCGGACGGCAGTACAACGCGGGTGAGGGAAGCTAACGCCGAATCGGTGTCAATTCCCAACTTCTGCGTCACGGCAAGCGCAATCAACGCGTTGCGCCCGTTGTGTCGCCCGAGGATGGGCAACGTGGCAGAGCGCGAGCCGATTCGCACAATCACCCGATGATCCGTCGGATCGGTCTCAAGAGATGCGTGCTGCGTCACGGGACCAGTAGTGACCACCGCTCCCGCCACCTCAGCAGCGAGAACGTCACGAAAGTCATCATCTTCGGGAATATAGAGCGTTTCCGCTCCAGTGAAATAGGCGGTGATCTGCTTCTTTTCAGCGGCTATTGCCTGCTGACTTCCCAGATTTCCAATATGGGCGGTTCCGATGTGTGTAATCACCGCGTGATGAGGTCGTACGATGCGAGCCAACGGGGCGATCTCCCCGGGACGGCTCATTGCCAACTCGTATACCGCGTAGCGCACGCCGGGAGGTGTCTCACATACCGAAAGAGGAAGTCCCGTTTCGCTGTTGAGATTCCCGGTTGAAACAAAGCATGAGTCCACGTCCCGAAGGATCGCCGCGATCATCTCCTTGGTCGTCGTTTTGCCGTTACTCCCCGTCACCCCAATCCGCGTAGTATTGCCGGATAGATGGTGCGTAGCATACCACGCCGCCACCTCATGCAGTGCCTGCAGCGCGTCGGGCACGACAAGGACCGGGATCGGCCATGGATCGCCGGACGGAGAGATGTGGTCACGTACAATCGCACCACACGCCCCCGCCTGCGCGGCGGATACGACGTAGTGGTGACCGTCGGTCTGTTCGCCGGGGAGCGCACAAAAGAGCGCCCCCGGGGCGCATGTCCGCGAGTCGATACAGACTGACGTCGGCCGCACCGATTCGGCGCAGTCCGGCGGCGATGCCGAAAGGATCGAGGATAGTTCGTGGAGTGTGGGAAAGTTGCTACTGCCCACTGCCCCCCCCATCGATTTCAATCCGCCGAATCCGTTCCGCTTCTACCGGTTCCAGCCCAAGGGTATCTTCGGCGATCAACCGAACGCGAGCGGGTGATCGTAATCCCGCTATGCCCACCACCAGCCGTTTATTCTCTTCCAATAGCTCGAGGTGAGAACTCTGAATTGACTCGAGCCGCTGCTGGAGACGGACGAATCGATAAGATTGCCATACGTTCACTACGAACAGGAGTGGCACAACCAGCATCAGAGAGAATCCAATTATCCAGCGTCGCGTGTCGTTCATACAGAGTCCTCTTGGGTGGTCCGCTCCAACACCCGGAGCTTGGCACTGCGGGCAGCCGGATTTGACGCGATTTCCTGCTCGGAAGGGACCACCGGCTTACGCGTCAAAACCCGAAACCGTCCCTCTTCTTCATACATCGGCCGCGGCACCGCGGGAATCGATCTCTTTTGGGCGGGATGTCGCACAAATTGCGTACTGCCTGCGTCACCGGCGCGCCCCGAAAGGCGCCGAAAGGTGTGTTTCACGATGCGGTCTTCCAGAGAGTGAAACGTGATCACCGCCAACCGGCCCGCCGGCGCCAGTCGCCCCGCCGCAGCAGGAAGGGCCCGTTCAATCCGAAATAGCTCATCGTTCACGGCGATTCGAAGCGCCTGGAACGTCCGGGTCGCGGGATGGTTCCGACCGTGGCGATATTTCGGAGGCACCGCCGACTTCACTATGTCCGCCAGTTCACCGGTGGTTTCGATCCCCGCCGACCGCTGTTCGATGATCGCTCGGGCGATGCGCCGGGAATAGCGCTCTTCACCATAGAGATACAAGATATCAGCCAGTTCCGCCTCACTGATTCTGCCGATCAGTTCGGCGGCGGATTCGCTCCCACGTGCCGCGTTTAGGCGCATATCCAAAGGTCCATCCTCTCGGAGCGAGAATCCACGATCCGCCTCTTTGAGATGGAACATGGACACCCCCAGATCCAAGAGCACTCGATCTTGCGGGGGCAACTCCGGCAATACCTCATCAAACCATCCGTGGACTAAGGTGAGCCGTTCAGTATTGGCCCAGCGCTGTTTCCCACGGCGAATCATCTCACCGTCGGCATCGATTGCGGTTACGGTACACTGAGAACAGAGTTCCAGAAGACGGGCCGTATGGCCGCCTCCTCCAAATGTTCCGTCACACACTCGGCCCCTCGCTGGAAACGGCGTGAAAAATTCCATCACCTCATCCAGTAGCACCGGCACGTGTTCAACAGACATCGTTAGAAGAAGGAGACGGACCCTCCCAGTTCTTCGGCCGCCTCCTGAAACTCGTCTTCGCTCTCGTCAAGGTACGCTGCGTACTCATCCACATCCCATATCTCGATGTATTTCTTAATCCCATGCATGACGCATTCTTTTTTTAATCCCGCCGTCTCCTTCAGAAAGGGAGGGATCAAAATCCGTCCCGTTTTATCCAGCTCCACCTCCTGTGCCGGTGCGATGATTCGCCGCTGCAACAGCCGCGCTCTGCGGGAAAACGGAGAAGCAGCTTCCATCAGCTTGTCGGATAGTTGCTTCCACTCTTGCGGTGGAAAGAGCCATAAGCAGTGGTCGATCCCGGAAGTGATCACCAGGGTATTGCCCGGAACCTCGGAACGCAGCTTGGACGGAATCATGATCCGTCCTTTGTCGTCCAAAGCGTTGCGATACTGCCCCGTAATCATCCTCTATCTACCACTTTCACCTATCTTTTCCCACTTTTTCCCACACTGTGTATATAGTAGAACGATCCCACCATATGTCAACGTTTGTAGACAGAATTCGCCGGAGAATAATCGACCAATCCGAGAAACACCTTAACATATGGATAGCTATTCCGAATGTGCGGCGAAATGAGCAAAAAAAATACCGGCCTCCTTTACGGAAGGCCGGTAGTTATCAAAGAATCGGAAAAAGATGAACGCGCGCACCTACATGAGATGCCGGAGGGTCTCTACGGATGCCAACTTGAGCCGACGATAATCCAAATGCCCAAAAATTGGATGTTTCTTCTCGAGCGCAGTCAACCACTCCGTCCCCATATTGCGTTGAGATAGGGCATCGTACACGTGGGTGAAATTGAGCAGATGCTCTTTGATTCGGCGCGTGGCATAGGGAACCACCGTGTGAGCATTCATGATAAACGGCCAGTCCGAAGCCATCCCCAGCAACACCTCGCGAGCTGCCTGGTTGAGCGCCCGCTCTTTCAGCCCGCTCTCGTCGGGAAATCTCGCCACGAGCTCGCCCATCCGCTCAATGGCCTGATGCACGTGGCGATAAATCCAATCGTTGGATCCGTCCATCCACACCTCAGCGTAACCCCGACTCCCCCAACTCGAAAACGTTGGTTCTACCCGCTCAGCGGTTCCATGCTCTCGCAGATAGCGGGAGGGCGTCGCCATCTCGAGCGTCCCCATTGAATCATCTCCGCCTTCGGCGGCGGTCGCTTCGCTATGGGCCACTCGAAACAGCTCTTCTAACCACTGGGGTCCTTCAAACCACCAGTGCCCAAATAGCTCCGTATCAAAGGGACTGGTGATGACCGGCACGGACGGGAGCACATCTCGTAAACGCCCGACGTGCTCCCGTTGACGATGGAAAAAATCACGAGCATGCGAGTGAACCCGGGCCTGGGCTGCCTCCGGATCATACAACTGTTTGTCGTCGGTATCACCGGTAATCGCGTGGTACTTGAACCCAGTATCGATCCGGATATCATCGTCATGAATATACGGGCGGATATAGTCCAACGGAAGGTCATATCCAATGTCCCGATAAAAGTCGCGATAGGCAGGATCCGCCGGATAACCTTGTTCCGAAGACCATACCCACGTGGCGGTGTAGACATCCCGGGGGAATGCCGCCACACCCCCAGCGGTCTTTACCGGAGCATACGTTCCGTTCGCGGGAGACGGCGAACCGAAGAGTACACCGTGGGCGGCGCTCACGTAGTAGTCAATCCCGGCGTCGGCAAGAATCTCATCCAGCCCCTCGTAGTACCCGCATTCCGGAAGCCAAAAGCCGCGCGGATGGGTTCCAAAGTTCTTTTGGTGGCATTCAATGCCCAGTTCGACCTGGAGTCGCACCGTTTCGGGATAGTTGCGGAAGTTGGGCAGGAAGGCATGTGTGGCAGCAGTGGCAAGCAGATCCAGATGTCCCCGCTTTGCGAAATAATTGAACCCCTTGAGAATATTGCGCTCGTATGTCTCCTCGAGGTCGGTCAGGTCCTGCAGGTATCGCGCATGGTACATCTCCGCCAGTGTGTGCTGTGGAGGATCATTTTTGGTGCGTTCGAGCTCCCGCTCAGCAAGTTCGATATTGTTGCGTACATACTCGGCGTACCGATTCAACAAAAACTCGTCCTGCAGCATGAAGCTCAACGTCGGCGAAAACGACATCGCCAGTTCAAAGGGAACTTCGTCCTCTTCTAAATTTTTCATCGACCGCAAGAGCGGCAGGTACGTTTCGCTAATCGCTTCAAACAGCCACCGTTCCTCGAGAAACGACTCATACTCGGGATGACGAACCAAGGGTAAATGGGAATGAAGCAAGAGAATTGAGTGTCCCGTGCTCATGATACTTCCTGTCCATGGTCGGAGATTTCTTCGTCAAACGGCGGGGATTCCAAGTACTCCAGACCGCACAACTCGTATAACGCCATTCGGTGGGGATCCAACGCTTCCGATGAGTCCGGAAGGCGATCGTTGGGGGCATAGACCTCATTGGAAACCGCCAAGAGCTCCCGACGATGATTGTTGCGCGCGACCAGCTGGATTCGATACGAGGCCTGCCGCCGAGGAAGATAGATGTACCAACTTGAGTCGCTCAGTTGAACGGGAATCTCAAAGGAATCACGAATACGCAATTCCTCAGTATGGCCTTCCAGTTCAAGCACTCGCAAATACAACCCGTCAAAGCGCGCGGATTCCTGATATTCTCGAATTTTACCGGAACTCACATCCCAATAGGTAAACGCCCAGCGCGGATCCCGAAGCATCAATGTAATGCGATTGATCTCATAGTGACTGGGGAGTTCCACCGCATCCAGTTTGTCCTGAGACAGAGGAGCTTCGTCATCCCGTAACAGCGCGTACTTCTTTTGCTGAATCTTAACGGTCACGGAGTTCGCTGACTCGCGCTCTTCTCGGTTCTCCGCTATGAGATCGGCCAGCTCATCAATGACATCGTCTCGATGGAGATCAGGCTCGAGGTCTAGTCCATTTTGGGAGGCCACCAGAAGAAGCGCTTCCAGAGAGAGCTCCTCCAGCCGTTTACGGATCATCGGATCGTCTCCAGAAGCATCGGCCAATTGTGGAAAATGCCCTAGGGAGTGTCAAGTACTCCCCGATCGGGTACGCGAAATGGAATGGTCCGGCGCTCTATACTTCCATCGAATTGATGCGATTCTACCTCTACCACCACGAATCCCGGCTCGAGGGCCATTTGAACGAGGAGCAGATCGCCACTATCGGTCATCCGGGGCGCCACTTCGCCGGGGACCGTGAAGTCGATCTCCGCCTGGAGTAGCCCATCCACCAACACATAGATTCGCCGCGGCAGTGTTGCCGGATCCAGCCATTGCCGGGGTACGACAAACTGCGCTTCGCCGGCGGTAAGGTTACGAGACAAGGTGAGTGAACCATTCTGAACAAAGCCTACAACCGGCAACCCGTCGTCTATGAGTCCATCGATCTCAGGAAGAATCGCTCGGGTATTGACAAAGACATTGCGCACCGCGTCGAAGACGGCGAACGATACTGGTCCATCCGCGGTGAATCGCGAGTCTAACCGTATCTCAACATCATCGGTCCAGGAATCACCATTGAGGCGCAGTCGTGCCCCGGAGTAGAAACTCCATAGCCCGTCGTCATGCTTCACTACCACAAGATCATCCGATCGAGGAACCGTATCCGCCCCGCCGGTAGCAAGACGACCCGTCTCATGGTATACGACGGTCCCCGGCGCCAAAAAGCGGTACACGAAGCGGTCTGCATCAACGTCCGACGGGCGGCCCAATGCATTCCACCACGGTGAGCCGGCACCGTGCGCGGGTTGAGGTACATCAAGTGTATCCGCAGAAACGGGCCACTGCCACTGAGCATCGATCGGCGTGAGCGGCACCAGGCCCAAGAATCCCGCCATCACAATCAGCCCTAATACCGCCTGGAGGGAACGGCCTGTTGCGTTGGGTATTCGTAACGAGCGGTTGTTCACGGTCGCACTCACAAACTGATCTCCAGACCGACGACGTGGTCGTTGTCTTGCACGAGCAGCCGATCCCCAACCGGACCGCCCCCAGCTACCTGTACGCGAAGGGAAGGGTCATCCAACTCCCAGGATGCAATCGCTGAAAAATCCGACGCTCCGACTATGATGAGCGGCCCCTCGTACCCGGTTGCGGCAACCATCACGAGGCGGTCTCGAGATTGTCCCACGCCTAAGAGCCCGCTGAGCCCGGCGACGGGGACGGTCAGAGAGCGGTCCGCTCCAAGATCGGCTACAAAGAGTCCGCCGCGCGCACCCGCCACCAGGAGGTCAGATCTCACGCCCAGAATGGTCTGGGGGCGCTTCCCGACGTGGGCATCGGCAATCTCACCGATCACGGCAGCGGTTGTCTCGCCGCCCTCCAAGAGTTCTATCCGACGCACCGTTTGGGGGCTGGTCCCCTGAATGATGTATACGGCGGGGGCATCACCCGGCTCCGAGGTGGGCTGGTCTACCCGCGCGATATGGATACCGTACACCGTGGGAGTGAATCCGGCATCGCCGCTGGAATCGGTGGAGTACACCCATTCCCGACCCCCAACGCCGTCGGTTATAAGGACCCGGCCATCGATAGACCCCACCGCGAACCAATGCGTGCCGGTCGCGTCGACAGCGACGTCATACACGGTAGCGTTCTGAGGGAGATCCACTACCCATTGTTCACCGCTGGTTACAACATCTCCATAGACTTTTGATTCATTGTCAAATTGCAGCAGCGTGTCACCCCGCAACCGCGGTATCCCACGACGTGGTACCACCTGCAGTATGTCACCGTCCCAGGATTGGACAGCCCACCGCGGCACATCGTCCGCCTGGTTGATAAGCGCCTGCGGGGATGCCTGAAACACCTCGGTCTTGAGACCGGTTGCTCGCGGCTCACCGTCGGCGGCATGGATCAACGAAAAGCGCCGGCTCGATTCCAGCGGAACGTGCGCGCTGGGGTCCGATATTGTGGAACTACCGCGGGAACTGCCGTCTGCCGAGCCCAGCGTATGCTCCCACGCAACCTCCCACCGTAACTCTCGCCCCACCTCTCGCGGAACGCCCATGGCAGCGACCACGCCTACTACGATCGCCAAAACCGTCCGAATCAGCCGGTCCACGACTATTTAACCGCTCGTTTCCGTGCCTGAGATTTCTCGTCGGTCTCCATCTTGGACTTCCAGACGTCCATCTTCTTCTTGATCTCTTCAGCCTTGTCGGCATCACCCAACAAAATGTGGATTCGGCGAAGCGCAGCCAGGAACGCGATCGCATGCTTGAAATCGTCGATACGTAACGTGGACAATTCGTACTTCTCGCGGTATCGATCCGCCGCCTTCGTCAAGAGATCTTGGGCCAGATCGAGATGTCCCATCCGCGCCTCATAGCCGTCGACGCGGGGATCCATTCCCGCGACAAAGGTTTTGAAGTTGATCAGATTCTTGGCGATAGCAGCGTATCTTCCTTCAAGCTCAACGAAGGACCAACGCCACTTAGAGTTTGCGCCAAACGCTTCTTCCACCGACTCAATGGTAAACCCGATCTTGCGAACGAGATGGTACCGCTTTTCGTCCTCAAAGCCGTCAATCTGTTCCAGCAAATCCGAATAGTCTGAAAACGCAACATCCACGTAGTTGGATACGACCTCTTCCACATAGATCACTGCCTGGTAGCAACTCTTTCGCGCATCATTGAGGAACGCCTCGTTCTTGACGCCCAATAGTGAGACCGATAGAGAGTTCTGAAGTAGATAATACGACGCGAGATTGAGTCGTTCATCAGCCAGCGCTAAATACTTGTATGACACACCCGGAGACTGCCCCCGCGCCACTTTCAGGAGGCTTTTCTCCCGTTGCACGATCGCTTCCGCGGTCTGCTTGTACTCTTTGATCCGATCGAAATATTGTTGTCGAGCCTCGTTACTAATCTTTGCCATCAATTTCTCTCTGGTACCGCTCCAACAGCGCCCGGGCGTGGTCTACACTGTGGCTTTCCTCGACATCTCCCGCCAACATGCGCGCGATCTCCCGTTCACGATCACTGGAGACAACCGTCCGTGCTAAAATACGAGTGTTACCCTCATGAACACCTTTCTCCACGACTATATGATTATCGGCGCGAACGGCGATCGTCGCAAGATGCGTAATGGCGATCACCTGGGAATGCTGAGATAATTGCGCCATATGCGCAGCGATTGCCAATGCAACCTGGCCCCCAATTCCGGTATCAATCTCATCAAAGACAAGACTTCGGACGTCATCTACCGCCGCCACGATCGTTTTTATTGCCAGCATCACCCGAGAAATCTCACCACCGGAGGCAATCTTTGAAAGAGGGCGTGGTTCTTCTCCGGGATTGGTACTTATGAGAAAGCGTACCCGATCAGCGCCCTGGGGGCCGCAAATCAACCGGCCGGCCTCATTGCTGCGCGTTGCGATATCTACGATGAACTCCGCCTGACCCATCGCGAGATCCGAAAGCACCTCTCGAATGCGACGCTGGAGTATATCCGCCGCAGATACTCGGGCAGCATGAATCTCGCGTGCCCGGCGACCGACCTCTTGCTCCACGTCTGCGATTCGCCGAGACAGCGATTCCCGGGACTCCTCGGCGGTCCGCAACTGCGCGAGCCTGGCTTGGGAGCCGGCGGCATAGTCCAAGACGGCTTGCTCCGTCTCGCCGTACTTGCGAAACAACCGCCGCAAGGCGGCCAATCGTTCCTCAATTTCCTCTAGTCGAATCGGATCAAAGGCCAGTTGCTCCTGATAGGATGCCAGGGTATGAGCGATATCCTCTATCTCGAAGTATGACGTGTCGAGACGCTCCGCATCTCCGGTAAGCTCAGTGTCAGCCCGGGCTGCAGCAGAAAACTCTTGCCGAGCGCGCTTCAACATCGAGAGGATTCCGTACTCTGGGCCGTCAAACAACTGATTAACCGCTTCTACATGGGACACCAGTCGCTCGTACTCGTTCATACGGTGTCGCTCGCGCTCCAGCTCCTCAGCTTCACCGGGCCGTGGTTCAAGAGACGAGATCTCTTCAACGGCAAACTCGAGCATT
Organism: Alkalispirochaeta sp.; assembly: GCA_048614515.1. Lineage (GTDB taxonomy): Bacteria > Spirochaetota > Spirochaetia > DSM-27196 > Alkalispirochaetaceae > Alkalispirochaeta. The sequence continues at coordinate 3,538 of JBMCMH010000003.1, read as the reverse complement.
TCGATTTCCCGAAGGCGTTCCGCCTCCCGTCCCTCGATCGTCTCCCGTTGACGCTGGAGTTCCCCTAACGTATTAAACACCTCCGAGAACTCTGCCACCTGCTGCTCAATACCGGCGAATCGGTCCAGGATTCTGCGATGGTTTGTTTCTACAAAGAGTGACTGGTGTTCATGCTGGCTATGTAAGTCTAGAAGCAATCCGGCAAACTCCGCGAGATCCGATCGGGTAACCGGGACGGATTGCATGTGGATGGCACCACGACCTGCCGTCTTAATGGAACGCCGAACCAGCACGATTCCGTCTTCCGGCGCAATATCTCGGTCTCGGAGCCATTCTTTACAGGCGGCATGATCAGTGACCCGAAACTCTCCGGTAACTGATGCCTCATCGCGTCCGGATCGTACAAGGTCGGTATCACCCTTCGCGCCGAAGAGCATCGACAGCGCGCCAACCAATATGCTCTTTCCGGCGCCCGTTTCCCCGGTAAGCACGTTGAAACCCGGAGTAAACTCGATCTCGAGCGCATCCACAAGAATGAAATTGCGCACCGAAAGGCGTTCAATCATAGGGACCTCCGGACCAATTGAGCTTGGTCCTTAGTACCTCATAGAAATTTCTCTGATCGGAACGGATGATTTGCGCTCGTTCACCACTGGCCCGCACGATGACGTAATCGCCGGCAATTAAAGGGGTCAGACTCTGTCCGTCCACCGTGAGCGCGACACTGGTCCGCTGCGCTTGATCTACGGAAATGCGAACCTCTTCATTAGGCGGCAGAACAATCGGTCGATGCGACAGGGTAAACGGGCAAATCGGATTGAGAATCATCGCATCCATCTCGGGGTGGAGAATCGGCCCGCCTGCCGCAGCGGAGTACGCCGTGGAACCGGTGGGAGTAGCCACCATGACTCCGTCCGCCTTATATGTTCCAAGATGCTGTTTGCCCAACGAGACCGACAACCGGACCATGCGCGAAATTCCTTCCGACGAAACGACCGCATCGTTTAAGCCCCGGAACCGACAAAATTCCCTCCCGTCGCGGTAGACGCATACCTGAATCACAAATCTATTTCCCGCGACGATCTCACCAGCTACATAGGACTGAAATGCCTCCTGCCATTCGGAATGCCCCACTTCGCTGATAAAGCCGAAGTCCCCTAAGTTCACCGGAAGGATGGGAACCTGATGTGCGGCAAGTACTCGACTGGCAAACAACACCGTTCCATCACCGCCGAGCGTGATAGCCAGATCGTACTGGCGGTCGATGGGGATATCGTGCGCTACTCCCTCATAGTGAAACGAGTCGGCGTGAATACCGGCGCCGTGAAAATACGCCTCCATGGCGGATGATAAGTCCCGCGCATCTGCTTTGCCGGTGTTGGCTATGATAAGAACTGAGCGAATCGTGTGCTTCATTCGTGCCTCTATACTATACAGACCGGTGAGTGAGCCGTAAAGCTTCGGGAAATCACGGCATTGTGGCGAGAATTCGCTCAATTGTCTCCTGTTCTGTTTTCCCAAGGGTGGGATACAAGGGAAAGAGGACCATACGTCCCGCCAAACTGAGCGCATTCGGGAACGTTCGGGTCACATCGTGGTCTGCGTCGGAAAGGAGCGTCAGCGCCGTCTCCGGAAATGCTCGTCCTGCGCTCACCCCATGAGTCCGAGCATATTGTTCCACATCTCGGGGCGACGACTCCACTAAGACGGGAAGGGCCGGGAACACTGCGTCCCCCTCACCACCTTGTAACGGAAGCGTATGGCGTCCGCGCTGAATCGTCCTAAGAAATCGAGAAACCAGCTCCCGCCGGCGTTCGATGAACTTTTCCAGCTGGCGCATCTGCGTCAGAGCCATGGCAGCGTTCATATCCGGCAACGACGCCTCACCGCCTCCAGGATCAGTAGCCGCCGCCAGTACCGACACCCGCTTGCTATTGTTTGTCACAACGGTCGCACCGCCGCCGGCAGTGATGATGTGTTCCGGTTCCAATCCGATAATGGTAAGTTCACCCGCGGAACCTACCATCTCCCTTCCCGTATTACCCCCGAGACCCTCGGAGACGTCTTCGATCAGAGGAACACGAATCTGGCGTAAGCCCTCAACATCGGCAATAAACCCCAGCCGACTGTCGACGTACAGACAATCCAACGATAGAGGCTCATAATCAAAATCCAATGGGCTCGGAAGAACCGGAAGTATTCGCTGGGTATCAACCACAACCGGCGTAAACCCCAAGCGCTCCACCACTCGGAAGACGTACCCATGCGCGAGCGCCGACATTCCCACGCGGGCACCGGGCGGTAACCCGAGCGAAGTGAGCGCGGCTCGCAACGCAGCTCCCACCGTCCGCATCGAGACACCACTTCGCCGACCAAGATATTTCGCCAATCCCTGGGAGAACTCGCGAGACAACTCGCCCGCTCCAATTGAATCTTCGGCCAAACGGCGGAGGACGGCATCCATATCCGCACGTCGAATTGTCGGTCTATACAGAGGTAGCATAGTGGGACGCGCTTCCGCGATCAGCGTGCGAACGTTTCCAACGCCGCAAGCTCACGCAGGTTGAAGAGGCGATCGATGTCGAGAATGATGAGATAGCCGTCATCTCTATGCACAACACCTTCAATATACTCCGCGCCGATACCGGACAACATCTGCGGGGGCTGTTGGATCTCATCGCTTGAAACGGTAAGCACGCGTGAAACCTTGTCAATAATTATCGCCACGTGCATTCCATCCAAACGAATGATCAAAAAGCCACTGAGCAGTTCGTCCTCCTCGGCCAGTTCGGCCGGCTTCAAATGGAAGCGTCTGTGCAAGTTGATCACCGGAATGATTTCTCTCCGCAGGTTGAAGATTCCCTCCACATAATTCGGAGAGTTCGGAATGGGCCGAACCTCTTTCGTCTCTTCAATGCTTTTCACTTGCATGATATCAATGCCGTATAACTCTTCACCAAGTTGAAACGTAACTAATTGCAATTGATCCGTTTGCGTTGCCATGGCCACCTTCCGCTGTAAGGATAGTTGCCGTGCACGCCTCTGACAAGCCTGATTCCGTCAAAAGATCACGCCAACCCGCATGTCCATACCACCCTGATGTCGTCGCCTCCATAGAGTATTTTGTGTCCACATGACAAGTTGTCATGTGGACACAAAAAAACGTCTGGCGACGACCTACTCTCCCACCATGCGGCAGTACCATCGGCGCTGAAGGGCTTAACTTCCGTGTTCGGAATGGGAACGGGTGGGACCCCTTCGCTGTGATCACCAGACGTAATAAATTACGTATTGAGAAAAGGGAAAAGAAACGCGCAGTCTGAACGTCGCACCATATCGGCACGGGCTCAGACCCGAAGAAACGGTAGTATACCGCCGTGGCGCAAGCACGCCACCTTGATTGTTCACGTTCCTCGCGCTACGCGCTGCGGTACGTGAACTTTGCTGTTCACGTTCCTCGCGCTACGCGCTGCGGTACGTGAACTTTGCTGTTCACGTTCCTCGCGCTACGCGCTGCGGTACGTGAACTTTATGAGCG
>JBMCMH010000002.1:0-50839 GCA_048614515.1 Alkalispirochaeta sp. | reverse complement strand
TCACACGAGTTCGGAGAATCAGACAGATGAGACAACTATTCGCGAGTGACAACGCGTCACCAGCCCACCCAGCCATTCTCTCCGCCCTCAGTGAGATCGGTCGGGACCACGAGATATCCTACGGCGATGATCCGGTCACGGCCGAGGCCCAGGAAAAGCTGCGAGAGCTCTTCGGCGTGGAGTGTGGCGTGTATTTCGTGTACAACGGCACCGGCGCCAACGTGGGCGCGCTCCGCACCATGGCCCGATCGTTTGAGGCGGTGATTTGTACCGAGATGGCCCATATCAATGAGGATGAGGGCGGCGCCCCGGAGGCGATTGGAGGCTTCAAGCTCCTTGGGGTGGGCCGCTCAGACGGCCGCCTCCTCCCGGAGGATATCACGCCCTTCCTCGCGCGCCGCGGGTTTGAGCACACCAACCAGCCGGCTGCGATATCGCTCACGCAGGCCACCGAAGTGGGCACGGTGTACTGGCCGGAGGATTTGGCGCGTCTGGTGTCGAGCGCCCATGAGGTGGGGCTTACCGTTCATATGGACGGCGCGCGGATCGCCAACGCCGCCGCGGCGGTCTGGGAGCGGGCGCAGGTCGCCGGCCGTGACGCGCACCTCACGCCTCGGGAGGCGCTTCGGGCGGTCACGGTTGATTCGGGAATCGATGTGTTGTCGTTTGGGGCGACCAAGAACGGCCTGCTCTTTGGTGAGGCGGTCGTGTTCTTTAATCGTGAGCTGGAGGCCTCGTTTCGTTTCTTCCGAAAACAGACGACCCAGCTTCACTCCAAGATGCGCTATATTTCAGCACAATTTACGAGGTATCTCCAGGATGATTTATGGATGGAGAACGCGCTGCGGGCGAACCGGCTTGCCCGGGAGTTGAGCGCGGGGTTGTCGGAGATCCCCGGGTATCGGGTAGCCCTGCCCACCGAAGCGAACGGCGTGTTTGTAACGGTTCCCCCGGAGGCGATCGCCCCGCTTCAAACTGAGTTTGGATTCTATCTATGGAATGCGGCGGAAAATTTGGCCCGGCTCATGGTATCGTGGGATACCACGGAAGCGACGATCGCGGCGTTTCTTGAACGCGCTCGGACGATCCCGTCCCGGTAGCCGGTTAGTGTGCCTGGTTGCGACGTTCGGGAATCTGTTGCACGTCCAGTGGATTCTGTTGGGCTTTCTCCTGCGAGAGAAATAGCCCGCAGAAACACTGGCCGTACTCCTCAATATCCTTTTGGGCATAAATGCACGGACACACGATATCTTTGTCCGCCTGCCGATCTCCGTCACCATCGCGGCACGGACACAAGTAGTAGCCAAACCGATTCGCGTTGGTCGTCAGTCCCTCAGCGATCGTCTCCCGAAACTCGGAATCCGGATTGGGAACCCACCCGTTGTGAGCCGCGGCGCTCTCGATGAACTGTCTGGTTTGCTCAATCGTTCTCTTGCTCATAGCGGACGTTACTCCAGATCCAGCGCGCGCGCCCACACCGTTTCGGTAAACCCCGAGTAGGCGCGCTGGTCATCCACCACCAGAATTGGAAATACTACAATATTGTCAAATCGTTCCGAAAGCTCACGCTTCACCGATCGCTTGGTTTCCACGTCGATCTGATCAAGATAGGTGTAGCGAAACTGGACGCCGTTCTTCTTGAGATACTCTATAGCGCGGCGGCAAAAGGCGCACGTGGAGAGCGCATATACGATCACGTCATGGTCTTGCCGGTCACCTTCAATTGTTTTATAGCTCACCTGGTCACTTGCACGTTCCACAAGAGAGAGTGTATTGCTTTATCCGTTCACCATCAAGATACATCGCGCCAACACGGTAGCGATCGCGTTTGACAGCCCCCAGGGACGCTGATATAACAGCTCTTCATGAAGGTTGTCATCGTCGGTGCAGGAGCGGTGGGATTTCAGCTGGCCAAGCAGTTGATCAGCGAGAAAAAAGACGTCGTTCTGATCGAGAAAAACCCCGACGCCGCCGGTCGGGTCTCAACCGCCCTTGACTGCATGGTGGTGACCGGCGAGGGTACCAATCGAGAGATCCTCCGGCAGGCGGGGACCGCCACCGCCGACTACTTCGTTGCCGCCACCGATTCCGACGAGGTAAATATGATCGCCTGCGGCATCGTGTCCTCTGAGTTCCAGGTAAAAGCAAAAATCGCTCGCGTGCGCAGTTTCGAGTACCATTCCAGTAAGCTCTCCGAGAAGCGGTTCCTGGGAATCGATTTTGTCGTCAATCCCGAAATTGAAGCGGCCCGAGCGATTATCCGCGCCGTGGACTTTGGAGCGGTGAGCGACATCATGGCCTTTGAGAAGTCCCGGGTGCAAATTCGTAATATCGTGGTTGACCGCGACAGTCCCCTCGCGGGGCGTACTCTCGAGAAGCTATCTGAGGTCTTGCCGGGTTCGTTTCTTGTGGCGGTGGTGGTGCGGGAGAATCGGTATCTCATCCCCTCCGGGAATACTCGCCTTCAGGGAGGCGACATTTTGTACATCGTTGCCAACGAGGGCGACTTTGATGCGATCTTCAATAGTCTCGGGAAGAGTCGCGGTGAATTGAAGAAGGTCATTCTCGTAGGGGGCGGCCGAATTGGACGCCAAGTGGCGGAGTATCTGTTGTCCGGCCCGTCGCAGTCCCTCTTTCGCCGGGTGAGCCGGAGACTAACCGGCCACACTGAGCGGCACGTGAAAATTGTTGAGCGCGACTATCAACGGTGCAAAGCTCTTATTGAGGAGTTTCCCCGGGCGTTAGTAATCAACGCGGACATTTCTGATGACGGGGTGTTTGAGGAGCAGCACTTTGCCAATGCCGATCTTGTTATCGCGGCTACCAATAATCAAGAGTTAAATATCGTGACGGCGTTATATGCCAAAAGCCAGGGAATTCGACGCTCGGTGGTGTTGGTAAACCGCGCCAGCTACGCTCCTATCGCGGCGCAACTCGGAATCGACGTGCCGGTAAGTCAGAAGAACGCGATCGTTACGACGATTCTGAGGTTTATTCGCAGTGGAGCGGTTCGCAGTATCCATACGATCAGCGACGGCCGGGTGGAGGCCCTGGAGCTCACGGTGCTTCCCAACAGTAAAGCGGTGGGCACTGCTATCAAGGATTTGCAGCTGCCTCGGGATACCCTGATCGTGGCTATGGAGCGAGACGGAATGAGTCTGGTTCCCGGGGGCAATAATGTGGTCCGGGCCAATGATCAGCTGGTGGTGATTGCCAAGAAAGAACACGGTGAGCGGGTACAGGAGCTATTTTCCCGGTGATCAATGTTCGGGCCGTCTTAAGATTTGTATTGGTTCTCCTGCTGGTAGTCTCCGGATTCATGTTGGTTCCGATCATCTGGGCAGTCATCGATGGCGAAGCTGGAACGATCCGGGCGTTTCTGATACCGGTGGTCGTGCTGATTCCCGTGGCGCTGGTGGGACTTCGAGTATCCGGGTCCGACTTTCACGATGTCTCCACCCGGGATGGGTTTCTCATGGTCAGTCTCGGGTGGAGCGCCGTGAGCCTCTTCGGGGCGATCCCGTTCGTGCTGTCCGGGGCGATTCCCTCATATGTGGACGCGCTCTTTGAGACGATGAGTGGTTTCACCACGACGGGAGCCTCGATTCTCACTGAGATCGAGGCGTTGCCGCGGTCCCTGTTGTTTTGGCGGTCGCTCACGCATTGGTTGGGTGGAATGGGAATTATTGTGCTCACGGTGGCGATATTCCCGCTGTTGGGGATTGGTGGCCTGCAACTTATCAAAGCCGAAGCTCCGGGACCGCGGGTAGACAAACTGACCCCTAAGGTTACCGAGACGGCCAAGATTCTATGGCTTACGTATCTTCTCTTAAGCGCAACGGAGACGATTCTGCTCCTGTTCGGCGGCATGGATCTGTTTGATTCCCTGACGCACACCTTCGGCACGATGGCCACGGGGGGATTCTCACCGCGGAACGCCAGTGTCGGCGCCTACGACTCCCCGTATATTGACGGCGTTATCACCGTTTTCATGGTGTTGGCCGGTGTCAATTTCGTGATGTATCACCGTGTGGTGACGCGCCGGGTGCACTCTATGGTGCAGGACGGGGAGCTCCGGGCGTACCTGGGGATTTTCTGTGTAGGAAGTATTGTCACCGCGCTCGTGTTGGCTGAACGGTACGGTGGATTTTGGGCAGGGATGCGATATGGATCGTTTCAGGTGGCCAGTATCCTTACCACCACCGGTTACGCCACTGCTGATTTTGCGGTATGGCCCCATTTGGCGCAGACTCTCCTGTTTGTGTTGATGTTCGTGGGGGGGAGCTCCGGTTCCACCGGCGGCGGCATCAAAGTGGTGCGGGTGGTGACGATGCTCAAACAGGGATGGAACGAGATGCGGTATCTCGTCTATCCGCGAGGCGTGTTCGCGATTCGGCTGAGCGGAGAGCGTCTGCGGAAGGACATCGTGTACGCGATCAGCGGGTTCGTGATGCTATATGTGACATTGATCCTGTTCACGACGTTTGTGGTTGCGGCCGCCGGAAACGACATCATCACCTCTCTCTCCACTGCTCTAGCAACGCTGGGAAACATTGGACCAGGATTCGGGGGCGTCGGTCCCACGCAAAACTATGCCTTCTTCCCCCAGTGGCTCAAAGTGTTCCTCACCTTCATTATGATGCTGGGTCGCCTCGAAATCTATACCGTGATGGTGCTCTTCACGCGCCGATTCTGGCGTCAACAGTAACCGGCGGCCCTGTGCGCTCCGCGCTACTCGTAGAGATCGGGATAGCGGTAGCGATCGGGATCGTCAGTGAACGGGGGTATACCGTCGGTCATGATTCCCAAGTTGAACAAGAACCGATTACCGGGAATGAGCGTGTCCGACGGCTCGGACCCGGGCCAGAGTGCCAGGACTCGTTGCGTTTCACGATCTCGGGGAACCGCAATTACCGTCTCCGGCTGCGTCCGTTGTATTTGCAGAACCACTGAACTGACGGAAAACCACGGTGTGTCCATAACGGTGTTTTCCGGTGTATCGAAGAGGTAGTCGCGGGCACGTTGTTGCTCGGCCGCTGGGGATGCGGGCTCGTCGGCGGGGTCCGTTGGTGTACCCGACGGTACGGAGAGACAGGCGCTGAGAAGCAGCACCGGCGTCACGACCATCAAGAGTCGTTTCATGAAAACCAGCGGGGAGCTTCGCCGTTGGGATCTGTGCGGCAGGGTATGATACATGGGATTCATAGCTGATCCCCCGTGCTCAGCACTCTTTTGGCAGCGTGAAGGCCGCTGGTAAACGCGCCTTCCACTCGGCCCCCTCCAAAGGCGTCGCCGGCCATAATAATCCGTGGTGTCAGTTCCACGCTTGCGTCGTGGGCGCGGCGCGTGGGACGGGCATAGCGCCACTTTTTGAGCTCCAGCGAGCTCTGGGACCGCGCGTGCTTGAGATAATCGCGCTGGTCTGCCGGAACGAGCGCGCTGAGTGCTTCGGTCAGTTCCTGCAGCGCGCGGTGATCGTCATCGTATAGGCGTCGCGCGGTTGCGGCGGAGCTGTGAACGGTCAATCGCGAGCTCGTATCGGAAGTGCGCGCCGGACGGGAATCGTTGGGGGAAAGCCCTTTCATGGCATTGTCCGCCACCCACGCGATGGGAGTGTGGGGTTCCGGATCACGAAACCATCCGTGCTCGTTGAGCAGCCCCGGCAGTGGGTCCTCCAGGGTGAGCAAGAGCGCCAGGCACGGATCGTAGTCAATCGTGGCCGTCTCGGGATCGATAGACGTCGCAATCCCGGGGGGTAATAACTCAAGGAGCTGAGGCACCGGTGGCGTGAGGATGACGGTTTCCGTCTCGATCGGTGGCTGGTGCGTGTCTTCCGTCCATACCAGCACGCGTCCCCCCGTTGGTTCCAGTGCGGTGACCCGGGTTGATAGATGGATCTCCATCGCCGAGCCCTCCGGCTGATCGGCGGCGATCCACTTCGGGAGGTCGGTCATTCCGCCGGATCCGCGCCATACGGGAAGGGGAACACCTCCCGACCGCCGCGGAGGTCGTTGGTACCATTGTGTCACTACTCCGGCTGCGGCGGCGGTTTCCACCACCGCAGAGAACTCCGGTGTTACCGCCGTGAAGAATTGCGCGCCGGTATCGAAGGAGTCCCCGGCGATCCTGCGGGTTGCCATGCGGCCGCCCACACTGCGTCCTTTGTCGAGGACCACGGTGCGAAAACCGTTCCGACTCAGTTCACGGGCTGCAGCGAGTCCAGCGATACCCGCTCCGACAATCGTCACGTCGTAAGTGTGTGCCATCTCCCTTAAATGTAGTGAGATCTCTCGCCTTCGACCATGACTGCTGCCGAAAACCGCCGTGGTGTGGTAGTGTGGGCAGCAACCATGGCGAAACAGTACGATGAAAACTCAATTAAGACGCTTTCCAGTCTCGAGCACATTCGGTTACGCAGCGGCATGTATGTTGGCCGCCTCGGAGACGGGAGCAACTTTGAAGACGGTATCTACATCCTCCTGAAGGAAGTAGTGGACAACTCAATTGATGAGTTCATTATGGGCCACGGTAAGCGGATTGAAATCAAGCGCGCCGATGACGGAACGATAACGGTGCGGGACTACGGTCGGGGGATCCCGCTGGGCAAACTCACCGCGGCGGTGAGTCAGATCAATACCGGTGCCAAGTATAATGACGACGTCTTCCAGTTTTCCGTGGGGCTCAACGGGGTGGGAACCAAGGCGGTGAACGCGCTCTCGGAGTACTTTCACGCCGTCTCCTTTCGGGATGGGAAGTACGCCGAGGCGGAGTTTTCCAAAGGCACGCTCACCCGAGAAAAAAAGGGCTCCACCTCCAAATATCGTGACGGCACCTACGTTCAATTCCGTCCCGATCGGGAGCTCTTTGGCGACTACACCTATAACGAAGAGTTCATCCTGCAGCGCCTGTGGAACTACGCCTACCTCAACGCCGGGCTCACGATTATGTACAACAAGCAGAAGATCTTCTCTGAAGGGGGCCTGCGGGATCTCCTGTCCACGGAAGTCGGCGAGCAGGGCATGTACGAGGTTGCGCACCTCCGGCAGGAGCGGCTGGAGTTTGCCTTCACGCACACCACCAGCTACGGAGAGACGTACTGGTCCTTTGTAAACGGACAGTTCACCTCCGATGGGGGCACGCACCAGAGCGCCTTTCGGGAAGGAATTCTCAAGGGAGTGAATGAGTTCTACAAGAAGAACTACTCCGGTGAGGACGTGCGGGAGGGAATCGCCGGAGCAGTGGCGATTCGTATGAAGGATCCGCAGTTTGAGGGGCAAACCAAGAACAAATTGGGCAACTCCGATGTGCGTTCCTGGATCGTGGGAGAGGTGCGCTCCGCGGTAGTGGACTTCCTGTACAAGAACAAAGATGCCGCCAAGCGGTTGGAACACAAGATCACCCAGAATGAGAAGCTCCGGAAGGAGCTCAACGCGGTCCGTAAGGAGAGTAGGGAGGCTGCCAAACGGGTGGCGCTCAAGATCCCCAAGCTCAAGGACTGTAAGTACCACCTGGGCGACAAGAATAAGTTGGCAGAGGAATCCACGATCTTCATCACTGAGGGGGACAGTGCTACCGGGAGTATGGTGGCCTCCCGTAACGTCCACACCCAGGCGATCTTCAGCTTGCGGGGCAAACCGCAAAACATGTTCGCCCGCAAGCGCAGCGAGATATATCGGAACGAAGAGCTCTACAACATGATGATGGCGTTGGGTATCGAAGAGGATATTGGTAATCTGCGGTACAACAAGATTGTAGTCACCACCGATGCCGACCACGACGGTTTTCACATTCGCAATCTCCTGCTGACGTTCTTTTTGCAGTACTTCGAGGAGCTGGTGGTGGCGGGCCACATCTACATTCTCGAGACGCCGCTCTTCCGCGTACGCAACAAGAAAGAGACTCGCTACTGCTATTCGCCCAAGGAACGGGAGGAGGCGGTTCAGGCGATCCGCGGTGCAGAGGTGACCCGCTTTAAGGGACTGGGGGAGATCTCCCCCAGCGAGTTTGGGCAGTTTATCGGCGATGACATGCGCCTCGTGGGGGTAAATGTGAAAACGATTAAAGGTATTCAGGAGACGCTGGAGTTCTACATGGGCAAGAACACCCCGGAACGCCGGAGTTTTATCATGGAGAATCTGATCGACGTGTAAAGAGTGGAAGCTCCGCCGGCGGAGTCTCCGGTGCGGGCGGGGTGCCGTCGGCAAAAACGGATCGCATCCACCGTAGCGCTCGCGATTCCTGTTCGTACCACTGGGCATCGGAGTAGTTGAGAAACGCGTGGTTGCCGCCGGGATAGCGAACGAGCTCATGGGTAACGTCTGCCTCCGCGAGCGCGCGCGACAGAATCTCGGCCTGCCGGTACGCCACCGTGTCGTCGGCATCGCCATGGTAGATGAGCACCGGCGGGTAGTCGGAATCGATGTGTTCCACGGGACTGAGCGCCCGCAGGCGAAACTCGGGAAAGAGTCCAAAGGTACCGGAGTTCTCAAAGGCATCACCATCGCGCATCGCCACCAGGTCCGCCGGGGCGCATTCCGCCAGCACCAGTGCCGGCCGTGGGTCTTGGGGACGACCGGCGCGCCCGCCGCCACGGCGCTCCGCCTCCGGAGACGCCGCCATGAGCGCCAGGTGCGCCCCGGCGGATACGCCGTACAGGCCCACCCGTTCGGGATCCCACCCGTAATCGGCGGCGTGCTCGTGCACCCAGTCGAGCGCTCGATAGGCGTTGCGTACCGGGCCCCTAATCCCACGATACGCGGAGGTGGTGTAGTTGACTGAGACTACAAACCACCCCTCCTCCCGCATGCGTCGGAGAAAGCGATCCACGACCAACAGGGTGATCTTGTCACCTCGAACCCAGGAACCGCCATGGAAGAACACGATTACCGGTGCCGGCGCGTTGAGGCGAGTCGACGATGTGCCCTCCTCCGAGTCGTCGGATACTTCCCCGTCCGCGGTGGTGAGCGGGCCGTATACGTCCAGGCGGTAGCGGCGCAGGAGATCGCGGTGGTATACAACATCTTGTTGCAATGGAGGCGCCGGCTCCGGCCGTGAGCGCGCCAATTCCATTAGTTCCCGAATCGCGTCCCCCGGGGGAAGTAGTACGCGTTGTACGGCGGGAACGGTAAACGCCACAGCCACGGCAAGGGGAACGGCGATGAGCAGGGGCAGGATCCGAAGGAGCATACCGGCACTGTAACACAGCAGGTGACAACGCAGCTCATTTTGTGGAGAATCAACCGCCCATGGCTTACGTAAACACACTCTTCAATCGCAACTTCCTGGAGTACGCCAGCTATGTTATCAAAGACCGCGCGATTCCCCATATCGACGACGGTCTCAAGCCGGTGCAACGACGCATCCTCCACACGTTGCTGGAGATCGACGACGGAAAGTTTCACAAGGTGGCCAACGTTGTAGGTCACGCCATGAAGTACCATCCCCACGGGGACGCCTCGATTTATGAGGCGCTGGTGGTACTCGCAAATAAAGACCTCTTCATCGACAAACAGGGCAACTTCGGCAACATCTTTACCGGAGACAGCGCCTCCGCCTCCCGCTACATCGAGTGTCGCATCGATCCGGTGGCTCGGGAGATCCTGTGGCGGCCGGAACTGACCGAGTACACCGATAGCTACGATGGCCGTAACCGGGAACCGGTGGTGTTTCCCGCCAAGATCCCCCTGGTACTGATTCTCGGCGCGGAAGGGATCGCCGTTGGTATGTCTACGCGCATTCTTCCTCACAATTTTCGGGAGGTTGTGGAGGCGCTCCAGGCGCAGCTTCGGGGGGAGCACATAGCGCTCTATCCTGACTTTCCCACGGCGGGACTCATGGAGGTATCGGAGTACGCCGACGGGCAGGGCAAGGTGCTGGTGCGCGCCAAGCTGGACACCTCCGACGATAAGCGCATCGTCATCCGGGAGCTTCCGTACGGCACCACCACCGAGAGCCTCATCGCGTCCATCGAGAACGCTGCCAAGCGGGGCAAAATCAAGATCGCGCAAATCAACGACTACACCTCGGAGCATGTGGAAATCGAAATCAAGCTGCCCCGGGGGGTGTATTCGCAGGATGTGGTAGACGGCCTCTTCGCCTTTACCGACTGCGAGCAGTCGATTTCCGTCAATCTGCTGGTGATCTCCGGCGACAAACCGCGGCTCATGACGGTTACCGAGGTGATCGCGCACCATGCCACGAGGTTGGTGGCGCTGCTGAAACAGGAGCTGGAGCACGAACGGGAGACGCTCATGGAGCGCCTCCATATGCGGACCCTGGAGCGGATCTTTATTGAGGAGCGGATCTACAAGCGCATTGAGGAACAACGCACCCAGGACGGCGTCCACGACGCGGTCCGCACCGGTTTCGAGCCGTTTAAGAAGGAGCTGATTCGACCGATCACCGACGAGGATATTGAGCGCCTCCTGAAGATACCGATTCGGCGGATATCGCTCTACGATATCGAGAAGAATCGCCAGGAAGTGGAGCAGATTCGGGAGCGGTTGGAGGAGATCAAGAAACACCTGGCCAACCTCACCGAATACGCGCTGGCCTTTCTCGACGGTATCCTCGAGAAACACGGGGCCCGATTTCCGCGGCAGACGGCGATCACCGGTTTCGAGCGGGTAGACGTCCGGGAGGCAGCGGTGCGTGACCGCACGTTGGCGTACGACTCCGCCGCTGGATATCTGGGTACCGCCGTTGGGTCCGGCTCATCAGTACGTGAGATTGAAGCGGTTTCCCAGTACGATCGGATCTTGGTGATCTCGGCAGACGGCGTCTACCGGGTTATCAACGTTCCCGAGAAGCTCTTCGTGGGGGCCGGAATGCTCTATGCCGGGCTTGCGGACAAGGATAGTCTGGCTGAACGCGTGTTTACCGTGGTGTACAAGAACGCTACCGGGGAGACGTATCTCAAGCGGTGCCGCATAGAGCAGTACATTATCGAAAAGGAGTACGCCCTCGTTCCCGAAGGGGCGCAGCCGCTGCTGCTCACCACCCGGGACAATGTGGTGGTGCGGCTGCGCTACAAGAAGAAGCCGCGGATCCAGAAGCTGGAGGAAGATTTTGTGGTGAATGACTTCCTGGTAAAGAGCGTGCGGGCCGGTGGGGTGCGCTTGTCTACCAAAGAACTCAGTTCCGTAAAGCTCCTGGCGAATCGCGCCACCACCGGGAAGAAGCAAACGTAGCGGGTGAGGCCGCAGCGGGCTACGTGCGGCGCACATCCACGGCGTCGTAATAGACGAGGGAGAGGATCACCGTCCATCCCACAAAGTGAAACATTACGTTCCCGAAGGGGTCCAGCGTATTCGCCAGGCTGTTGAGGGTGGCGCTAATCAGAAACACGGTGGAGAGTAGCGACATCACCGCAATTGCATGCGTGAAGATGAGCAGACCCATCGAGGTTTGCTCCCGGTAGCTGGTAGAGGTCCAGATCTGAATCAGCGTGGACCAGATGATCGGCACCGCCACAAAGTACAGAAGCAGATTATTCTCCGTGGGAAAGCGGTAATCGATGTAAAACTCGAAGTACCACGTACCTACCACGAAGATGGCGAGATCCCGGGAGAGTACAAAGCGGGCGGTGTTCCAGAATCGGCGCCGCACCGGTGGCTGGGGGTCTGCAGGCGGCGTCACACCGCGGTTGGAGGCCATATCCAACACCATACCAAAAAAAGCAGTGACCGGGAGCTCCCGGCCACTGCCTACACGACCAATCCATTGCGGATCGCCGATTTCCCGCCTACTTGCCGGCTCCGAACCAGTTGAGCGGCTCGGTGGCGTGGTTCTGGTAGATGTGCTTGGTCTCGGTATACTCCTCGAGCCCCGGTTTACCGAGCTCGCGGCCGATACCGGACTGCTTGTAGCCGCCCCAGGGGGCCTGGGCAAAGTACACATTGAAGTCGTTGATCCAGACGGTGCCCATGCGCAGTGCCGCCGCAACCCGCTCGGCACGATTCTGATCCTGAGACCAGACCGCGCCGGAGAGGCCGTAGGTGGAGTCATTTGCCAGCCGTATCGCGTCGGCCTCGTCCGTGAACGTTTCAACCGTCAATACGGGACCGAAGACCTCTTCCTGCACGACCCGCATCTCGGTGCGGCAGTTGGTGAATACCGTGGGCAGGTAGAAGAATCCTTTGGAAAATTCAGCTTCCGTCGGCCGGGATCCTCCCAGGGCCAGCGTGGCGCCCTCTTCCTGAGCCAAGGCCACGTAGCCTTCCACCTTGCTTCGGTGTTTCTCCGAGATAAGCGGGCCCATCTCGGTGGTGGGATCAAAGGCGTCCCCGAGCTTGATCTTCTTAGCCCGCGCCACGATCCCCTTCACCAGTTCATCATGAATCGACTCATGGACGATCAGTCGTGCCCCGGCGCTACACACCTGACCGGCGTGGAAGAACACCCCGTTCAGGGCGTAGTCTATCGCCAGCTCCATATCCACATCTTCGAAAAAGATATTGGGATTCTTGCCGCCGAGCTCAAAGGCGATCTTCTTCATGTTGGAGGTCGCCGCCTGCATGATGGAGCGCCCCGTTTCGATGCCGCCGGTGAAGCTGATTAGGTCGACGTCGGTACTCACCGCCAGCTCGTGACCCACCGTGGGTCCCGGCCCGAGCACCAGGTTAACCACCCCCGGCGGGAATCCCGCCTCTTCGGCAAGCTCCGTTACCTTGATCGTGGTGAGGGGAGTATCCTCGCTGGGCTTCATGACGATCGTGTTTCCGGCGGCTAGAGCCGGCGCCATCTTCCATGACGCTTGCAGCAGCGGATAGTTCCACGGAGAGATCTGTCCGCAGACTCCCACCGGTTCCCGTACCACGCGGCTGGTGGTGTTGGCGATGGGCGAGGCGATCACCTCACCGCCGTCTTTGTCGGCGAGCTGTGCGAAGTAGTGAAAGATGCCGGCGATATCCTGCATGTCCGTGCGGCTCTCTTCCATCGTCTTGGCGGTGTCCCAGCTTTCCAGGGCCGCCAGCTCCTCGGCGTCACGCTCGATCAGATCCGCCAATCGCCGCACCAGACGGCCCCGTTCGGCGGCGGGAGTACGGGGCCACGGCCCCTCATCGAACGCCTTCCGCGCGGCGGCAATCGCCGTGGTGGCATCAGTGGCGTCCCCGTCGGTTACGGTGGCGATCTGCCGCTGGTCGTAGGGATAGATAATATCCCGGGTTTTACCGGCGGCGGCGGTCACCCACGCGCCGTCGATATACATCTTTTTCAGTTCTCCAGGTTTCAGATATTTCTCCAAGAGAGCCTCCTTTACCACAGTGATCCGGCGGAGATCGTAATGTCCTGACCGGTGATGCCCACCGCTTCTTCGCGGCACAGGTGAGCTGCCATGGCGCCGATCTCTGTCGGCTGGATCAGTCGCTTCTGCGGGTTCTCAGCTTTCTGCTCGTCGATAAACTCATCACCCTTCTTATGCATCTGTTTTTCGGCAATATCGGTGAGCCACTCTCGACCAAAGGTCGTCTCAACCCAGCCGGGGCTGATCGTATTGGCGGTAACCATCGCTGGGGCGCCTTCCTGGGCAACGGCTTTGGTGAAACCGACCACGGCAGCCTTGCTGGCGCAGTACGCGGCGGACGTGGGGGCTCCCACGCTGGCGGCGGTGGAGGCGATATTCACGATCCGTCCCCACCCGCGCTCAATCATACCGGGCAGTACTTCCCGGGTGGCGCGGAAGGTACCGTTGGTATTCACGTCCATGACCTTGAGCCACAACGCTTCCGGATGATCCACCGTCAGGTGCTCCGCCGTAATACCCGCGGCGTTGGCAAGAATATCCACCGGACCGAGCGTATCCACCACCGTGTTGTGGAAGTTCTTCACGCTCTCCACATCGCACACGTCGAGGTCCACCGCGACACATTTCACGCCAAAGGCCTCAATTTCGCCCTTGGTTCGATCCAACTCTTCCCGTCCCGGGCGGTTGACCAGTTCGCCGTCGGCCTTCTTTGATGTGCTCTGCTGCAGGAGTGATCCAATACCCACGTCGGCACCTGCTTCCGCAAACGCCAAAGCCATGGCCCGTCCCATTCCAGACGCACCACCGGTGACCATCGCAACGCGACCGGTGAGAAATTTTTCCTTCATGTTCCCTCCAAAAGTTTGAAATACGAATTGTTATGAAACAACTGATTATCAGTACTGTAACAGAACTACTTTTTCGTGGCAATCGGGGTTGTATGTAAATAGTTAGATAACATGTATTTAGCGGAAAGTCTTTCATGAAAACCTATGAGCTATCGCACAAATCTCGAAATTTAACACCGAAAACGAAGTGTAATTCGCTTTACAGGTGCGCAGAAGCTTGATAACGTATAGGCTTCAAAACGATAGGAGGTTTTATGAAACGTACAATGTACACGGTGTGTGCAGTGCTCGTAGGGGCGCTCATATTCCCAATGGCCGGGTTTGCCTCAGGTGCCCAGGAAGCACAGACAGCCGGTGACGACTCTGTGGAGATGACTACGGTAGACTTTGCCGAGGTGGGGTGGCTCGATATCCAGGCGACCACGGCAACTACTCGGGTCGTGCTTGAGGCTCTGGGCTACGATACGACCTCCACCACGGTCTCGGTGCCGCTTGCCTACGAGGGAATGTCCAGCGGTGAGCTCGATGTCTTTCTCGGCAATTGGATGCCGTCCATGGCAACGATTTCCAACCAGTATTTCGACGACGGATCGGTTGAGCAGTATGCGCTCAACCTGGAAGGAGCCAAGTACACCCTGGCGGTGCCCACCTACCTGGCAGAGGATGGCTTGGAGAGCTTTAGTGACATCGCGGACTTCGGTGAAGAACTCGAATACCGCATTCACGGAATCGAAGCAGGAAACGACGGAAACCAGCTGATTCAGACGATGATCGACGAGGACGCCTTCGGTCTCGGCGATTTTGAGGTGGTGGACTCCAGCGAAGCGGGCATGCTTGCGGAGGTTCGTGGGCGCTCTCAGGAAGAAGAGCCGATCGTGTTCCTTGGATGGGAGCCGCATCCGATGAACACCTTTCTGGATATGACGTATCTTACCGGCGGTGACGACTATTTCGGTCCTGATCTAGGTGCGGCGGAGGTATATACCAACATTCGCACCGGATTTGACGACGAATACCCCAACCTTGGGCGGTTCTTCGAGAATCTCGAGTTTACCCTAACCATGGAGAACGAGATCATGACTGCCATTAATGACGGCGCCGACGCCCGCGATGCAGCAGCTGATTGGCTTCGGGAGAACCCGGAAATCCTCGAAACGTGGCTTGATGGAGTGCTGTCCGTAGACGGAGAGCCTGGTCTGGCAACGGTTCAATCGGAGCTGGGAACCTGAGTCGATGCCGCTAAGGCGCACGTCTCATGCGAAGAATGAGGTCGGGCAACTCCGCAACGGAGTTCAAAACTGTATCCGATACAGGCGCGAGGACGTCGCGCGGCACGGCGCCGGTGAGAACCGCAATCGTTGTCGCCGCACCGGCGTCCCGCCCCATCTTTAGGTCGTGAAGCGTGTCGCCCACTACCGCTATTTCCCGGGCGGGGATAGAGATGTGCCTGCAGAAGGCGTGCACCACAGCGGGGTCCGGCTTTACGCCGACTCCAGTGTCATATCCGCTGATCCAGCTAAAATGCTCGGAGACACCGACGCGGGCCAGCGTCTTGCGGGCACCGGCCTCCGAGTCGCTGGTGGCAAGGCCCATCGTGATGTTCAGGTCACTCAATCGACTCAGAAGAGCCGGGAGGTCGCAAACGGGGACGGAAGAAGCTGGTCCGCGGGTTTCACTCACATGGTCGATAAGCCGCTGCAGTTCCCGGTGGTCCCGGGACGGCAGCACACGCTGCCAGGCAGCGCTGATGTCACTGGAGTTTCCGGCGGCAATCGGCCCATCCGGCACGAAGCGATCCGTCTCCGGATCGTACCCGGCCGCACGGATGAGAGCGTCGGCCGTTACAGCATTGCCGCGCGCTACCGTTGCGGCGAGCTCGTACAGGATCGGCATCCACGTTTTGCGAAAGTCGAAGAGCGTGCCGTCTTTGTCGAACAGGACCGCGGAAATCTGCATGCCGTAGATGGTATGTGAAAAGAACGGTTCTCCAAAAGGGGAATCAGTGAAAACAAACACAATAAAGGAGTGTTTATGTTACGAACAAAACTGACAGGACTCGCACTGGCGATCCTGCTCGTAGTGTCGGCCGGCATCGTTGTCGCCGGGGGCCAGGCGGAAACCGCGGAAGATGCACCCAAGACGTTGCGCGTCGCCGTTCCCACCTTTCCAAACTCGTTGGACGCGTCCATCGCCTCGGAGCGTAATTCCCAGAATGTGGCGTGGCAGATGTTTGACAGTCTGGTGTGGGCCAATGACGAGAACGTGATCGAGCCGGCGCTCGCGCAGGACTGGGATGTGTCTGAGGACGGTACGGAGTACACGTTCTATCTCCGGGAAGATGTGGAGTTCCACAACGGCGAGCCGTTTAACGCGGACGCGGTGGTCTATTCCTGGGAACGTGGTATCGAACCGGAGATCGAATGGAGCGACCGCTGGGCACGCGCGGAATCGGTGGAAGCGATCGATGAGTACACCGTGCGGATCACCACGGAAGAGCCGGACCCCCTGCTGCTCGGCGTCATGGCTCAACACTGGAATATCGTTCCTCCGCAGTACCTCGAAGAGGTGGGAAACGACGGATTTGGGGAATCTCCCGTCGGGACGGGACCCTTTGAGTTTGTCGAATGGGCGCGGGAGGACCGGATCGTCCTTCAGGCCAATGAAGACTACTGGCGGGACGGTCTGCCCAAGGTTGACGAGGTGATATACCGCCCAATTCCTGAGGCTTCTACCCGAATGGCCGCCATTCAAACCGGTGAAATCGATATTGTGAACCGGCTCACCGCTGAACAGGCGGATGCGTTGGAAGGTGTCGACGGCGTAAACGTCGTGACCTATGCGGTAGACCGCACGTTCTATATTGCCTTCAATAACCTTACCTCCGGAGTCGATGAGCCCACCGAGGACGCGAGGGTCCGTCGCGCGATGAACTATGCCGTTGATCGACAGGCGATTATCGACAGTCTCTTTGAGGGGCGGGCTCAGCTTTCCACCGGGCTCATGACTGAGTCAAATCTGGGATACGATCAGAGCATCGACCCCTATCCCTACGACCCGGATCGGGCCCGTGAGTTGTTAGAGGAAGCGGGATATCCCGACGGGTTTGAGATGGAGTTTGCCGCTCCCGCCGGTGCTTACACCAACTTTGAGCAAGTGGCGGAGGCGGTTCAGGGATATCTTTCGGACGTGGGAATCGAGACGAGCCTGGAGATCATGGAATCCGGCCGCTACTGGGACTTGGAAGCGGAAAAACAACTCCCGCCTCTGTTTGGAGACAGCTGGTCCGAACGGTCCGGTGAGGCGCTCCCGCGGCTACG
This sequence comes from Alkalispirochaeta sp., assembly GCA_048614515.1. Classification (GTDB taxonomy): domain Bacteria; phylum Spirochaetota; class Spirochaetia; order DSM-27196; family Alkalispirochaetaceae; genus Alkalispirochaeta. The sequence continues at coordinate 33,428 of JBMCMH010000002.1, read as the reverse complement.
CGGTGCCCTGGGTGGCTGGGACGCCAGTTTTTCCTCGTGGAGCGACCCTACCATCGATGAGTACCTGGAAGAGATCTCGGTAACGATCGATCAGGATGAGCGGGCACAGCTCTATACGGAATTGCATAACTTCATGTATGAGGATCCGCCGTTTATCTACCTCTACGTTCCCGAAACGTTTGAGGCGACCCGGGACAACGTGGTGGACTACCGTCCCCGGGCGGCTGAGGATTACTTCCTCATGTTCACCGATATTCAGTGACCTGACGCGGGTAAGAATTCTTCTGGGAGCTTTCGTGTACACGGGAGCTCCCAGCTTCTATTTCCTTGGGGAGAACGTATGCAACGATATTTGTTGTCCAGGGTCCTGCAATCCGCATTATTGATGGTGGGAGTCCTGATTCTGGTGTTCTTTATCGTGCGCCTCACCGGAGATCCGGCCAGGCTCATGATGCCCCGCGATGCTTCCCCAGAAGATGTGGAGGAGTTTCGCGAGGCAATGGGGTTTAACGATCCATTGGCTGTGCAGTTTGTTTCCTACCTGAAGGGGGCCGCCGTAGGCGATTTTGGGCGCTCTTTGCACTATCGCTCCGCCGCGATGCCCTTAGTCGTGGAGCGTATTCCTGCCACGTTGCAACTGGCGGTTTCAGCCCTCACATTTGCACTCATCTTTGCTATTCCTCTGGGGATCATCGGCGGGACGCGACCCGGCACGATCTGGGATACGTTGTGCCGCGGCGTGGGGCTCATCGGACAAACGATCCCGAACTTCTGGCTGGCACTTATGCTCATCGTGTTGTTCTCGGTTCAGCTTGGGTGGTTCCCGTCGTTCGGTAGGGATGGTTTGAGGTCGGTAATTCTCCCCACGATTGCGTTGGGGTTCTTCCCCCTTGGTAAGTTTACCCGTCTGGTGCGCGCCTCGGTCTTGGAGATTAAAAATGAGGACTATATTCGAACCGCCACCAGCAAGGGAATTCCGGAACGACGCATCCTGGCGCACCACATTTTTAGAAACGTTGCCATTACCCTCGTGAGCATTATTGGAGTGCAGTTCGGCTATATGCTGGGAGGTTCCATCTACATTGAGTCGATTTTCGCCTGGCCGGGAATCGGCCGCATGATCAATGAGGCGGTCCAGGCGCGCGATTATCCGCTCGTCCAAGCGATTGCCGTGTTCAGTGCCGGGTTCGTCGTTGTTCTCAATTTGCTGACGGACGTTGCCTACGCCGTAATAGATCCGAGGATTCGCTATGAGGATTGATGCCCTCGACCAACGTAATCTCAACTCACCGTTTCGTCGATTCTTGAAAATCATCCTGCGAGACAACGCGGGCCTCCTCGGGGCGGTGCTGTTCTTCACGCTTGTGGTGTTGGCGGTCATGGCGCCGCATATCGTCCCTCACGACCCGCTCCAGCAAAGCTTGGAGATTAGCCGTCAACCGCCGGCGTGGCAGGAGGGAGGATCCTGGGAGTATCCCTTGGGTACTGACAACCTAGGTCGGGACATGTTGAGCCGAATAATCTACGGATCCCGAGTCTCCCTAACTGTGGGCTTCTTGGGGGTGGTAATCGCGGCCACCATGGGGCTGATTCTGGGAATGATCGCCGGCTATGTTGGAGGGAGAACCGACAGCATAATCATGGGTGTGTCCAACCTCTTTCTCGCGATACCGTATTTATTGTTTGTGGTGGTCATTGCATCGGTGCTCGGGCGTAGTCTGGTTAACGTTATCCTGATCTTCGGCATAACCAACGCGCCGTTATTCGTCCGAATCACACGAGGCGAGGTGCTCCGCATTCGGAAATCAGGGTACGTGGAATCAGCGGTGGCGATCGGCGCATCGCAGACGCGGATCCTGGTGCACCACATTCTTCCCAATCTGGTGGGGCCGCTCCTGACGGTGGCGACGTTCGAGATGTCCGGCATGATCTTCTACGAGGCGGGATTGGGATTTCTGGGACTGAGCGTTCCCCCTAATATTCCCAGCTGGGGCAACATGCTCAGTGCCGGTCGCCAGTATATCCAATTCTCCCCATGGATCGCCGCCTTTCCCGGCCTGGCAATCGTAGTTACCTCGCTCAGTATGAACCTCTTGGGCGACTGGCTGCGGGATATCCTCGACCCGAAGATTCGACGGAGCGCATCATGAGTGATACACCTATCTTGGAAGTCCGGGACCTCCACGTGCGGTTCGACACGGTGGACGGAACGGTGTTCGCCGTAAACGGCGTGTCGTTCGACCTGAATCCGGGGGAAACGCTGGGCGTGGTCGGTGAAAGCGGCAGCGGCAAGAGCGTGACGATGATGTCTCTCTTGCGGCTGATTCCCGAGCCGCCGGGGCGGATCGTGTCCGGGACGGCTCGCTTCCGCTCCCGGGACTCCGATCTGGATCTTCTCAAGCTCACCAAGGCGGGACGCGCCACGATTCGCGGCAACCGGATCGGGTTCATTTTTCAGGACCCCATGAGTTCCCTGAATCCGCTGCTCACCGTGGGTGACCAAATCCGCGAATCACTCGAACAGCATACCGACTATCGTGGTGCGCGCGCACGCGGGCGTGTAGTAGAGCTTCTGGAGCAGGTTGGTATACCGGACCCGGAGCATCGGTATGACAATTATCCTCACCAGTTTTCCGGCGGTATGCGGCAACGGGTGATGATTGCGATCGCCGTGGCGTGTGATCCGGATATCATTATCGCGGATGAACCGACCACGGCTCTGGATGTAACGGTACAAGCGCAGATCGTGGATCTCATGAACCGCCTGAGCCGGGAGTACGGCATTGCCGTGATCTGGATCTCTCATGATCTGGGGGTAGTGGCGGGAATCGCCGAGCGAGTCATGGTGATGTACGGTGGAACGGTGGTAGAGACCGGAGAGATTGACACGGTGTATAACCATCCCCGCCACCCCTATACGGTGGGGCTTCTGGGAGCGTTGCCGAAGCTTCACGAGACGGTTCACGAGCTGGTGGATATCTCCGGAACGCCCCCGAGTCTTTTCTCGTCACCGACGCAATGTCCGTTCGCGCCCAGGTGTCCGTGGGTGTTTGATGCGTGCCGGAATGACCGTCCGCCGTTGCACGTTGCCGGCGCTCCTGCACCGTCGGGTGCTCCGCATTTGAGCGCCTGCTGGTACGATTTAGAGCGTAACCACCCGCGGCCTGAAGCTGAGCGACGCCCAGGGAGAACCACATGAGTGTAGAACATAAAGAACCGACATCACCTGAGGAGAGACGTCCCTTCGTGCGCGTACGCGGTCTCAAGCAGCATTTTCCGATTACGCGCGGTGTGATTCTGAGCCGTAGGATCGGGGAGGTGCGCGCAGTAGACGGGGTTTCCTTCGACATCCCCCAGGGCGAGACGCTTGGACTGGTCGGCGAGAGCGGATGCGGAAAATCGACGACCGGCCGTAGTATGCTTCGATTGTATGAACCCACGGCTGGGACGGTAGAGATCGGCGGTACTGATATCACCGCGCTCTCCAAACCGGATTTGCGGGCGCAGCGCTGGGACATGCAGATGATCTTTCAAGATTCCTACTCCTCGCTCAATCCGCGCCATTCGGTGGGCAAGATCGTCGGAGAACCGTTGGTCATCCAGGGGAACCTGACGCCCGCCCAGATCAACTCCCGGGTTCGGGAGTTACTTGCGTTGGTCGGGTTGGAGCAGGACCACATGAAGCGGTTTGCCCACGAGTTTTCCGGCGGACAACGACAGCGGATCGGCATCGCCCGAGCATTGGCGCTGAATCCGAAGTTTGTGGTGTGTGACGAGCCGATCTCCGCGCTTGATGTGGCGATTCAGGCTCAGGTTGTCAATCTTCTATCCCGACTGCAACGACAGTTGGGGCTCACATATCTGTTTATCGCCCATGATCTGAGCATGGTTCGCCACATATCCCACCGTATTGCCGTGATGTATCTGGGAAAAATTGTTGAACTGGCAACCTACGATGAGCTCTTCAGTTACCCGTTGCACCCATATACACAGTCACTTATGTCGGCGGTGCCCATTCCGGAACCTCGGGTTGAGCGTTCCCGCACGCGGCTTCTTCTTGAGGGAGACGTGCCGAGTCCCGTGAGTCCCCCGGCGGGATGCGTTTTCAGTACCCGATGTCCCTTCGCCACCGAGCGATGCCGAACCGAAGTCCCCCAACAGCGAGAGCTGCGATCGGGACACGTGGTGGCGTGTCATAACGTGGATGACCCCACGGTAGGACCGCGCATCAGCGCGTCTCGCGAGTCTATCGTGCAGGGACTGCGTGACGCTGCCACCGAGGGACCGGACCGATCCTTTACCGACGCCCCGGCGTAGGCACCGGGGCGGGGAGAATTCCGGAAGAGCGGCGCTATCCGAGTTCCAGGGTAAACCCTGCGAAGATCTGTACCGGTTGATCCGATAGCTGTGCCTTGGGGTAGAAATCGATCCCCGGGGCGATCTCAAAAAAGAACTCTACAAAATCATCGAGCAACAGGACGCTTAGAGCAAAGGGAATGCGCGCACCGCCGTCTACGTTCATGCCGCCGTCTCCGTCGCGGCCCTCGGGGTAGAGCTTGCCGAACGCGCCGAAACCAAACGAGCCATGGAGCACTCCTACCAGCGGCCGATTATCGATCAGTCGGATATCACCGCTGAGAAATAGGTACTGGTTGCCTTCGGTCAGGTCGTATCCAAACTTCACTTCAAAGGGAGCCGGTCGGTACACCAATACTCCGTTTGGAACGCCGGCGGCCAACCCCACCCGCTGACTCCCGCGGCGAGTCTGCGCCAGAAGCGGCGATGCCGCCACGATCGTCAGCACTAGGGCCCACACAACAATTCGTCTATAGTTCATACCACTAGATCTCCTTATCTCTTTCAGTATCGGGCGCGGCCGGGCGCTTCTCAACTGCCTATACGGGTCAATCTCCCTCCGGATAAAACCACTCGTACGTTTCCGTGGAGTCCCATAAAACCTCTACCTCCGAGTCAAACTCCGTCCGCAGTACATGATCGACCCATCGCCGCGCGGTCGCTCGACGAGTGAACTTCATGACGCGTTCTGATTCGCCTTGGGATCCAGCGGCACCGTGTTCCGGTCGGATGGTGACGTAGATGTGACTTCCCAGTCCACGAAAATGACGAAGGCTGATATGGATGCGGCGCGAATCGGGCATAGTGAGAGCGTACTGAATTTCGGTGGTGCCGTGCCATCACCCGGTCGGCTGTGGTACGCTCACCGTATGACAGAGGGACGTCCAAACCAACTCCTGGGAATCATCGGCGGGATGAGCTGGGAGTCCACCGTTACCTACTATCAGGAGATCAATCGTCGGTATCGTGAATTGCGTGGTGGTCATCACTCGGCACCGGTGCTTGTCTATTCGGTGGATTTTGCGCCGATCGAGGCGATGCAACGAAGTGGGGACTGGCCCGGAACGGCGCAGATTCTCGGGTCCGCGGCGCACGCCTTGGAGCGAGCGGGAGCCACCGTACTGGTCCTGGCTACCAACACGATGCACCTGGTCTTTGACGAACTGACTCGGACGGTGAGGCTGCCGTGGATTCATATCGCCGACGCCACCGGTGAGGCGGTGGTTCGGGACGGCGTCCAGCGGGTGGGGCTGCTGGGTACCCGGTTCACTATGGAGCAACCGTTCTATACAGACCGGCTGTCGGCGAGGTTTGGGCTGGACGTCGTCGTGCCGACGGAGGAGGATCGCCGACACGTCGATGAGGTGATTTTCTCGGAACTGGTCCACGGCCGGTTCACCGAGGAGAGCCGAGATCGGTTTCGGTCCGTCATGGCGCGATTGGTGGAGGCCGGGGCGGAGGCGATCGTCCTTGGCTGTACGGAAATCGGACTCCTGGTGGACGCCGGGGACAGTCCTGTGCCGCTATACGATACGACGCGGGTACATGCGGCGGCGGCGGTTGAACATCTGCTTGCAAGGGGAGGCACCTAATGCGAATCGCGATCTACTGTGGATCCAATACTGGAGATAGCCCGGCTTTTGCGCGGGATGCGACGTATCTCGCCCAGGAGTTGGCGCGCACCGGTCACGGTGTGGTGTACGGAGGCGGCAATATTGGTCTCATGGGAATAGTGGCGGATACCATGTTGGCCGCCGGAGGGGAGGTAATTGGAGTCATGCCCTCCCACCTGACGCAACGAGAAATCGCACACCGCGGTATCACCGAACTCCATGAGACCGCGTCGATGCATGAACGCAAAGCGAAGATGATCGAATTGGCCGACGGCTTTATCGCGCTGCCCGGTGGTGTCGGTACACTGGAGGAGCTCTCCGAAGTGTTGAGCTGGGCGCGGATCGGTCTCCACACCAAACCGATGGCGGTCCTGGATACCGGTGGATACTACCAGCCCCTGATCGACTTCCTCGATTCCATGGTGAGCCACGGATTCATCACCCAACGCGAGCGGGACCTCGTCTTTGCAGAAGAGGACCCGCGGCGGCTGGTTCGTCGAATCGGTGAAGCGGCGGCTACACGAAAAAGCTAATTAGAAAGAACACGCCCACAATATAGGTGAGCGCCGGGATCTGCTTCGCCTGTCCGGTAAAGAGCTTAAGAATGATGTAGCTCAACACGCCGAATACGATGCCCTCGGAAATGCTGTAGGTGAGAGGCATCATAATGAACGTGAGAAACGCCGGAATCGCTTCCGTATAGTCGGTGAGATCCAGCTCTTTCACGGGGCTGGCCATAAACACTCCCACCAGGATGAGGGCCGGCGCGGTGGCTGCTGCCGGTATCAGCAGGAAGAGTTGGCTGAAGAAGAGCGCCACAAAAAACAGAATCGCCACCACCAATGCGGTCAGCCCGGTCCGGCCGCCCTCTTCAACGCCGGAAGCACTTTCGATGTAGGTAGTAACCGTACTGGTCCCCAGCATCGCCCCCACCGTGGTACCAACGGCGTCCGCCAGCAGTGCCTGCTTTACGCGGGGGATGCGGCCCTCCTTGTCGATCAAGCCTGCCTTTGTGGCAACTCCCACCAGTGTGCCTACGGTATCGAACATATCTACGAAGAGAAATGTAAATACGACGATCAACATATCAAGGGTAAAAATCTGCGACCATTCAAATTGCAGCGCCACCGGCGCCAGGGAGGGGGGCATGCTGACCAGTGTGAATCCCTCAGTTACGGAGGTAACACCAAAGGGAATCCCGATCACCGTGGCGCCCAGGATACCTACCAACAGCGCTCCTTTCATTCGTATCGCCACGAGCACTCCCGTGAGCGCCAGCCCCAGAACCGCCACCAGTACGGCCGGTGTGCCAAAGTCGCCGAGGCCCACCAAGGTGGCATCGTTGTTCACCACCATCCCCGCGTTCTGCATACCAACAAACGCAATGAACAGGCCGATACCCACCGAGATCGCGCGCTTGATGTTGGTGGGAATGCTGTTCACGATCGCTTCGCGCACGTTGAAGCCGGTGAGCAGCATGAAAATCAACCCTTCCAGGAACACCGCGGTCAGCGCAAACTGCCACGTCTTCCCCATGCCGATCACAACGGAGAACGCGAAAAATGCGTTGAGCCCCATCCCCGGCGCCAGCGCAAACGGTAACCGAGCGGCAAACGCCATGACCAACGTTCCCACCATGGACGCGATGGCGGTTGCCGTAAATACCCCGCCAAAATCCATGCCTGCTTGCTGCAGTGTCAACGGCTGCACGATGAGGATGTACGCCATCGTGAGAAACGTCGTAACTCCGGCGATGACCTCCGTCTTTACGTCGGTGCCGTGGGCCTTGAGACCAAAATATGTTTCCATGGCGTGGTTGTATCACGGAACGTTCCACCGTGTATACGATCTTTATACAAAATACATGTATATGTATGCGATTTCGTCGTAATGGGCCGCCGTGTACCGGATCCTTATGAGGAGGAATCCGCCTCGGGGAGGGTATCGTCCTCATGATATACTTCGGGCGAATAAACCTCACTGTGGTATTCCAGGGCAGCATCTCCCCCCGGAGGCGACGAAAACCCATCGTAGGCGGCGGGTGCCGGAGAGGCTTCGGCGCGTTTCTTCCGTGGTGTTATTCTACGCAGCATTGTATAGGCCATCATCGTGGTACGAGGTATCGTGCGATATGCGGCCACTCGTCCGCGAATCCGAAACGTTGGGACGAGGCGAATGCGCAGGACGCCGAACGCCATATAGATTGCCAGAATCCCCCCGGAGAAGAGGTAGAGCGCACCGAGGCCCATCCGACTCATCATAGCCGATGCTGCGATCGGTCCAATTACCGAGCCCAGACCATAAAACACGTACAGTGCCCCGGCGGCCTCCACCATCTCCTCTGGCGAAACCTGGTCGTTGAACGCGGCTACCGCCAGTGAATACAACGGAATTGCGAAACCTCCGAACGCGAACGCCATGGCCATCGCATACGCGCCGCCGCTCTGGACCATGCTCAAGCCCACCGCCGCCAGAGTCCCCACGGCGGAACTTACCAGAAGCGCCCGCCGCCGGTCGTAGTGGTCGGAGATCCACCCTAAAGGCATCTGGAGCGCCATCGTCCCCAGCGAAAAGACCAGCAAATACACACCGATCATCCCTTCCGACATTCCGACGCCCTGGGCGAAACGGGGCGACAAACTGAGATGCGCCCCTGTCACCAACCCGTTTACGATAACTCCCAGCGAACCCATGGGAGACTTGCGGAACATTCCCAGCACCCGAATGCGAATGCTTCCCACTTGGGGAGAACCGCTGACCTGGGCCAGAGTCACCGGAAGGATACACAACGAGATCATAATTGAGGTGATGCCGAACAGTGAGAACGTCGCCGGGGGGAACACAGAAACCAGCGGTTGCACGCCACCGAGAGCCGCCAGGTACACGACGCCGTAAATGGAAAGGATCTGGCCCCGTTTGCCGGCGGGGGCAGTGGCGTTGAGCCAGCTCTCTACCACCACCAAGACCACCGAGAGACAGATGCCGTGAATAACGCGGAGAAAAAACCAGACCGTCGGGTGTATCCACAATACGTGGACCAGTGATGACGCCGACGCTAATGAGGCGAAGGCTGCAAGCGCCCGGACGTATCCTACGTTGCGGATCACGAGCAGTGCCAGAAATGATCCCGCCAGTACCCCGCCAAAATAGCCGGAACTAATGAGACCGATCGCGAATTCCGAAAAGCCTTCGAGGCCGGCCCGCAAGGTCACTGCGGTTCCTTGCAACGCCGATCCGCTCCCCAATAAGAACACCGATGCCAGGATCGCCGTCACCGTCGTTGAAGGCCGCCCGTGTGCTACCATGAATCGGTGCTACCATATCTGCAGGGGCGTATCAAGATGGATCGGCGTCGATTATGTGCGGAAGTATGTCGGTGTACCGCTCGAGAGCTCGCCGACCCGCTTCATTGAGCCGGTAGGAGCCGCGGCCGACGCGATCAAACCAGCCGTAGTGGTTTCGAGACAAAATCTGTTGGACGGACTCGGGTGCGCCTACGTCTCTCAGCTCCCGGGGCGAACACACGTCTCGGCCACTGTCCCGCAAGAGCGCCGCCACTCGAATCGCCCGTTGCCGATACGCCGAGAATTGCTCCTCCCGGCGGGTCTGGCCCGCGCGATTAAGCTCCGCATAGCGCCCGTCAATCTCTCGTAGGATCGCCCGCCGCCGGCTGGGACGGGATCGGCGAGGTGCCGCTTCAGGGTGCATGTGCACTTCTACCCGACTCCCGGTTTTGAGAAATCTCACGAAGATAAGTCCCAGTTCCAGCCGCCGAAGCACGGGTATTATGGACCGAGCGTTCCGAAGGCGTCCTCGGCTCCCGTGCAGCGGGACAACCAGGTATACGGTGGGGCTCACCTCCTGGCGGCGGACTCCCTGCGCGATCAGATCCAAGCTCATACGGACCTTCAGTTCAAAGATAACCGGATCCGCCTCTTGGTGAGGATGCCGGGCAACCAGGTCGCAGTCGCGCACCTCCGCCGATACCCGATACCCTTGCCCTTCGAGCCAGTGCATGAGGGGCGTGTGCATGTCGGTTTCGCGCATTTTGGGTACCATAGTACAAGAGTAACTGTCTCTCGATATTGTAACCAGGATGTGATACCCTTGTTACCAATTCAATAGCAATAGACCAGTCGGTCGTAGGCGAGGAGCTTATGAAATTTTTTAGAAAACTTACGATGTGTATCATTTTATTGCACATACCGGCGATATTCGTGTTTGCCGGTGGGGCACAAGAGGCGGAAGCTCCCACCCTAGAACTTCCGGCGCAGCCGAGACAGTACATCTCCCCGGAGAATCAGGATGGGGAGCAGGATGTGTTGGAGTTGCCGTTTTCCAGTGTGGTGGTGCCCGCTGAAGAGATGGTTATTGTAGAATACGAACTCACGGTGTATGACGGCGATGGTCGCCTCGTGTACCGCGTATCAGAGCAAGAAGAGGAACGGCGTGGGTTCTTTGGAAACGTCTTTGGTGGTGAGAAACCGCGCGTGGCGATTCCCGACACCCTGACGTGGGACGGGACGTGGCAGGCGCCTGAGGAGCGACTTCCGGAAGGGGTTTCCAACGGAGACCTCGTGGAAGATGGAGAGTATACCTACCAGCTGGCGGTGATCGATGACGCCGGAAACTCTTCCCGCAGCGCTCCGTTCAACGTAACCGTCGACAACACCCCGCCGGAAATCGATGAGTTTCGCGATCCCGATTACACTGTGTTCTCACCCAATGATGACGGCGTCCGGGATGAACTCCTAGTACCCCTCGGCGGTAGTCGAGAGCCCGTGTGGGTTGTGGAGGTTCGTGATACCGACGGCTCCGTGGTGTACGGCGAAGAGTACCGTAACGAGAACGTTCAGCGTCCCGGCCAGGACCCGGCTCCTCCTAGTCAGTTTGTCTGGGATGGATCCACCGGCACTGCGGAAGACCCCGGCGACACCGCTCCGGAAGGGGAGTACCAGATAGCCCTCGTGGGCCGCGACCGCGCGGGCAATGAGACGGAAGCGGTCCATCCCGAAACGTTCGTACTGAGTTTGCAGGGAGCGGACCTTGCCGTGACGGTCGCCGAACAACCGGCGGTGTTCTCTCCCAACGACGATGGACGGCGCGATAGCCTGACACTGAACCTAGATGTCTCTGAGCCGGAATCGGTTCGGGAGTGGCGTCTGGAGATTATTAATCGTGACCAGATCGTGCGGAGCACATCCGGGTCCGGGGCGCCTCCGGAGGGATGGGAGTTTGACGGTGCCCGGGATGATGGTTCCACTCTGCCGGACGGTTCGGTCTCAGCCCGGTTGTGGGCCCGTCTGGACAACGGAAACGAGGTGCAATCCGCCCCGCTGACGATGACCATCGACACCCAAGCTCCGGAAGCGACGCTCAGGGCTGAAACGGCGCCGGAACCCACTGAGGAAGGCGAGCCGCTGGTGTTTGGCGCCGGCGACAAAGAAGGGATCCAGGGGACGATTCGCTACGAACGCGGCGTGGAGTGGCGTTTCCAACTGCAGCAAGACGGCGCCACGATAGCCGAAGGCGATCTGGGCGACTTCTTTGATGAGGTGGACGTTCGTCCGGAGTCGGTAGCCGATGGAACGGAGGAACGACTGGAGCTTGCCTGGCAGGGCGAAGCGATCCTCGAGTCCGGGACGGCGGCCGACGGTACGTACGCGCTGACGCTTACCGGGGAGGATGCAGCCGGCAACGTGGGCGAGAGCCGAACCGTACGGGTCATTAAAGACTCCCGTACTCCCGACGTAGACCTCAGGGTGCGGGAAGAGTATCTATCTCCGCTCTCCGGTGGGGCGTACGAGTCGGCGGTGTTCCGTACGGATTACGATGCGCCGGAACTGATCAAAGAGTTTCTGTTTGAAATCCGCAACGAGGATGATCGGGTGGTTCGCAGTAGCTACCAGCCGCGCTCGTTTGACACGTTTGAATGGAACGGACTGAGCAACGGCGGCACGGTTGTGGCCGATGGGTCATATACCGCGGGACTACGCGTGATTTACCGCAACGGCCACGAGGCGGAGGTAACCGGCGTGGGTCCCGTGATCGTTGACCGCACCAGTCCGCGCATCGAGGAGCTCTCCGCCGAGCCCCGGCAGTTCTCCCCCGATGACGACGGCGAGGACGACGAGGTGCGAATCACGCAAGAAGTGGTGCCCGGTGATACGTGGACGGGAGAACTCCGTGATGAAGACGGTGAGACGATCTTGTCTCGCGAATGGGACGACACCGTTGAATCCTTTACGTGGGATGGGCGTGGGCCTGATGGAGATGTGTTGCCCGACGGCGACTATCGGTATGTGCTCAGCTCCACCGACAAGGCGGGGAACAGCACCCGGGAAGAGCTCTTGATTACGATCGATACCGAACCGGCCGATCCTCCTGAGCTTCGTGTCTCTCTGCAGCCGCAACCGTTCAGCCCCGATGGGGATGGCCGTGCGGATACGCTTACGATTTCGATCGACGTAGAGGCGGAGACGGACCTCACTGAATGGGAGGCGGAGATTCTTGGGCCGGAGGGCGATGTGTTTAAGACGTTCTCCGGATCTGGAGCACCACCGAGCAGGATCAGATGGGACGGTATGAGTGATGACGGCGAGCTGGTCGAGACTGCGCGCCGCTATCCGCTTTCCGTGACGGTCCGTGACGATGCCGACCATGAAGTAACGGAGGAAGACACGATCGAGGTCGACATCCTGGTGATGCGTGACGGCAACCGCCTTCGCATCCGTGTTTCCAACATTCTCTTTGCCGGGAACACGCCGGACATGTTCCTCAGTGACGAGGAGCAGTTGGACACCAATCTCGAGACGTTGCGCCGGCTCGCGACCATATTGAATCGCTATCCGGACCGGGAGATCATCATCGAGGGTCATGCGGCCCACATCTATCTCGAGGACCCGGCACGGCAGCGTGAACAGGATGAAGTTCTCCTCCCGCTGTCCCGCTCCCGGGCGACGGAAGTGATGCAAGCGCTGATGATTCTGGGGGTCGACCGTGATCGGATGACGATCGAGGCGTATGGCGGCGATCGTCCGGTGGTTCCCCACTCCAACCGGGAAGAGCTGTGGCGCAATCGGCGGGTTGAGTTCCTGCTGCAGCGCCCGGAAAACTGATTCGGGGTTAGTGCGGTATCGCCCCTTGTGGACCTTGAGGTTCACAAGGGGTCCGTACTATACTCCGGCTTCCATAACCAAGAAGGAGATGCTATGTCCAAGGCACATCGGGGAACGCCCCTGAAAGAAGAACAGCCCAATGCCGGGCGCGGCAAGTGCCCGATCACCGGACAAACCGGCGTCAAGCTCGTGTACGAGCATGAGATCGATGGTAAGAAGGTGATGATTTCGAAGATGGGTAAGGCGACGCTGGCTAATCAGAAGCGTCGTGAGGAAGCGACCGCCAAGAGCGCGTAGGATATGCGGCATTGGCGCGTCGCCGAGAGGCGACGCAGGCCGCATTACCAAGACCACGCTTCAAATGCTCAGATTCAGATATCGGCGAGTGCGGCCCGGCCGTACTCGCCCGTTTTTTGTCAGTTTAGCTCTGCAATACGCCGCAAACCGTCCAGCGTGAGCCACTGGTCCACCGCGTCAAAAGACTCAGCTCCAGGGGCAAACGTCTCGGCCAGGCCTCCGGTCGCGATGATGACCGGCGAGCCCTCCATTTCTGCCGCCATCCGGTGCGTTATCTCTTTTACCAACCCCACATATCCATACACCACGCCGGACTGGATCGAATGCACCGTGGTGCGAGCCAACGCATGGGGCGGTGGCACAAGATCCACGCCGGGAAGCTGTGCCGTGTTGGAGCTGAGCGCGGCGACCGCGCTGCGCAGGCCGGGGGCGATACTGACGCCCACAATCTCGCCACGTCCCGACACCGCGGTAAACGTTAACGCCGTTCCAAAGTCAACGGCGATCGCCGCGCGATGGTAGCGATGCCACACGGCGACCGCGTTTGCCAGGAGATCGCTTCCCAGCTCGGGAGGAATCGGACTGTCCGGGTTGAGGCCCGTTACCAAATCGTGCCGCACAATGAGCGGTACAATTCCGCCGATGCGCTCCGCCACCGTGGTGATCGCCGGCGTGAGGGCGGGAACTACTGAGCTAATGACGATCCGTTCGTACGAACGTGGCTCGTGTCCCGCACTCTTGAGCAAATTATCGAACAACACCAGATACTCGTCCGACGTGCTCTCCGGATCGGTCTTTAATCGCCAATGGTTGACCCAGCGATTCTCCCGCCAGATACCGAAGGCGATATTGGTGTTGCCCACGTCAATCGTGAGGATCACTCGCACTCCTCCGACGGCGTGCCGCCGGGCTCTCCGGATACCACGATTCGATCCAGGCCCTGGAGCTTGGCAAAATCCTCATCGAGGCAGCCGTTTCGCTCCACGTTGATATAGTCTTCGGCCTGAAACGAATAGGTGAAGTTGGTGTGTACGTCGTAGGTACCGCTCATGAGGGCGTAGGTGTCTTCCGTCATCACCAGCTCCTCGTCGGTAGGTATTACAAAGATGCGAGTGGGGGAGTCGTCGGTACTGATATCGGTCTCCGCATTCTTGGTACGGGAGAGGGCGTTCTTCTCGGAGTCAACCTTAATTCCCATGAATCCGAGGCCCTCCAGCGCCTTTTCCCGGATCAGGGGGCCGCGCTCGCCGACACCAGCGGTAAACACGACGGCGTCAACACCACCCACCGCCGCGGCATACGCCCCGATGTACTTCCGAATACGGTACGATTCCACGTCGATCGCCAGGGCGGCTTGCTCGTTTCCCTTTTTTGCGGCGATTTCGATGTCTCGACGGTCTACCAGGTCCTCGGTGATGCCGAGGACGCCGCTCTTCTTGTTGAGTGTTCGCTCCAGATCGTCCGGATCATACCCGGCCTGATTCATCATATAGAACGGAATTGCTGGATCGATATCGCCACTGCGTGTACCCATTACCAGCCCTTCCAGCGGGGTCAAGCCCATGCTCGTATCCACGGAGACGCCGTTCTTCACGGCGCACATACTGGCGCCGTTACCGATGTGGGCGATGATCAAATTCGTTTTGAAGGGGTCCTTACCCAGTAATACCGCCGCCCGTTTAGCGGTATAGAGGAATGAGGTGCCATGAAACCCGTAGCGTCGAACTCCGTAATCCCGATACCAGCCGTACGGTAGCGCATAGATAAACGCGTGGGCGGGCATCGTCTGGTGCCACGCCGTATCCATAATTGCGCAGTGCGTCACATCAGGGAGAACAGCTCGGGCCGCCTCGATTCCCTGGATGTTGGCTGGGTTGTGGAGCGGCGCCAGGGACTGAATACTCCGAAACGTCTCAATCACTGAGTCGTCCACGATAACCGACTTGGCAAACTTCTCTCCGCCGTGTACGACGCGATGGCCCACCGCCTTCACGGCCGAGATATCTGATATCGCGCCGACGTGGGGGTCCACGAGGGTATCCAGAATCAGTTTGATCGCCTCGGTGTGGTCCGGGCATGTGTGGTCTACGGCGTGCTCGTCCCGACCGGGAACTTTGTGCAGAATCCGGGATCCCTCCTGAGTTACCCGCTCCACCTGGCCATTGGCCAGAACCGCTTTATGATCCCAGTCAAATAACTGGTACTTAACGGATGAACTACCGCAATTGAGTGTCAAAATGGTCATGATTGAGTACGCCTCCAGATAGGTGTCCGTACAGTATTTCACGAAGTTCTTAGATTTGGAAGAGCAGAAACACACAGCTTCCAGATAATGTGAACAAGAGTCACACGGAATCGAACTAACGTAAAGTTAACGTTGCGCACGGGTCCAACTGGCTCTACAATGGAAGGCGAAAATGCGTGACTGATTGTATGGAGGTTCACGATGAAAAAACTGATCAACACACCTGATGACGTGATCGTTGATGCTCTGAAAGGAATGGAAGCGGCGCATGGGGATGTGCTCACCGTTTCCTATGAGCCCCGGTTTATCGCCCGGAAGGACGCGCCGGTGAAAAACAAGGTTGGAGTCGTCTCCGGGGGCGGTAGTGGACACGAACCCCTCCACGGCGGATTTGTGGGCCGCGGAATGCTTGATGCCGCCTGCCCGGGAGAAGTGTTCACCAGCCCCACCCCCGACCAAATGGAGGCGGCCACCAAGGCTGTAAACGGGGGAAAGGGTGTGCTCCACATCGTGAAGAACTACACCGGTGACGTGCTCAACTTCGAAACCGCCGCGGACCTCTGCCAGGCTGAGGGTATCGATGTCGAGGCTGTCGTCGTGGATGATGATGTTGCGGTAAAGGACAGCCTGTACACCGCCGGTCGCCGCGGAGTCGGTACCACGGTGCTTATGGAGAAGATCGTCGGAGCTGCGGCGGAACGCGGCATGGACCTGAAGTCGGTTGCCGAGCTGGCGCGCAAGATCAACAGCCAGGGTCGCTCCATGGGAATGGCGCTCACCAGTTGCACCGTTCCCTCGGCGGGTAAGCCCACCTTTGAGCTTGGTGACGATGAAATCGAGGTGGGAATTGGAATCCACGGTGAGCCGGGCCGGGAGCGCATGAAGCTCAAGAGTGCGCGCGATATCGTCGGCATGATGAGTGATGCGGTGATTTCAGATCTGCCCTTCAAGAAGGGCGACGACGTAATTGTGATGATCAACGGCATGGGAGGAACCCCTCTCATCGAACTGTACCTGCTGTACAATGAGTTTACGGCGGTTGCGCAGTCGAAAGGACTTAACATCTCCCGACGATTGGTGGGCAACTACATCACCTCGTTGGATATGCAGGGATTTTCCATTACGCTACTTAAGGTAGATGATGAGATGGTGAAGCTCTGGGATGATCCGGTGCTCACCCCGGGATTGCGGTGGGGAGCTTGAATGGCAACCGTTGACCAGATCGTGGCGTGGATCGACCGATTGGAGTCGGTCTACGTCGAAAACAAGGAATATCTCACTCAGCTGGACTCGGCGATCGGCGATGCGGACCACGGTATCAATATGGCGCGCGGGTTTACCGCCGCCAAGAAGGCGCTTGCCGACAATCCACCGGACGATGTGGGCGCGGCGCTGAAGGCGGTCTCCATGACGCTCATAAAGACGGTGGGCGGAGCCTCGGGTCCCCTTTTTGGGACGTTTTTTCTCAAGGCCGCCGTAGCAGCCACCGGAAAATCCGAGCTCGATGCCGATGGCGTGCTCACGTTGTTCACGGAGGGAATCGGCGGAATCAAGCAGCGGGGCAAGGCCGAAGTTGGTGACAAGACGATGGTCGATGCCTGGGAGCCGGCGCTCTCCGCCCTCACTGAGCGCCGCGCCGCGGGAGCGTCGGTGAAGGAGATGTTGGACGCCGCTGTGTCCGCCGCGGAAGAAGGGCGCGACTCGACGATTCCCTTGGTGGCTCGAAAAGGTCGTGCCAGCTATTTGGGAGAACGGAGCAAAGATCATCAGGATCCAGGTGCCACCTCAGTGGTATTGATGTTGGCCGCCGCCCGGGATACGTTGGCGTAGTACGCTGCGATCCGCGGTGCCGTAACTCGTAGGAACCGGTGGATCCGTTCACCGGTTCTTTTTTTGTTCCCATACACGGTAGAGAGGATAGGTGAAACGATGGTTGGACTCGTAGTGGTTTCGCATAGTCGTGCCTTAGCAGCGGGGGTTGCGGAATTAGTGGCCGGCGTGAGTGATACGGAAATACCGCTGGCCCATGCCGGGGGAGCAGGAGAGAACCATGAAGAACTGGGCACTGATGCCACGGACATCATGGAGGCGATTCAAGCGGTAGATTCCCCCCACGGGACGGTAGTCCTCATGGATCTGGGGAGTGCCATTCTCAGCGCGGAGACTGCCGTTGAGTTTCTGGCGGGGAGTCTGCAGGGCCCGGTACGGCTGGTTGCGGCGCCGCTGGTAGAAGGGGCGGTCTCCGCGGCGGTGCAGATTGGACTGAACGCCGATCTCGACACGGTGATCTCGGAAGCATGTTCATCTTTGAGCCCCAAGGAGGAGCAGTTGGGCGGGAGTGGCGCGCCGGGGACTGAAGATGAGCGTCGGTCCGGCGGTCCGCAATCCGATGGGGATGAAGCGGGAACGATGCGCGGAGAGCGTCGAGTATTCCCGGTACGCACCGCGCACGGCCTGCATGCTCGCCCGGCGGCCCAATTGGCCCGGACGGTTGGGCAGTTTGCCGCGGACGCGACGCTGCGCCGTGTAGAGGATGCAGACGAGCGGTGGGTTAACGCCCGTAGCCTCAACCGAATCGCTACCCTACAACTCCGTCGGGGAGATCACTTCGAGCTCTTCGCCACCGGCGCGGACGCGGTCGCGCTCATCGATGCGGTGCGCGAGCTCGTGGATAACAATTTCGGTGAGACCGAGGCCCCCTCCACCGGCGATGAGACCCCCGAGACGAGGGCGGATTCCGGCAATTCCACGGCTCCCCCGGGAGCCCTGTCCACGATGCGCGACTGGAGTGGAACGTTGTCCGGTGTCCCCGCATCGGGCGGCATGGCGGTGGGGCCGGCCTTCGTCCTTGCTGCAGCCCGCGTCTCCATCTCGTCGGATCACCACGCGCAGCGCAGCGAGCGGTTGGACGAGGAAACTGCTCGTCGCACCCTAGAACCGGTGGTCATTGCCCGTGATGCGGTCGCGCAGGATCTGCGCGCCGAAGCGGAGGAGGCGGATCGGCAGGGTAACCACGACGCCGCCGAAATTGCCCGGGCCCACGAAACGTTACTCGAAGATCCCGAGCTGGAACGATCAGCGGTGCAGATCCTGCAGGATCGATCGTGCACGGCCGCCGAGGCGTACTGGATTGCGGCGGAGGAACAAGCGCAGGAATATAGGAAGATGGACGATCCCTATCTTCGAGCGCGCGCCGCCGACGTGTCGGATGTGGCGATTCGCTTGGTGCGGTCCGTGGCTCCCGAGATGGTGGTCTCGGTGACGATGCCCGAGGAGGCCGCGATTCTGGTGGCGGATGACCTGCTGCCGTCCCAGACGATGCGGTTGGATCCCAACACGGTTCAGGGCATCGTCACCGTCCATGGAACCGCCCGGTCGCACGCGGCGATCATCGCTCGGGGGTTGGGAATCCCCATGGTCACCGGCGTTCCGCTGGCCACCGACTGGACGGAAACGATGCACGGTACGGTGCTCATCATAGACGGCGATGCCGGCACCGTTGAAGTGGCTCCTAACGAGGATCGCCGAGCCGAGGCTGCAACAATTGTGGCAGAACGCCTGGAAGTAGCGCAGCGGTTGCGCGCGGCGGCAACCCGTCCGGGGGCGTTGGCTGATGGCACCCAGGTGCCGGTCCGGGCCAATGTGGCGACGGCTGCCGATGCCAAGGGAGCCGCCGAGAACGGAGCCGACGGCGTGGGGCTGCTGCGCACGGAGTTTGTGTTCTTGTCCTCCCAATCGGCTCCCGATGAAGAGACCCAGGTTGCCGCACTCACGGAGATGACGGAACCCTTTGGGGACCAGGTGGTGGTGATACGGATGCTCGATATCGGTGGTGATAAGCACGTCCCATACCTGAAGCTGCCGGTAGAATCGAATCCGTTTCTCGGGGTCCGGGGAGTCCGACTACTCTTGAGTGAGCCCTTTCATGAAACGGTGCATACCCATCTGCGAGCGCTCCTCCGGGTGGCCCACAGAGGACACGTGAAACTCATGGTGCCGATGGTAACGGAAGGAGGCGAGCTCTCCGCGATACAGCAGCGGCTGGAAGCGGCGCATCAGCACTTGGTAGCGGACGGGGTGGCCCACCAGTGGCCGGTGGAACTTGGTACCATGATTGAGACCCCTGCGGCGGCGTTGCGGGCGGAAGACTTGGCACGGCAATCGGCGTTTTTCTCCATTGGGACCAATGATCTGACGCAATACATTATGGCCGCGGAGCGCGGTAACGAGGAGATGACACGTCTGTCGGACGGGCTTCACCCGGCGGTACTCGCGGCGATTCAACGGACGGTTCAGGGTGCGCGTACGCAGGGTATTCCGGTGAGTGTCTGTGGTGAGCTGGGGTCGGACACGGCGGCAATTCCCATCCTCGTCGGCCTCGGGGTGGAGACGCTGAGCGTGAACCCGGCGGCGGTGGCACGGACCAAAGATCTGCTGTGCCGTCTCCAGGTAGATCAGTGTGTTGACCGAGCCAACGGTGCGCTGAAGTGCGCCACGGCGGATGAGGTGCGAGCGCAATCGCCGCATGACGCGGAGTAACGGCCCCCGGCGGCGGGTCCGGATCCGGCGCTGTGATTCTCCAGGTGCCGCGGTCTCGGGGAGATCGCTCTATGAGTGGATTCATTCAAGAGGTTGGCCCGGATTTCTTCGTTTCTGTAGAAATCACCCCTTGGAAGCTATAATCTCCTGAACGTCTTCCATCGTGAGTTGCTCAATTGCTTCAGGACTGCGTTTATCATCCGGCAAGGAATAGTTCTTGGTGCCGGCCTTGATATAGGGTCCGTAGCGGCCGTCGTAGACTGCTACCTTGCGCTTTTTTTTGGGGTCTTGCCCAAGGTCTTTGAGAAGCGTGGCTCCACGACGTCCTTTCTTTTCCTCCGCCAGGAGTTCTAGGGCGCGATCTAGGGTAATCTCGTAGACATCGTCACCCTTTTTCAGCGATCGGTACTCCCCGTTGCATACCACAAATGGACCGAAGCGCCCAATGTTGGCAACAACCTCGTCCCCCGATTCCGGATGAACTCCCAGGGTGCGGGGAAGGCTCAGAAGCCGGACCGCCAACGGAATGTCAACCTCGCTCGGCTTGACCCCTTTTGGAAGGCTTGCCCGCTTTGGCTTCGTTCCATCCTCGGGGGTTTCTCCCAGTTGCAGATACGGCCCGTATCGGCCGGTGAAGCAGTAAATGTTCTGTCCCGTTTCCGGATGTTGCCCAAGCGGCGCGGGCCCGTTCTTCTGTATCTCGATCAACTCCTGAATATCATCTTCGTCGAGGTCTGCCGGGGTATACTCCTCCGGAATTGAGGCGTGAATTTCTTCGTCACCTTCATAGTGGATGATATACGCGCCGTAGCGACCGATCTTCACCGTTTGGTGCTCCGAGAGTTGCGGCAATGCGATACTTCGGGACTGTTCCGGTTTGATCTCGTGTTCGCGCTGCTCCACGCGAGTGAGTAGACCGGTATCGCCGAAGTAGAACTGCTGTAGGTACTGCTGAGAGTCACGCTGTCCGTAGGCGATTTCGTCCAGCGCGTCTTCCATGTTCCGCGTGAAGCTGTATTCCACCAGCTCGTGAAAGTGGTCCTCCAACAGCTCTACCACCGCCATTCCGGTGAACGTAGGGGCCAGGGCCTTGTCCTGGCGGCGGATATACGAGCGCTCATACAACGTGGCGATAATCGACGCGTAGGTAGAGGGGCGGCCGATGCCTCGTTTCTCCAGCTGCTGCACCAGTGACGCCTCCGTGTAGCGGGCGGGAGGCTTCGTCTGGTGCCGCTCTGCTGATAGCTCCTGCACCGAGAGAACGTCCCCCTCTTCCAGGGGGGGCAGGAGCACTTCCTTGTCTTCCAGGGCCGCTTCGGGATTGTCTTTTCCTTCAACGTAGACGCGCAAGAAGCCGGGAAAGATAATACGATTTCCGGTGGCGTTGAACACGGCATTTCCCACCCGAATCTTCACCCCCAGCGACCGCTTTTTGGCGTCCGCCATCTGGCTCGCGACGGTGCGCTTCCAGATGAGCTCGTAGAGGGCGCGTTCTCGACCGGTCAACCCCGACTCCTCCGGGTGGCGGAAGGTGGTTCCCGCCGGACGGATCGCTTCATGAGCTTCCTGCGCGTCACCGCTGGAAGAGGAAAACTGCCGTGGTTTCTCAGAGAGATAATCTGAACCGTACAGCGTCTCGATCTGCGTTCGGGCGCCGGCCACCGCTTCCGAGGAAAGTGTCGGACTGTCGGTCCGCATGTAGGTGATATACCCCTCTTCATAGAGTCGTTGCGCGGTTCGCATCGTCTCCCGGGCGCTCAGGCCCAGCTTGCGGTTGCCTTCTTGTTGCAACGTGGAAGTAATAAAGGGGGCCGCCGGACGGTTGGTGGTATCTCGGGAGGAAATCTCATCTACCGTCCACGGCTGCTCGCGCAGGTCCGTCTGGAGCGCCGTAGCGGCTTCCTCCGTGAGCTGGAGCGCGGTGTCCGTCTTGAGGGTTCCCGTCTCCGGATCAAAGTCTTTTCCTCCCGCCAGGCGTTTTCCGTCATACTCAATGAGGCGCGCCTCAAAGGAGGGATCGCTGCCGGGCTTCTCCAACCGGGCGAGAAGGTCCCAGTACACCGCAGGTTTAAATCGGATGCGCTCCCGTTCCCGCTCCACGATCATTCGCAGGCCGGGTGATTGCACGCGGCCCGCCGAAAGCCCATAGGCAATTTTCTTCCAAATGAGCGGAGATAACGTGTACCCGTAGAGGCGGTCCAAAATGCGCCGCGTCTCCTGAGCGCGTACCAATTGCAGATCAACGCTGCGGTAGTTTTCCAACGCGTTTTCGATCGCCTGCTTGGTGATTTCATGAAAGACCATCCGCCGCACCGGCACCTTGGGTTTTAGTATCTCCAGCAGGTGCCACGAGATGCTCTCTCCCTCTCGGTCTTCATCAGTGGCCAGGTAGAGAACATCGGCGGACTTCAGCTGATCTTTCAGATGTCGAATTACCTTGCTCTTACCCTTGGGAGTGACGTACAGCGGAGCAAACCCATTGTCCACGTTAATTCCCAGTCGGGACCACGGCTCTTTCTTATACTTGGCCGGTACTTCCGAGGCGGACTGAGGCAAGTCCCGGACATGGCCGATACTCGCCTCGACAACAAAGCCCTTCGGGAGAAACCGCTTAATCGTGCGCGCTTTGGTTGGTGACTCTACAATTACAAGAGCTGATTCCGCCATTCATACCTTCCTTGTATTCGGGCTGAATGTTCGACGATCACGTGCACTTCGTCAAGGTTGCCGGGAAACAGGCATCAAGCGGCGATTCCCCCCGCCACCGGAATGGGCGGCGGCCGGTGCGGATTGGCTCGAGCGTACGGTAGGGTGTGCCCGGAAAAGGAGTGAATTAGCCCGTCCACGACATGTTGACCCTGGACGGTCACTCCCGGTATTCTTACCGCTCGGAGGATCAATGGCAATTCCCCTCGATACACTACTGGAAGACGAGAGAAACATATACGAGCTCACCTCAGCTATCGTACGCCGTGCGTACCAAATCGGTGAGATCCGTCGTGCGTTTAGTTCCGACGAGCACGGTAGCGTCGCGGAAGAAGGTGACAAAGTCGTTTCTCAGGCGATCCGTGAAGTCATCGAGAACGAAGTGCGATTTGAGCTTACCGATAGCTGACGGTTTTTCTCCGATGAACCACCCCTGGGCGTGATCGCGCCGGAGGCAACCTCCGGGGAGATGCCCCGTCCTTCCCAATGGCCATGCCGACACCCACGTTACTGATAGTTGGATCCACTGCGGTGGGGAAGACCGCGGCGCTTGACGCATTGGTCCAAGACTCCCGGTGTCCACCTCTCGAGATAATCTCCGCCGACTCGCGCCAAGTGTACACGTTTATGGACATCGGCACCGCGAAGCCCACACCGCAGGAGCGGGCTCGCGCGCCGTACCATGTAATTGACATGATTTCACCGCAGGAATCGTGGGACGTGGGTCAATTTGTCGAGACCGCCGATTCCCTGATTCCGCTCATTCGTGACCGAGGGGCGGTACCGGTGATCTGTGGGGGCACCGGATTTTACCATCAAGGTTTCATGTATGGGCTCCCCGGTACGCCCCGCGCCTCCCACGAGCTTCGACACCACCTGGAACAACGGGTGCACCGGGAAGGACTGGAAGCCCTCCGGAGCGAATTACGTACCGTTGATCCGCTCAGTGAGCAACGAATTGCACCCAATGACCGATACCGGGTGATCCGAGCGTTGGAAGTGTACCATACATCCGGGAACCCCCTGTCCTCCTACACGAACCCGTCAACTCCACGGCCTGGGGTGTCGCCGGTGGTGGTCGGATTGTACCGTTCCCGGGACGAGCTGTATCGACGCATTGCGGCTCGAGTAGAGCGGATGTTTAAAGCAGGACTGCCGGATGAGGTTGTCCGCTTACTCGAGATGGGCTACTCCCCTTCAGATCCCGGACTACAGACGATCGGATACCGCGAGTTCTTCGAGATCGGCGGGCCGCCACCGTGGCGGACTCCCGTCTTGGACCAAGTGCGCGCCATGGTAGAACGAAACACACGTCGCTACGCTAAGCGCCAGGAGACGTTCTTTCGGCGGTTTCCGCGCGTGCAATGGGTGCCCGCCGAGGATGATCAGGCGCTTCGGGACGCCTGTGCAGCGGTTCTTGACACACATCGCTAGGTCCAGCATACTGACGCCTCATTTTTTTAAGAGATACGAGACGTATACATAGAAGGAGACGCCAGTGCCCTGCGGACGAAAGCGTAAACGCAAAAAGATTGCCACGCACAAACGAAAGAAGAAACTTCGAAAGAACCGCCACAAGAAGCGGAAGTAGGGCACACGATGCCTAACCGGCGCCGCCGCGCCCAAGAACCATGGACCCCATCCCGGGCCTCCATGGTTCTTTTTTTTGCCGTGGGGGACGTCCCACGATAGGGACGTCTGGTGTACAATAGGCTCCACCATGGGCGCGCTGCAGGATATCTGGATCGTTCGAGAGCTGGTAATCCCAGCGTTGGACGTATTACTTCTGAGTTTTCTCATCTACCGCGGGTACCAGATCCTTGTGCAAACCCGAGCGGTCCAGCTGGTACGGGGAGCCCTCTTTCTGGGAATCCTCTACGCTATATCCATTTTTCTCAATCTCCGAACGCTGCAGTGGCTCATCAATCTGTTGGCGCCCAGCTTTGTCATCGGTATCGCGATCATTTTTCAGCCGGAACTCCGCAAGATTTTTACTAGGATCGGCCAGGGGACCTGGCTACACCTCAACTCCGGTGCCCGGCCGCAGCAGATTGATGCAGTCCTCCTGGCTGCCGAGACGTTGGGGTTTCGCCGCCGCGGGGCACTGATCGTGTTCAGCCGATCGGTAGGCCAGAAAAACATCATCGAGACGGGGACGGCGTTGGACTCGGAAGTGAGCTCTGCGCTGCTGCTTTCACTCTTCAGCCACGACACAGAGCTCCATGATGGGGCGGTGGTGATCGAGAATGGGCGTATCGCCTCGGCGGGATGCTTTCTTCCGCTGTCGGAGCAGGTTGATGTACGGCGCAGTTTTGGAACGCGCCACCGGGCCGCCCTGGGACTGGCGGAGGAGAGCGATGCCGTCGTATTGGTGGTGAGCGAAGAGAGCGGGGCGGTAAGTCTCGCGTACGACGCCAACCTGTACTACGACCTTACCACCGAGGAAATTCGTGATCAGCTCACCGATCTCCTCAATCTGGGTCCGCGGCCGGCGTCTCCCGCTGCGGAGGAGGTGGCAGAACTTGCGGATTAGAGAGTTTCTCCAACGAACATTTCGGAACTGGCCGGCAAAAATTCTCTCCTTCGCGGCGGCTCTTCTGTTGTTAGTATTTCATGATATCACGCGCTTAGAAGAACGGTTCGTCACGGTACCGTTGGAGTTGGAGTTGAACAACGAGTTTGTTCCCGCCTCTGCCTATCCCCAGCAGGTGCGAGTGCGATTGCGTGGTGAGTCTCAGCAGGTGTTTCGCGTGGTGGAAGAGGATCTGCGGGCCTATATCGATCTCCGGCGGTATACCTCGGAGGGAGAATATCGGGCACCGGTATTGGTGGCCCGGGAAGGCACCGCCGCCGAGACCGGGGCGCTCGAGATCACCGTGGAACCCGACTCAGTGCAGGTGGAGTTGGAAGAGAAGCTTCTCATGAGCCTTGAGGTAGAACCCATCACCAGTGGGTTTCCCGCCGCCGGGTACGAGCTGGTGCAACTGGTCATGAGCCCGTCTTCCGTGCAGGTTGAGGGGCCGCGAAGTGTCGTGGAGGATCTTGATGTGGTTCGTACCGAGGAGGTAGACCTGTCCACGCGCCGCGAGGATTTTACGGAACGGATTCGGCTCGTGCGGCCTGATCCGCTGGTACGCTTTCCCGGTGGCTCCGTGGTGGAAATGCGCGGCACCATTGAAGAGTCGGTAGTTCTGGAGACCTTTGATTCCGTGGAGCTCGTAGTCACCGGCTTGGATTCCGAGTTTCGTCTGGCCGAAAGCCTTCCCGGTGGGTTGATTCGCGTCCAGGCGCGGCAGATCGATGTAGAGAGCATGAGTCCCGGGGATATGCAGTTGTCGGTAGACGCGTCCTCCGTGGATGAAGCGGGCGCGGTCCGTCTCCCGGTACGGCCGATCGTGCCCTCAGGGTTCGTCGTGTTGAGATATGAGCCCA
The DNA here is from genome assembly GCA_048614515.1 of Alkalispirochaeta sp. Lineage (GTDB taxonomy): Bacteria > Spirochaetota > Spirochaetia > DSM-27196 > Alkalispirochaetaceae > Alkalispirochaeta. Next base: position 7,122 of record JBMCMH010000002.1, on the reverse strand, counting down.
CCTCCGTCGTACTCCAGGTCGAGGAGGAGGAATGATCCGGGGCATCGGCGTTGACGTGGTTGCCGTAGATCGAATGCGTCGCTGGGTGGCGGATCCCAGGATTCTGTCGCGATATTTCGCGGAGCAGGAGCGGGACGCGATCTACGAACGACGAGACGGTGCAGCGCTATCCCTGGCGGCCCGGTTTGCCGCGAAGGAGGCGTTCGCGAAAGCGCTGGGCACGGGATTTCGAGGATTTGGCCTGCGGGACGTGTGGGTGGTGAACGATGCGTTGGGCAAGCCGGAACTCCATGTGAGCGGACCTGCCGCCCGGGCATTGTCGCGCATTGGCGGGAGGCAGTTGTGGCTCTCCCTAACCCACGAACAAGCGCATGCCATCGCCATGGTTGTGATCGAAGGATGACCGAAGGGAGTACATCGTGGCCGCCAACGCAGCGTTAACATTCTTTTCAAAAACGCCGATCGAGTGCCCCATTTGCGAAGAGAACGTGTTCCGGGAAGAGATGCGCACCGGCCGGGGGCGCCAAATCGCAGGGAATCTCACGCGGGAATTGCGACGAAACTACGAGCCGTCCAAGCAGTTTGGTGAGGTCTATCCCCTGATTTACCCAGTGACGGTATGCCCCTCATGTTATTACGCCGTCTATCATGAAGACTTCCTCAACGTCCCGGAGGGAGTCGTCGAGACGGTGGAGGGTGAGACGGAGCAGCGACGTCAGGTGTTGTCCGAGATCTTCCCCGCCCTCGACTTCACCCAGCCCCGGGGGCTGGAAGAGGGAGTAGCAAGTTACGTCTTTGCTACGATGTGTTACGAGCACTTCCCCAAACAGTTTTCGCCGCTCTTCAAGGCGGGAGTTAGCCAGCTCCGGGCGGCGTGGCTCTGCAACGATCTCCATCGGCGGGAACCATCGGAGAACTACGATTATCTGGCTCGAGTCTTTTACCGCAAAGCGCGGTACTACTACACTCGGGCGGTGGAAGGGGAGCAGGACGGAAGCCAGCCGCTGTCGGGGGCAAAGCACCTTGGTCCGGATCTGGATAAGAACTACGGATACGACGGCGTGTTGTACGTCTCGGGACTTCTGGAGTACGAGTACGGACCGCGGTCCGATCCGGAGGCGCGACGCCTGGCTCTGGATCGTGCCAAACGCACGGTGGCGCGGATTTTCGGCATGGGTAAAGCCAGTAAGAATAAGCCCGCCGCGATTCTGGACAACGCCCGCGACGTGTATGAGGCGATTTCCAAGGAGCTTGGAGACGGTGATTCCGCTCCGGAGGAGTAGATGCGCACCTTTCTGATCCGCGTTGCGTACGATGGTACGGACTTTTCGGGATATCAGGTGCAACGACAGGGTGAGCGCACCGTACAAGCAGTTCTTGAGCGAGCACTTCACGAGCTCCATGGGCATCCTGTTCACACGGTAGTGGCGGGACGCACCGATTCCGGTGTTCACGCGGTGGGGCAACACGTGAGTTTCGAGTCTGACCGCGATTCGATTCCCGAGGGGCGGATGGCAGCAGCAATCACCAGCCGCCTCCCCCGGGACGTGGCGGTCCTCAACGCCCGAGTTGTGGAGCCCGGGTTTCACGCCCGGTACAGCGCGGTGAGCCGCCACTACCGATACCACCTGGTGGTGGCCCCGATTCAATTGCCCCACCTTCGAAATTATACGTGGGCGATACCGTTTTCCCCGGATGTGGAGCGGGTTGATCGTGAGGCCCAGGCCCTGATAGGGCGCCACGACTTTTCCACCTTCGCCGCACGCCGGGAGCCCGGCGCCGACATGGTACGCACGGTGTTGTACCTGCGCTTCCAACGGGACGGGGAGCGGCTAGTGTGTGCCATTGGGGCCGACGGGTTCTTGTGGCATATGGTACGCTCGATCGTGGGTACGCTGGTGGCGCGCGAGCAGCGGCGACAGCGGGGAGACGTGGTGGCGGAATCGATGGCGGCGCTTCTCACCGCCCGTGATCGCGCCCGAGCGGGAACTACCGCCCCGGCGTCGGGACTCTTTTTGCACGATGTGGAGTATGATCTGTGAATAGCGACACGCACTTTGAATCCCTCTTCCAGATATTGGTTGAGGCGGAGGAACTGCTGTCCGGCTCCCGGGCGAGTGATCCGGAGTATGCGATGCGCTCGTATGAAGCACGGGTGGCCGCCATGAATGCGCACGGCTGGGATGTCCCCCATGATTCGTCGGCGGATGGCCCGGCCTCGGTCGATCACCCGCCGCAGGATTCGCAGCCGTCGGATCCACCCACCGTGGATCCGCAGCCCCCCGTGGTTGGTCTTACCTCCGCGAGCCCCGACTCTTCGGGTTCGGAGCGTCTCAGCGCCTCGGCAGACCTCGTCAGTTCGCTCTCGCCGGAAGACCGCCGCCGCCGTCTCGATGAAATCGCGTCGCGAGTGCGGACGTGCGAGGCGTGTCCGCTATCCATGGGACGAACTGAGGCGGTCCCCGGCGAGGGCGCGCTCGATCCGATGGTCATGATCGTCGGCGAAGGGCCCGGATACCACGAGGACCTACAGGGACGGCCCTTCGTGGGGAAGGCGGGCCACTATCTGGACAAATGGCTCGAGTCGATTGGACTCACGCGGGAGGAAAGCGCGTTTATCGCCAACATCGTGAAGTGCCGGCCGCCCAACAATCGCGACCCCAAACCGGAAGAGATCGACGTCTGTTCGCCCTATCTCAAGCAGCAAATCGCGTTGGTCCGGCCCCGCATGATCGTGACCGTGGGACGCATCAGTACCCGAATCCTTACCGGTTCCACTCAGGGCATCACGCGTATCCACGGGACGTTCTTCCGCTATGAGGGAATTCCCTTGGTTCCGACGTTTCATCCCAGTGCGGTGTTGCGCAATCCGGCGTATCGTCGCCCCGTCTGGGAAGATCTCAAAAAGGTGCGGAACTGGCTCATCGACCACGCCGGGCACCGACCTGAGAGTATTGCGGAGTGAGCCGAACGGTTCAGGTGGCGGTTCCGGTTCCCCTGGACCGGGTGTTTTCCTACCACGTACCGGACGATCAGGACACTCCCGCGGTGGGGTGCCGGGTAATCGTTCCCTTTGGTCGGCGAACCGTCACCGGCGTCGTCATCGACCACGGCGATCCGCCCAACGGGGTTGATCGGCTCAAGCCGATATCTCGTGTCCTCGATCCGGAACCGCTGTTCGAACCCGATTATCTGGCGCTGGCCCGATGGGTCTCGGCGACCTATCTCAGCCCCCTGGGGGAAGTGCTTTCGGCGATGCTTCCTGGTGCTCGCCGGACCCGGGAAATGCCGGAGGTCAGTGGCGATGAGCCTGCGGTCGCGCCGGAGCGAATCGAGTTGTCTCAGGAGCAGGAGCAGGCGCTCCAGGCGATTACGGTGCCTGGTGTTCCCGGTGATGAATCCTGGTTCTACCTGTATGGAATTACCGGTAGCGGCAAGACGGAGGTATTCCTCCGGGCTGCGGAAGTGGTTATCGCTCGCGGGGAGAGCGTCGTGTACCTGGTACCCGAGATCGCGCTGACTCATCAGCTCTTTGACCACATTAGACGCCGCTTTGGTCCGATCGCCGCGATGTTGCACTCCGGACTGACCGCGTCACAACGGCTTGGGGAGTGGCGTCGTATTCAGCGCGGTGAGGCGCGGCTGGTTGTGGGGGCGCGGAGTGCGGTGTTTGCGCCGGTATATCGGCTGGGAATGGTAGTCATCGACGAGGAACACGAAAACTCCTACAAGGCGAGTAATGCCCCGCGGTATCACGCCCGGCAGATTGCGCTGTGGCGCGCGGTACGAGCCGGCGCGGTCTGCGTCATGGGATCTGCCACACCCTCCGTGGAGGCGTGGCACCTTATGGAGACCGGTCGGCTCACGAGATTGCAGCTCACCGAGCGCCTGAGCGGTGGTGCCCTCCCGCGGATCGCCGTTCACAATTTACGGGGTGGCGAGTCATTGCTGTCGCCACCGCTGCTCGAGGCGCTTCGAGAGACGCACGCCGCCGGCGCGCAGAGCATCTTGTTTCTCAACCGCCGGGGATTCGCCAGCGTCTTTCAGTGTCGCAGTTGCGGATACCAGCACGAATGCCCTCACTGTTCGGTGCCGATGACGTGGCATAAGAGCCGGGGAAAGCTGTTGTGCCACTATTGCGGCCACCAGGCGCGTCCCGCCTCGGTGTGTCCCGAGTGTGGCTCCCTGGATGTGGGGTACACCGGATTCGGTACCGAACGCATTGAAGAGGACATGGAACGCTCCCTTCCCGGAATCAGTGTGGCTCGACTAGACACCGACGTCACCGCGAAAAAGGGAGCGCTCCGGGATACGCTGGATCGATTTGCGGCAGGGAGCATCGATGTCTTGCTGGGAACGCAAATGGTGGCGAAGGGACTCAATTTCCCCAACGTCCGCACCGTGGGAATCGTTATGGCGGACACCGGCCTGAGCCTTCCCGATTTCCGAGCGGCCGAGCGGACGTTCTCGCTCATTGTACAGGTCGCCGGCCGGGCGGGGCGATTCCGCACCGACGGCGAGGTGATCGTTCAAACGGTCCGGCCGGAGCACCCGGCGATCCGCCGGGCGGTAACTATGGGTATCGATGAGTTCTACCGGGAAGAGCTGGCGGTTCGGGAGGAGCTGGGATTTCCTCCGTTTTCCCGGCTGCTTCGAGTAGTTGTGCGGTCCCCCCAGCGCGAGCAGGCATCTCGCAGCGCCGAACTACTGGCTGAGATCATTCAGCGTACTTTGGATACCGCTGAGGGGGGTGCGGTGGAGGTCCTTGGTCCTGCTCCCTCCCCTCTGGAACGGGTGAATCGTAACTGGCGATACCAGATTATCCTTCGCGGGCAATCCGTGGCCGCGCTGACCAGAGTAGTGCGGGGCTCGCTGGTGGACGGCGCGCTGCCGAAGAGCGTGTATGTCGAGGTGGATGTAGACCCGGTCAACCTGTTGTAAGTAGAATACAGGCGTGATTCCTTTGGTATACCATCCCGATACGCGCCTCACCACAGTTGCCGGCGAGGTGACGGACATTGACCAGGATCTCGCGGCGTTTGCCCGTTCGATGGTGGAGACGATGCACGGTGAAAAGGGGATCGGCCTTGCCGGTCCGCAGGTTGGTCGACTGGACCGACTCTTTGTGGTGCATGTTCCCGAGGACGAACCGCGCGTGTTTATCAATCCCCGCATCGTGGCCGCCTCGCCCGATGAGGGCTCCTACGAGGAGGGGTGTCTCAGTATTCCCGGTGTTTACGCCGACATCCGCCGGCCGTTGGAGATCACCGTAGAAGCGTACAATGAAAGCGGTGACCCCTTCCGCTTGGACGCCGACGGCCTTTTGGCACGGGTGATTCAGCACGAATATGATCACCTCGAGGGGGTCTTGTTCATAGACCGCCTCACTCAGAGGAAACGGGAACGGCTGCTCAAGAACTATCGTGCGCCGGAACGCGCCACCGCTGGGGAGAGGAGTGAATCCGACGCATCCCAGGATCCGGCTAATTCCAGACCGCGTGACGGTAGCGCAGTGCACCGGGAGCGGTCGTGACCGGATCCGACCCCGCGCCGCTCCGGGTGCTGTTTGCCGGAACACCGGAGATCGCGCTGTTCTCGCTGGATCTACTGCTTCAGGGAGACGGGAGGGACTGGACCGTTGTCGGGGTGCTTACGAATCCCGACGCTCCCCGAGGCCGCGGGCGGCGGGTGCACCCGTCACCGGTGAAAGTGCGGGCTCAGGACGCCGGCGTACCGGTGGTACAGCCGGAGCGCCTCAACGCCGAGGCTCGCGCGGCGGTGGCGGAGCTAGAGCCGGACCTCCTCGTGGTTGTGGCGTATGGAAAAATCTTCGGACCAAGGTTTCTGTCTCTATTCCCGCGCGGCGGCATCAATGTGCATCCGTCCCTGCTGCCTCGGCACCGGGGTCCCAGTCCACTGCAGGCCGCAATTCTTGCCGGAGACCGGGAGACCGGCGTCACGATTCAGTGTCTGGCGCAGGAGATGGACGCCGGCGATATCATCGCCCAGGAGCGAGTGCCTCTGGGAGCGAACACCACCGTTTCAGAGCTCCACGATCAACTGGGCCGGCGTGGTGCCGAGCTGCTGGTCGAGGTGATTCCAGATATCGCCCGCGGTACGGTGCGGAGCACCCCACAGGACGAGCAGAACGCGACCTACTGTCGGAAAATGGATCGCAGTGACGGCGAGCTTACGTGGCGAGAGTCGGCGGAGGAGATTCACCGCAAGGTCCGGGCGTTGACGCCATGGCCGGGAGTTCGATGTCGTTGGAACGGTACACCTGTTCAACTCATGGAAACGGCGTTGCCCGGAGCTCAAGAGTTGGGTTCGGGCGCCTCTCGCGCTGTCGGCGACGCCGCCGTCCCCGGCAGCGTCCTCGCGGTAGACAGCACGCTTGGAATTTTGGTACAAACCACGGATGGTGTGCTTGCAGTCCGCCGTCTCAAGCAGCACGCCCGCAAAGAGCTCGATTTTCGTTCGTTTGTAAACGGGAATCCCGAGATCATCGGCTCGGTACTACGGCAGGCATAACGCATGAATGTATTCGGTTTTCTCAGACGTAAACAACGCACCGACGACGACAGCCCCGAGCAACGTTATGTTCGGATCACGGCCTGGGCGTTCGTTGGGCTCTTTCTGCTCTTTTCCTTGGGAGGAGTGGTAGCGTTTCTGCTGGTCTTGGACGGCCCAGACCAAACGCAGGTCCCGGATCTTCGGGAAGAAGAATTGGCAGACGCGATTATCACGCTCCAGGAGCGTGGGCTATATCCGGAGCTTCAATTGCGGTTCCATTCCGATCCCTCCATGCGCGGACGGGTCTTATCTCAAGACCCGGAACCCGGATCGGTGGTGAGATCCGGCCGACGCATTACGGTTCTGGTAAGCCAGGGTGCCGTGGTGGATGAAGTTGGTGACTACGTGGGACTTCCGCTCCAGGAAGTACAAGCGGATATTCAGTCCTTAGGAGCCGGGAGCGAAGGAGTGCTGTATATCGATGCCGTGAGTTACGTCTTTGACGAAGAATCCTCCGGTACCGTTATCGCCCAATCGCCGGATCCTGGAGCCTCCATATCCGGTTCCACCGGCGTGGACCTGGTTGTGAGTAGGGGGCCTGAAGTGGAA
>JBMCMH010000001.1:0-60711 GCA_048614515.1 Alkalispirochaeta sp. | reverse complement strand
CGTCACGGCCGGAGCCCGGGGCTCCCCCGGCAGAGCCTGAGCCCGAACCGGAGCCCGAACCCGAACCCGAACCCGAACCGGAGCCCGAACCCGAACCCGAACCGGAGCCCGAACCGGAGCCGGAGCCCGAACCGGAGCCGGAGCCCGAACCGGAACTGGAGTCTACCCCTGGGCCCAACGCTGACGAGGGTGCTGAGGAAGCGGGCGAGCTCCAGGACGAGGGCATCCCCGCCGCCGCAGAAGAAGGTGAGGAACCCGACCAGTCACTCGCGGCCGACGCGGAGCCACAACCCGAACCGGAACCCGAACCCGAGCCACAACCCGAACTCGAACCCGCGCCATCGCCGGAACCGGCGCCGGAGTCCGCTCCGGAACCGGAGCCCACGGCCACCCCACAGCCGCCTGAAGAGCCGGAACCGCAGCCGGAACCGCCGACCGAGCCTGAGGAAGAAGATCTTCCGCCGCCGGACCCGTCCCTGAGGCGGAAGCTCAAAGACATGATCAATCGTGTGAGAGACCAATTGGGGCCGGAGCCGGAACCGTCCGATCAACCGCCTCAGACGGGACTCTCGCAACACGCTAAACTCTTTGAATATCTCATGGGACTGGCCGGGAGTCTCCCACCAACGCGGGACCAGGAATTCCGGCAAAGTGAAGAGCGCCTGAAGCTGATGGGGGTTCATGCGCGACTCAGTGGGCACGCCACATTGCGGGAAAAGGCGAATGAGCGATCCCGGACCGCGCCGACCGGGGCGAAGGCGTCCGCTGCTGCCGGAGGCTCCCCCGAGTCGCGGCCGCCGGCGCGCCTTTCGGAGACGTTCGACTACCTCTCTACGCTGAGCGGCTATCACCCGGATCCCGAGGTGGGGGGACATATCAGCGAGCGGGCTCGCCACTTGAGCGAACGTCTTCGGACTCGCTCAAGCGCGTAGATACGCGGTGGGATTATCCTCTATACTCCCGCCATGGCCTCCGAAACACCACTCAAAAGCCTTCACCCTTTGGAGGTGAAGACGCTCCTTCAGTATGATCGTGGCGATACGTTTACCGCCGAATCGATGCAGTCTGATCTGGGGCTCGTGCTTGGGCAATGCAATCAGGCGATTAGCTGGTTGGCGGCAAAGGGACTCATTGAAGAGACCGAGCGAACGGAATCGGTCGCATACGAACGCACCAACCTCGGTGCGGAGAGTGCGGCACACGGAACACCGGCGGAGCGCATTATCGCCTCCGTGGCTGAACGGGGTGCCCTCACGATGCCGGAAATCGCCGATGTCACCGGACTGGAAAAGAAGGATGTGGGTTCGGCATTTGGCACGCTTTCCAAACAGAAGATTCTCTCGATGGATGAAGAAAAGCGGGTCTCCCCGGCAGCCGGGGTGGATCTTTCTACCGCGCCCAACCCGGACGCGGTGCTGCGATCCCTCCTGGAACGGTCGGCGCAGGGTCCCCTGGAGGAGGCCGACCTCACCGCTGAGGAACGTTCCGCGGTCCAACCGCACGCCAAAAAGCGGGGCGCCGCCTCGGCGATGTTTCGGATCGTAGAGCGGGAGATCGTTCGTTATCAATTGACCGACGCCGGTAGCGAAATGAAAAAATCGCTGGCAGCAGCCGGTGTTACCGGCGAAGAGATCGGGCAGCTTACCCCGGAGATGCTGCGGGACGGCACCTGGAAGACCGCCACCTTCCGGGAGTATGCGGTAAACGCGCCGGCAAGCCGTCTCCTGCCGGGGCGCCGTAACGCCTACGTGGAATACCTTGATTCGGTGAAGGACAAGCTGGTGTCGCTGGGCTTTCAGCAGTTTGACGGCCCCCTCGTGGAAACGGAGTTCTGGAACTCCGACGCGCTGTTCATGCCGCAATTTCACTCCGCCCGAGATATTCACGACGTCTACTACGTAAAGACGCCCAGTCACGCCAAAGAGATTGAGGAGCCCTACCTCTCGAGAATCGCGGCGACCCATGAAGATGGTTGGGAGACCGGCAGCCGCGGGTGGGGCTACGGCTTCGACCGGGACTTCACGCGGCGACTCATACTACGGAGCCAAGGCACCGTCATGTCGGCCAAGACGCTTCACTCCGCCGAGATACCCGGCAAGTACTTCGGCGTGCTGCGCTGTTTCCGCTACGATCAGGTTGATGCCACCCATCTGTCGGATTTCTATCAGACCGAGGGTATCGTTCTGGGGGACGACGTAAACCTCCGTAGTCTGCTGGGCATGCTCCGGATGTTTGCCGAGGAGCTGGCCGGTGCCACCGAGGTGCGGTACGTTCCGGGGTACTTTCCGTTTACCGAGCCCTCCGTGGAGGTTCACATTAAGCATCCCAAGTTGGGCTGGTTTGAGCTGGGCGGGTCCGGCATCTTCCGGCCGGAGGTAACCAAACCGATGGGCATCGATGTGCCGGTCCTCGCGTGGGGACTGGGAATCGATCGTATGGCGCTCATGCATCTTGGCCTGAACGATCTGCGGGAGCTGTTTAGTCCCGACATCGAGAACGTTCGCCTGCGCCGCCGCGCCGGCTGAGCCCACTGAGCTGAGGAGACACCACATATGCCGAAGATTGAAGTATTTCGTGACGCCTTGATCCAGGCGATTCACGCCCCCAAGATATCCGACGATGAGCTGGAGGCGATCTTCCCGGTTGCCAAGGCGGAACTCGACGAGCCCGCCGATGCCGAGGGCATCATGAAGGTCGAGTTGAATGACACCAACCGCCCGGACCTATGGTCCACCGCCGGACTGGCGCGACAATTGCGGGTTGCCCGCGGTGGCGAGCTCCCCCACTACCAGTTCTTTTCCGACGCAACCGTCAAGCGGGAGCACGGCAGACGGCGCGTGGTGGTCGACCCGTCGGTACGGGAGATCCGTCCCTACGTGGTAGGATTCGTCATGACCGGCCCTCCCATTGGAGCGGCGGTACTCAAAGACCTGATCCAAACGCAGGAGAAACTGACCTGGAACTTTGGTCGGAAACGACGGTCCGTGGCGATGGGTGTGTACCGATCGGATCTGATGGCCTATCCCGTTCACTACTCCGCGGAAGACCCCGATACCACACGCTTCGTGCCCCTGCAGATGGACCGGGAACTTTCTATGCGGGAGATCCTCTCGGAGCATCCCAAGGGCGTTGAGTTCGGCCATATCGTGGCTGATCTCCCGCGCTTTCCTCTGCTCACCGATGATCGGGGGAACGTGCTCAGTTTTCCGCCGGTGATCAATAGCGCGGAGATCGGCGCGGTGCAGGAGGGGGATACGACGCTCTTTATTGAGCTCACCGGAAGCGACATGGATTCGCTCCTGCTCACCGCGTCCATCGTGGCGTGCGATGTGGCGGATGCCGGATACACGATCGAACCGGTACAGGTGGAGTATCCCTATGATACCCCGTATGGTCGGGAGATCACCGTACCCTACTACTTTCAAAAACCGCAGACCGCCACGGTGCGGGAGATCAACAAATTGTTGGGTACCACCCTCTCAGAGGATGAAATCGTGGCTGCTCTCCATCGCATGGGCGTGGTTGCCACCGCAGCGGCCGCGTCGGGGCGCTCCACCGCGCCCGGCGCCGCCAAGCTCTCCGGTACAGCTGCCGGCACCGCCGGTGACACCACCACGGCCGCGCGGGAGATCATCGTCCGCGTACCGGAGTACCGCAACGATTTTCTCCACGCGGTGGATATCGTGGAGGACGTGATGATGGGGCGCGGCATGGACAGCTTTGCGCCGATGATGCCCCAAGACTTCACCGTGGGACGGCTCACAGCGGTAGAGGAGATGTCCCGTCGCCTAAAGTTCACGATGGTGGGACTCGGGTTCCAGGAGATGATCTTTAACTACCTGGGATCCGCCGCGGACTATATCGAAAGCATGTACCCGGAAGAAGAGTGGGACGCGGCCCGGGATCGGGCGGTGCAGATCGCCAATCCCATGAGCGAAAACTACGAGTTTGTACGCCCTTCGATTCTTCCGTCTCTCCTCTCGGCGGAGTCCGTGAGCGGCCAGGCGGTCTATCCGCACCACATCTTCGAGATCGGTAACACCGCCGAGCGCGACGAGTCGGATGTGAGCGGCACGCGCACGCGAACAATGCTCGGATTCGTGTCCGCTGATCGGTCCGCCGGATTCAATCTGGTAAATTCGCATATCTCCGCTATACTGTATTACGTTGGTAGAGAGTATACAGTGGAAGAAGCGCGGGATCCGCGGTTCATTCCTGGGCGAGCGGCGAAAATCGTCCTCAATGATGGGACCGTCGCCGGAGTATTCGGGGAATTACACCCCCGCGTTTTGGAGGCGTGGGGCGTTCAGGTTCCCTGTACCGCCGGAGAGCTCGATGTTGAGGGATTGTTAGGTAAAGATGTCGGAGGCGCAGCGGTTACATAGTCCATCAATTCTCGTGCCCTACAGTGGTGCCGATACCGACCCCAATACGCTGGACGTATTTGTGTATCTTCGTCCGGAAACCAACGGTGTAGCGGTGGAAAGCACCGTGATGAAGGTTATCAAGGAATGTCAGCATCGGAGCTCAGACTTCCAGTTGGTATACATGGCCAACGTTCCGGGAGGATACATCGCAGACCGCAGGATCGTGGAGCGCCACTATTCCCTGCGGCTTTTTTTTGCAGTTCACGGCGGGGCTACCTTTTCTCCGGACATGCGGGAACAGTTTGAAGAGTTTTATGGGGTGAGCTTTGACTCCGAAAAAGTAATCGGCGCGTTTGACGCGTTGCGGCGCTTTCGGTGGAGTCCGGAGGACTTGTTTGGACTCTGGGTAGATGAGCAGGCGATAACCAGGATCGCGGGCCAGGTTATCAAGCAGTATCAAGGCGTGTGGGTAGTGAATTACGATATCCCCGCCCTCCTCCACAAGAACAACACCGCCACCGATATCGCAGTCATGGCGTTTCGTACCCGGGAAGGGTATCCGCACTTCTTTGAACTGGCGATGCAAATGAAAAGCGCCCTGGTGGAACGCGGTTTGCTCCGCAAGGGAATGCCGATCGCCCGGGCGGTGCACATTTCCCATAGCCCGTTTGAACAGCTCTTGGACGCTCGGGACTACCTCTTGACCGGCGAGGGAGATCCGGCGGGGATGGAATCCTCTTCGTTTGCCGCGTTTCTCATGGAACGCGGCTTCTCGATAAGGGATGTGGCGGGCCTGGTGGAACATCCGATCTGTCGGTTCGATTTCGGGGTAAAAGCGCCGAAAGAACAGAATCTCCTCGATCTCTGCGAGGGCTTCGGGTACGAAGACGCCCTGCATATAATCCGACGGATCCAAGCGCAATCGCTCTTTCCCGCGCGGGCTGCTACCGCAGGGACACCTCCGCCAAGAGTGCCGTCCCGGTGAGATGGAGCGTCGGTCCTCGGCCGGGACGGCGTGTTCCTACTTTGTCGTTCTGCTCCGCCAAGAACGCGGAAATGTGGTTTTCTACCGACATCTCCGGTGGAACGAGAATCTTGAGCTCTCCCATAATCGTTATCACATGGATGTAGGTGTCTTCGGTGAGTATCACCTCGCGCAAGTCCAGCGTCATATCGCCCATAACGGTGGTGGCAGTCACGGAGGGATGGGTGATCCAGTTTCCGGTGAGGGTGCGCTCGGAAAGGATCGCGTACACGGTTTGTCCGGATTCGGAGGACTGACGGTGGACCGCGTGAGGCACATACCGCTCGAGTGCCGTGGTCAGGGCCCCTTCCGAGGGGGCGGTCTGCACCTGGTGCAGAGCGCTCTCAAAATCCGGCTCGTCCAGTACACCGTGAGCATACTGTGCCGCCAGCGTGTCCAGAGCGTGTTGACGGTGGCGCTCAAGCACATCCACGATAGGTACCTCTCTTCCGAACAAGTTCGAGCTCATGGTAGCATACGATGATGGAGTTGATCGAGCTTTTGCGGCGGGTGCACCCATTTCGTTTTCTCCGGGGAGCGTACCGAGACTCACTGATTCCCCAGTTTCGGGTACACCAGTTTGCCGCGGGAGAAACGGTCTTCCGACGGAATGATCTCGACCAGTCGGTATACCTTATCGAGTCGGGGGCGGTGGAGGTGTTTGACCCGAATCGTGACGATGACGATCTGGTTACCGTGATTCAGGAGTACCATTTCTTTGGCGAATGGGAGGCGATCTTCCAGGAACCGCGCATGTTCGGGGTGCGTGCGCGACGAGACTGCCGGTGCTATTCCATTTCTGGAGAGCAGTTTCGGAACGCGTTACAGGCGTCTCCGGGGTTCGCTCAGGGATTTGGGACAATTCTCCGAGAAAATCAGGGAATCTTTGCAGCATTTGATCGGTTCAAGGTCGATCTGCTGCAAAGCGCGGGGCGCGGTCATATCAGCATCGAGGCATTACTTCCGATGTACCGCGCGCTGCAACCGGCCCTCCACCGCGGGGTCGGCGAGTCCTCCCGGATTGACACCGCGGCGCTCCATTACGCGGTGCGCCGCCTCCCAAAGAACGTGACCCACACCTTTGCGTTTTTGTTGGTTGATGAGCTCCCGGCGGCACTGGCGGAATCCGAACACCTGTTCCCGCCGGTTCGCACTGCGGCTCGGCGTCGGGATATTTGGGAGGTGCTTCCCGGTAAGAATCTCGTCCTCCTGCGCACGGGCAACTCGGATCTCATAGACCTGGTGACGAGCCTCTGTCTCTACGCGGTGGAGGCGCGCAAAATCCGCGAACGGGTGGTTCGGGACGAGAGCCTACCGAGAATTCATGCGTTTCTCACGGAACGGGACTCCCACGTGGAGGTGGACGGCGATGCCGATGCCGACGCCGACGCCCGGACGGTATCGATGGAGCGCGCTCGAGCGTTTCTGAACACCCTCGCTTTTAGTTCCCGGGAGGTGGACGCCTTCGTGCAGATCTGGCCGGATGACCCGGTGCGGCGCATCTCTGAGATTACGCGCCACCGGGAGATGTTCAATATCGACGTGCGTCGACAGCAACGGAATTACCACGCCCGGCGCGGGGAGTTATGGACCTCCGAAGTGGCTCGCGTGACCACGGAGTTGCTGGGGGTGGATCCAACCGAACTTACCGCGGAACGGGGAATTCACATCATCAGCAGCAATACCCATTCGGTGAGCAATTGTCTGAACCCGTGGTATCGGGATCATACCAACGAGATTCTATCGTGGTCGGAATCGGTGCAGCACCCTGCTGCGCAGCATCACTGGCGGTACGAGCACGATCTGGTGTACGCCGTGGCCCGAGACTTTTTTGTAGCTCATCCGGACGCTGCTGAAGACGCCCGCCGCACCGCCGCCGGGGTAGGGCACCACGCCCTCTCTCAAACGGTGAGCACCGGTATCCAGGTGCAACTGATAGACTTGGCTCGGTTGGTGCACACACCGGTGGACCCAGGCGTATCGCCACTTCCCGCGGAAAGCTCTGCCGCCGACGATCTTATCGTGAACATCGACTACGCCTTTGGAGAGCAGGCGGAGTACGTTATTCGCAGCCTCTTAACGCTCTACGGTGAGAATATCCGCAGCGTGAACTTTCTCGGTAAGGCCGGGGCGTTGGTTGGAAACCGCGGTGATATTCTCGCGCCCACCGCGTTCATCGAGCAACATAGTGATCTCTTTCAGCCGCTGCCTGAGCAGCGCGTTTCCGACAATATGGCCGTACACCACGGCCCCATGCTCACTGTGGACGGAACGTTGCTCCAGAATCGGCAAATGCTTAATTTCTATCGGCAGATTTGGAACGTCGTCGGTATCGAGATGGAAGGTACCCATTACTACCGGGAGATTCTGGAATCACGACAACTGGGGGTGATTCGTCCCGAGGTCCAGTTTCGCTTTTTGTACTATGTATCGGACCTTCCTCTGGAAACCCGAGCTACCCTGGCGGCGCCGTTGGGCGCGTCCGAGGGAGTACCGCCGCTGTACTCGATTACGCGGCATATATTGAATCAGATTATTGCAGGAGATCGTGTATGAGCAGCCCTCGGCGCCTGGTGTTTACAAATCGCAAGGGAGGGGTCGGCAAGACCACCACCAGCGTCAACATTGCCGCGGCTCTTGCGCACATGGGGTACTCGGTTTTGCTGGTGGACACCGATCCACAAGCCCACGCCACCATGTCGTTAGGGATTTCTCAATCCGATCTCACGGGAGACGTGAGTGATGTTGCGCAGGGGCGCATGCACGTTTCGGATGTGATTCACCGCTCCTACATACCACGCCTCCACGTGCTTCCCTCGTCTCGGCGATTGAGTGACTTTGAGCGGCGCTACGCCAATAGTCTTGAGGCGCGGTTTTGGATGAAGACGCACATAGAACCAGAAATACAGCGCCACGACTATACGGTGTTCGACACGCCCCCTACGACGCAGCTCCTGACGTTGGGATCGCTGATCGCCGGCACCGAGGCGTTTGTTCCGATGCAAGCTCACTTCCTGGCGATGGAAGGCATGATTGAGATTATCGAGCTGGTCGAGCAGACTCGGCGGCATTACAATCCAGAATTGAGTGTTCGTGGTATTATCCCGACGTTCTATGACGGCGGGGCGGCCTTTTCACAACAGATGATGGAGGAACTCCGCCATCGGCTGGGTGATGAAGTGGTGTTACACCCGGTTCGACAGAATCGAGCGCTCGCGGAAGCACCAGGCAACGGTCATACGATCTTTCAGCACAACCTCCGGAGTGAGGGTGCGTTGGACTACTATAAGGTGGCGATGCAAATTCGCAATATGGGGGTGCCGGTTATGGGGAGTCCCCCCACAGATTGAGCACGGCCCCTTCCAGTGCACCGTGTTCGTCATAGATGGGACTCCCGTTGATGCGGACGGGAATGTTTGCCCCAGGATTCGCACCGTCCGGTCCCGCCTGTACAAGAGCCGAATAGTCATCCACCGGCGTTCCCTCACTCGTGACGAGTGAGGCCGGTAGTTGGTTGGACGGAATCGGCGTCCCGTCGGTGGTGAGGACCTGGAGCGTCTCCTCCTGGTGCCGCATACGCTGCAATGACGCTTCGGTCAGACCCAGTAACTCCCGGGCGCGTTGGTTGGCGTATCCAATCGTCCCGCGATGGTCCAGCATGACGATCGCTGAGGGATTGCTGTTGAGCACTCGCATGAGCAGGTCGTGTTCGCGGAGGAGCGCCTCTTCCGCCACCTTGCGCTCGGTAATATTTACCAGGGAGAGTACGATACCCTTGGGCGATACCTCTTCCTGCTCGCTCCGATACGACTGAATCTTGACGAGAAACCAGTGGCCGTCCTTATTCTGCACCTCCAGCTCGCTGGCCCGTCCCGATTCCTGCACCTGCTTGATATCGGAGAGCAGGGCGTCGTACCGAAGGTTGTGAGACAGGTCCGCGAAGGGGCGACCCACATCGGTTTTGATGATGTTAATTTGCTGTGCAACGGGAGGCGTGAACTTTCGTATCGTCAGGTGTTCGTCCAGAAAGACAGTGCCGATCGCCGTGCCTGAGAGGAGATTGTTCATATCGTCATTGAGTTCTGAGAGTTCATCGATCTTTTTCTGGTACTCCGAGTTTACCGTGATCAATTCTTCATTGACCGATTGCAGCTCTTCATTCGTGCTTTGCAGTTCCTCATTTGAAGAGAGGAGCTCTTCGTTCGTGGCCTGCAGTTCTTCGTTGGACGTCTCAAGCTCTTCAATCGTGGCCTGAAGATTTTCCTTTGTGGACTGCAACTCGTTCTCCAGGTCGGTGATCCGGCGCTGAACACTTTCATCAACATCAAATCGTTGAACCGGAAGACTCTCCTCCCGTGGTTTAGCGTCTTGTGGATCAAAGATCACCGCAAAGAACCGGGCGTTGTACGCGCTTCGCAGCGGGCGTACTACCAGGCGAACTACCGAATAATCAGCGTCGCCGCCGTCCCCAGTGGGTACCGCCACATCTTCATACGCGACCGTTCGATTCTCACGGATCGCTGTTTGCAACGCGGTGCCCAAGGGAATATTCACCGATTTTCGTGCCATCTTCATGACATCCAGGTCCATCTTGCCCATGGGGATCTGGAGAAACGGGGACAGATCTCCAAAGGTGTGGAGCACCTGCCGCTCTTCGTCCACCACGATCGTCGGAGGTAAGTAGTGCTGAATCAGTTCCTCATACATTGGCTCCGAGTTGCGCGATCGCGATCGGGGCCGCGATTGCGTGCTCTGATCGTTGGACGCCACGCCGGCCTGCGTCAACTGCGTTCTCTGCGCCAGTTGCGAGGCGCGGGAGATCTCGATCCGGTCTCTCCATCCTTCCGGTGTGTCTGATGCTGCACTATCGATTCGGGGCGTTGACCCATTTCCTTTGTAAGCAAAGATCTTCCACTTGGTATCGATCGTGCGAAAATATTTTGTGAGCTCGCCCACCGTTTCGCTGGATCCCAAAAACAGAAACCCCGCTTCATTCAGAGAAAAGTGGAAGTTGGAGAGCACCTTCTTCTGGAGTATCGGCTGTAAGTAGATGAGAAGATTGCGGCAACTGATCAAGTCTACTCGCCGAAACGGAGGGTCCTTAAAAATGTTGTGGTAGGCAAAGATCACCTTTTCCCGAATCGACGGAACGATTTGGTAGCTCTCACCCTTGCGAACAAAATATTTGGTGAGGCGGTCCCGTGAAGCATCAGCGGCGATACTTTCCGGATACGTGCCGTACGACGCAAACTCTATCGCGTCTTTATCTATGTCCGTGGCAAAAATCTTGATCTCATTATGAAGGAAGTGACGTTCAGCGTACTCGGTAAGAAGAATCGCGATACTATACGCTTCCTCCCCCGTGGAACAGCCGGCAACCCACACCCGGATCTGTTCGTGAGGCGCCTTCCCTGTAAAGACGGCAGGGACCACCTGTTCCGCAAGCGTTTCAAACGCTGATTGATCCCGGAAGAATCGTGTCACGCCAATAAGGATTTCCTTGAAGAGGGTAGTGATCTCCTCGGGGTTCTCTTCAAGAAACTCAATGTAGCGCTGGACATCGTGGATCTGGTTGATCCCCATGCGGCGTTCCAAACGGCGAATGATCGTGTTCTCTTTGTAGAAGGAAAGGTCTACGCCGGTTTTGCGTTTGATAAGCATGAAGATCTTGGTGATGGAATCGGAGGAGCCGGCGCCGTCGGCGGAGTCTTCATCAACAAGTTGAACGCGACCGGTGACGAAGCTTTGGAGCTCTGCCGGTATCTGCTCGGCGGGTAGGACAAAATCGACGATCCCCGTGGCTATCGCGCTTCGAGGCATTCCGTTGAACTTCGCGTCCTCTTCGTCCTGCACGATCACCAGGCCACCGGCTTCCTTAATCGCGCGTACTCCCCGGGTTCCGTCACTGCCGGTACCCGACAAGACGACTCCAACAGCAGCTTCACCGGCGTCCTCAGCCAAGGATTGCATGAATATATCGATCGGCAAGTTGAGACCGTGCTCCTGTTCGGTCAAAAACAGCGTGCCTTGGTAGATCGTCATATTCTTCTTGCGGGGAATGAGATGGATCACCCCGGGGCGGAGCTTCATGCCGTCCTCCCCCTGGACGATCTCCATGGTGGTATGTTTTGAGAGGAGTTCTCCCATGAGACTCTTGTAGTCCGGGGAGAGGTGCTGAATAACAACGAAGGCGAAACGCGTGGTGGACGGCATATTGCCAAAGAATGTTTCCAACGCCTCGAGCCCGCCTGCAGAGGCTCCCACCGCCACGATACGCATCTGCTGCTGTTCCGTGGTCATTCACCGGTTCCTGTGTGGGTGGTCACCGCATTGAGAATCGTTTCGCGAACAAACGGTTTGCTGATGTAATCGTTCATTCCCGCCTGCAGGAAGCGCTCCCGGTCACCTTTCATGGAGTGGGCGGAGATGGCGATGATGGGAACGTCCCACTGTATGGAGTCGTCTCCGCGGCGCGCTCGAATCGCTTGAGTCGCCTCAATTCCGTCCATTCCCGGCATGGAGATATCCATCAAGACGAGGTCGAAGCGCTCCCGTTCCAGACGGGCGATCGCGTCACGGCCGTTTCCAACCGAAATGATCTGATATCCAGCTTTTTCCAGGACCGTTCGAATAACTAACAGATTGATTGCGTTGTCCTCAGCCACGAGAATGCGCCCCCGGTCACCGGTACGTTCCGACGATGGTATCCTGGCGGCGGTTTCTGTGGGCTCGGGGGCGGGCAGTTCCAGCGGCACGGAAAAAAAGAATCGAGACCCCGATCCCGGGACCGTTTCAAAGTAGAGTTGCCCCCCCATGAGTTGGGCCAGCCGGCGGGAAATTGCGAGTCCCACGCCACTTCCTTCATACCGCGCTTCCTGGTCATGGAGTGCCCGATTAAAGGACTCAAAAATGCGCCGTTGCTCAGTTACGGAAATGCCCGGGCCGGTATCGGCGACCTCAAACGTGAGCTCGCGGACAAAGTCCGAAACTTCGTCCTCCCGAAGGCGCAGTGTTACTGATCCCGACTCGGTAAACCGCAGAGCGTTGCTCAAGAGATTGACCACCACTTGCCGAATTCGATTTCGGTCCCCCGCGAGCACCTCACTCATCGAAGGTGGCGTCTCAATCGCGAGGGTGAGGCGCTTTTGGGCCG
This sequence comes from Alkalispirochaeta sp., assembly GCA_048614515.1. Classification (GTDB taxonomy): domain Bacteria; phylum Spirochaetota; class Spirochaetia; order DSM-27196; family Alkalispirochaetaceae; genus Alkalispirochaeta. Next base: position 48,167 of record JBMCMH010000001.1, on the reverse strand, counting down.
CGATCGGCTGAAACATCGCTTCCACGGTGGAGAGCAACTCTCCTACCCGGAACGGACGCCGGTCGATGTCAATTTGATCCGACTCAATCCGGGTGACGTCCCTGACATCATCTAAAATCGACAAAAGTGAACGGGCAGCGCTATGAATAGTGGTCACATACCGGGTGAGTTCTTCGTTTTCGGCGTGTTGCTCGAGCGCGAGCTCGCTCATTCCCAAGATCCCGCTCATGGGCGTCCGAATTTCATGACTAATGTTTGCCAGAAACACGCTTTTAGCGCGGCTTGCGGTAACGGCGTCATCTCGTGCGAGAATGAGGTCGTCCTCGATCCGTTTGCGATCAGTCAGGTCTACCACGGTGGTGAGACATTGGAGACCGCCCTTTACGCTCTCCTGCCGTCTGCTCTCCAGACGTACCCAATTCGTATCCCCTCCACGATTCCGTATTTGAATTTCTGCCGTTTGTCGTTGTCCCAACTCAAACACGCGCCGCAGATGGGTGAAAAAGAGGGTATGATACTCTTGGGCGAGAAACACCACGAAGGGCTTGCGATCCAGATAGGTGCGCTCCGCGTTCACCAGCGACGCGGCAGCATGATTTGCCTCGAGGATCGCACCTTCCGTGTTAAACACAAAGTACGCCACGGGGGCCCAATCAAAGAGCTGCTCGTACCTTTGCCGTGACCGCTGTAGTTCTTCCTGTGATCTCTGGAGCTCGCTATTCTGCATTTCCAGCTCAATTTGATGAACTGTAAGTTCATATATGAGCTTGTCTTGCGGCGAGTCTCCCGGTTCAATTTTGTGCCGGGCGATTTCTTCAGCTCGTTTGCGAATCTGACCCCCGGAATCTTCGGGAAGCATCGGAGCAGAGTATAGTCGTTCGCGATACCAATGTCAGCTACGAAACCAGAAACTCCAGAAGATCCGGATATTCCTCCATCGCCGGAACCTCAGGGTTTTCCCTCACGATTGAGGCGGGGGGGCGAAAAAACGCTCCCGTGTCGGCCTCCAGGATCATAGATAGATCGTTGTACGAGTCACCTGCGGCGTATACCGTGAGGTTCATGCTCTTGAACGCGCGGACCGCACGGAGTTTGCCCTCATCCTGCCGAAGGTGATACTCCCGAATCCTGCCGGTTTCATCAATCGAAAGTGAATTACAGAACAGGGTCGGCCAATCGAGCTGAGCCATAAGCGGTGCAGCAAACTCTTCATACGTATCCGAAAGAATCACCACCTGGGTGCGAGCCCTCAGCTGCCGCATGAACTCCCGCGCCCCGGGAAGTGGCGTGAGCGATCCGATCACTTCGCGGATGTGGTGGATGGTGATCCCGTGACGGTCCAGCAGCTGTAAGCGCTGCTGCATTAACTCATGATAATCGGGAACGTCTCGAGTTGTCAGTTGTAACTCGGAGATTCCGGTGTGCGAGGCAACCGCTTGCCAAATCTCCGGAACCAATACTCCTTCAAGGTCCAAACAGGCTACACGCATGGAGGTGTTCATACCATAATGTGGCCGGAGGCGCCAGAGACGATGCATAGTGGGTACTCAACGTTTCGGCAGTTTGAACGTGTACGATTCTTTAGAGTGCAGCTTAAAGAATGAACGGATGACCGACACCAACGCGAAAAAACAGACCCGCTACGCTCCTTAGCGCCTAAAGAATAAATATAATGACGTAAAGATTGAGACAAATAACATTTTAGTCTCCAACGGTGCAACGCTTTGTTGCGAAAAGTACATAGAGTGCAACATAGTTGTTGACGGAAGGACCGAAATTTCATATCGTAATGATACATGACTGCGTTGCATGCGCGGTCAGCTTAGAGGCCGATGCATCGTGCTCGGCTCAAGAAGAGAGAATTAGGTGCTCGCACACCTAAGAGGAGGATTCATGCATAACGTACGACGTATTTTAATTGGAATGATCGCACTCGCGTTCCTATCGCCGATGGTGTTTGCCAATGGCCAGGGTGAGAACGGCTCCGGCGAGGCAGACAAGACCGCTCGTCTCACCTACGTCAACTGGGAGGAGGGCGTTGCCTATACTCACTTGGCACAAGCTATTCTTGAAGATGAAATGGGCTTCGAGGTAGAGATCGTTGCTGCCGATGTGGGTCCTGCCTACCAAGCGGTTGCAACCGGAGACATGGATGCGTTCATGGAAGCGTGGCTTCCAGGCCTTCACGCCTCCTACATGGATGAGCTTGGCGATTCCCTCGTTGATTTGGGCGTGATTTACGAAGACGCGGTGAGCGGCCTGGTCGTTCCCCAGTACATGGTCGACGCGGGAATTGAAACGGTTTCCGATCTGCGCAGTGATGAGGCGTACGAGGAACTGGACGGTGAGATTACCGGCATCGATGCCGGCGCGGGAATCATGATTACCACCGAGGAAGAGGCGATGCCCGCCTATGGTCTGACCGACAAGGGATATGAGCTTGTGCCGTCTTCCGGCCCCGCAATGTTGGCGGATCTTGAGAGCGCGTATGAGAATGAAGAGTGGATCGTGGTCACCGGATGGCAGCCTCACTCCATGTTCGGATACTTTGATCTTGAGATCCTCGAGCAAGATGAAGAAGAGATCTGGGGCGTGGACGACATTCATATTCTCGGCCGCACCGGTATCGAGGAAGAAAAGCCTGAGTTGGCGGAGTTCCTCGGGAACATGAGTATGAACACCTCTGAAATGGGTGATCTCATGGTCCATATTGCCGAGTCCGATCTGGACACGCTCGAAGCCGCTCGTGAGTGGAAGGACGACAACTCCGACATCTGGTCGGACTGGGTTCCCTCCATGTAAAAGCGCACACGCGTGTAAGATAAAGGCAGGCAGACACGACGCTCAATGCGCACGGTCTGTCTGCCGTTTTTTGCTGGGGCGGGGACGGTCGTCACGACGATCTGCAACAATCCGATATTTCCTTCCGACGGTGCCTGCTTAACTCCTGCCTGTGCGACAGAAGAAAGAAGAATTATGCCATTAATTGAAGTTAGAGACCTATACAAGATCTTCGGGCCCAATCCCAAGCGGGTGATCCCGATGATCAAAGAGGGTGTTTCCAAAGGAGATATTCTCAAACGGACCGGTTGCACCGTGGCAATCAATGGAGCCACGTTCAGTATCGAAAAGAAAGAGACCTTCGTCGTGATGGGGCTTTCCGGAAGTGGGAAGTCGACGTTTATCCGATGCCTTAATCGCCTCATCGAACCCACCCATGGTGAAATCATTATCGACGGTCAAGACGTCATGAAACTGGATGACGACAAGCTTCGCGAGTTTCGGCGGTACAAGATGTCCATGGTTTTCCAGAACTTTGGCCTCCTGCCCCACCGAAACGTTGTGAACAACGTAGAGTTCGGTCTCGAAATCGGCGGAATGGAGAAGGAAGAACGCCACCAGAAAGCGCTCGACGCGATTAAGCTTGTCGGCCTTGACGGCTACGAGAACAGTATGATCTCAGAGCTCAGTGGCGGTATGCAGCAGCGCGTGGGACTGGCGCGCGCACTTGCGAATGATCCGGAAGTGCTCCTGATGGACGAGGCGTTCAGCGCCCTGGACCCCCTCATTCGCACACAGATGCAGGATGAGCTTCTGGAGCTACAAGCTCGAATGCACAAAACGATTGTCTTTATTACGCATGACTTGGACGAAGCGCTGAAGATTGGTGATCGCATCGCCATTCTGGGTCCGGACGGGCGCGTGCGTCAGTTGGGCTCGCCGGAACAGATTCTGTCCGAACCCGCCGACGACTACGTCCGGGACTTCGTGCAGAACGTGGACCGAACCAAAGTCATCACCGCGTCCGCGATCAGTGCGCATGCCGCAACAATTACCTATCCGCGGGAAGATCTCCAGGCAGCTCTGCGGTCAATGGAAAAGCACAATACGTCCTCCGTCTTCGTTGTCGATAACGACCGCCTTCTCAAGGGAATCGTCACGATTGACGATGCTATCGCGCTCAAAAAGAAGGGAGAGACGGATATCGCATCAATTCTCATTGATGACGTCTATACTAGTTCCCCGAACACATCGATTTCCGATCTGTTGTCCACGGCGATTCAGACGCGGTATCCCATCGCATTGGTCGATGACGACGGGGTGTTCCGCGGTGCGGTGAGCCGGGCTTCTATTATGGCGGAGGTCAACAAAGGCACCGATCATTCGGATAGCCCCATTCCGTTACAGCAGCTCCAGGAGGAGCTATCTGATAGAGAGGAAACAGACCAATGATGGACACGATACGACAATACTTCGATATCGGTGGGAGTTTTGAGGCCGTTGTCGACTGGTTAAACAGCAATTTGCGATGGCTCTTTTCCGGAATTACCGAGACTGTGGACGCGATCTTGTCCGGCATTCGGGCGGGATTCAATTTTCTGCCCCCGATTGTGATGGTACTCCTGTTCGCCGCGTTAGCGTGGTGGATCGCATCAAGGGGAGTCGCGATATTTACCGCCCTTGGATTCTTGCTGATTTGGTATATGGGACTTTGGACCCTTACCATGAGTACCCTATCACTGGTGATCACGTCGGTATTGATCTCCCTGCTCATAGGTATTCCGATTGGGATCTGGGCGTCCAAAAGCGACAGGGTATGGAACGTGGTGAGGCCGATTCTCGACTTTATGCAGACGCTGCCCGCGTTCGTATACTTGATCCCAGCGGTCCTGTTCTTCCGTTTGGGCGCCGTTCCCGGCGTCATCGCGACGTTGATCTTTTCTCTGCCTCCGGCGGTGCGGCTCACAAACCTGGGTATCCGTCAGGTTCCCAAGGAGATTAAGGAAGCGGCGCTCTCGTTTGGGGCGACGAATCGGCAGATGCTGATTAAGGCTGAGTTGCCGGTAGCCTTGAGCACCATTATGGCAGGTGTAAACCAGACGATCATGTTGGCGCTGTCCATGGTCGTTATCGCCGGAATGATCGGGGCCGGGGGCCTCGGAAATGAAGTGCTCCGTGGGATTACCCAATTGCGCATCGATGTCGGGTTTGAGAGTGGGATCGCGATCGTGATCTTGGCAATATTCTTGGACCGCGTCACTCAGGCGTTCGGAGACAACACCCGAAAGCAGTGATTGAGTTCACGCCTCATTCCTGAGACGCAACCCGCCGTTCCGAGAACGGCGGGTTTTTTTGTATTTTCTTGGCCGAATGGACAGATACCGAGCTTTTCGCTACCCTTCCGTTTTCAACGGAGGAGAAGTGACTATGAATGTATCTCGTGTGATAAGAATGATGGTGGTTCTGGTGACGGGCGTGGCGATTGTGGGCTCCGTGTTCGCGTCGGGTGCGCAAGAATCATCGGCGCCCGAAAGCAACGTTATCGGGATCTCTAAGATTGTGGCCCATCCGGCCCTGGACGATGTGGAACAGGGCATTATCGACGAGCTCACCGACCTCGGGTTTACCGACCTGGAATATGACTTGCAAAACGCGAACGGCGACATGTCCACAGCATCGAGCATCGCGTCGAAATTTCGGAATGATCGCGTCCGACTGGCGGTAGGGATTGCGACACCTACCGCGCAGGCGCTGGCTAATACGCTAACTGATATCCCTGTGGTGTTCGCGGCGGTTACCGATCCGGTGGGAGCGGGACTTATAGACAGTACCGATGCTGGTCAGGGGAATATCACCGGGTCATCAGATCTTACGCCGGTGGAAGCTCAGTTTGATCTGATGGAGAACCTCACAGACGTGGAGGCCGTGGGCCACGTGTACGCCGGCGGAGAGTCTAATGCCGTGGCGCTCGCCGACCTTGCGCGGCAGGCTGCTGAGAGCCGGGGAATCGAATTTGTGGAGACCACGGTGGTCAACTCCAGCGAGGTGCGATCCGCAACGCAGTCGATTATCGACCGGGTCGATGCGCTCTACGTGAGCAACGACAACACCGTGGTCAGCGCGCTGTCGGCACTCACGGAAGTGGCTGCCGGTGCCGAAGTTCCCGTTGTAAGTGCTGACACGACCTCCGCAGAATCGGGGGGCGTGCTGGCAGCCTTGGGATTCAATTACTACAAGTTTGGACGCGCCACCGGCCGTCTCATTGCTGAGATTCTCGACGGAGCAGATCCCGCCGACATCCCCACCCTATTCCTGGAGGATCCCGCCGACCTGGATGTGCTGATCAATCTTGATGTGGCCGAAGCCCTAGGAATCGAAGTTTCGGACGCGGTAATGAGCGATGCGTCGATCGTTATCGAAGACGGCGCGGTCAGATAACCGCACGCGGCTACCATGGTAGAAGGAATTCTGGTCGAGGGCCTGCTGTACGGGATTATGGCCCTCGGCGTCTTCATCACGTTTCGCATCTTGGATTTTCCCGATCTCTCGGTGGATGGGTCGTTCCCGCTGGGCGCGGTGATTATGGCGGTATCCGTAGTGAACGGCATTCCCTTGATGGTGGCGTTGGTACTGGCGTTCGGCGGAGGGGTGGCAGCCGGTGCGGTAACCGCCACGATACACAACAAGCTCAAAGTCCCCAATCTTCTCGCGGGAATTCTCACCATGACAATGTTGTGGTCGATCAATATTCGCATTCTGGGAAACCGCGCGAATCTTCCATTGCTGCGACAGAACACGATTCTCAGTGAAGCAATTGCCCTGTTGGGGCCGATCATGTCGCCGGAATGGGCGGTATTCGTCTTTTTTCTCCTGGTGTCGATCGGCATCAAGCTGGTCTTGGATGTCTTTTTTCACACGGACCTGGGGTTGACCCTGGGGGCGATGGGGGACAATCAGCAGATGGTGGTGAGCCAAGGCGTCAATCCCGAGTGGCTCAAGGTGATCGGAGTGGGACTCTCCAACGGGCTGGTCGCAATCTCCGGTGCGTTTGCCGCGCAATACCAGGGGTTCGCCGACGTGAATATGGGGCAGAGCATCATTATTGCAGGCCTCGCGTCGGTCATGATCGGTGAGTTCTTACTGAGCTCCAACCGGATCGGGCTGCTCACCGTGCGGGTTTTGTTGGGTTCCATCGTGTATCGGGGTATCATGTACCTCGGGCGGTACTACGGATACCACATAAATCTGACCCCCAACGACCTTCGTCTCGTGACCGGACTGCTCATTATTGGGGCGCTCCTCGTCAGTCGCTACCGGACCGGACGCAGTGAGTCGGCGCGTTTACGCAGAAGCCTACGGGCGGGAGCGGGTACGCCATGATTCAACTCAACCAGGTAAGCAAGACGTTTCATCCCGGCACCGTGAACGAGGTCTCCGCGCTGCGTCCCACCGACCTCCAGGTCCGCGAGGGAGACTTCATCACGATTATCGGGAGCAACGGTGCTGGAAAGAGTACCTTATTTAACCTCATAGCTGGAGCATATCCGGCCAGCAGCGGTGTGATCCGTATCAACGATCGGGATGTCACGCGGGAACCCGAGTACCGAAGAGCCGCCTACATCGGAAGAATCTTTCAGAACCCTATGCTTGGCACCGCCGGTTCCATGACGCTGGAAGACAATATGATGATCTGCTACCGCAAAGGCTTCAAGGGCCTCAAGATTAGTCTTAATCGGCGGCGTCGCGAGTTCTTCCAGGAGCAGCTGGTGGACCTTGGAATGGGGTTGGAGCGACGGATGAAAGACAACGTGAAGCTGCTTTCCGGCGGCCAGCGTCAAGCACTCACACTGCTGATGATGGTACTGAGTCGGCCGGCGCTGATACTTCTCGATGAACACACCGCCGCCCTTGATCCAAAAAACGCGGCGATGGTGTTGCAACTCACCCGAAAGTATGTGGAGGAGTACAAGCTCACCACGATGATGATCACCCACAACATGCAACACGCGATCGACTTCGGAAATCGGCTGCTCATGATGGACAAGGGTGAAATTATCCTCGATGTCTCGGGAGCGGAGAAATCCAGCCTCACCGTAGAAGAGCTGGTGGATCGCTTCCACCGCATTCGGCATCGGGAATTAGAAAGTGACGAAGCTCGGTTGAGCTGAAACGTGGCCGGGTACCGGTAGCCGGTCCTCTCACGGCAGCGTATATTTATACGGAAGACTGCAACAGTCCTTGCACGAGCAGGGCACTGTACAGCATAATGCGACAAATTTTAAAAGGAGGAATGGCATGCGAAATAAATTCAGCGTGTTTTTCGTTGCTATGGTTCTGCTGACGACCCTTGCGTTTGCGGGGGGCCAAGCGGAAGGTGGACCGATTAAAATCGGCGTAGCGGGAGCTCACAGCGGTGACTTGGCATCCTATGGACTGCCCACGGTCAACGCTGCGGAGCTGGTGGTAGCGGAGGCCAACGCCAACGGCGGAATCCTCGGTCGTCAGATCGAGCTCATCATCGAAGATGACCAGTGTCAGCCGGAGGTCGCAACCAACACCGCCGCAAAGCTCGTGGGTGACGGTGTAGTAGCGGTCATCGGACACATCTGTTCCGGTGCAACTCGTTCGGCGTTGGGCATCTATACTGGTGAGGAGATCATTACGATCTCTCCGTCCGCCACGAGCCCCGGCCTTACGCAGAGTGGAGAGTTTCCCGTCTTCTTTCGGACGATCGCTCCGGACGATGCCCAGGGTCAGCTCCAGGCGCAGTTTGTGGCTGAAGAGTTGGAAGCAAGTAGCGTCGCGATCCTTCACGACGGAGGCGACTACGGACAGGGTCTGGCGGAGTTCTCCCAGGAAGCGTTTGAAGCGGAATATCCCGACGTCGAAATCGTGCTCACCGAAGGTGTCACGGTTGGGGCAGTTGACTACAGCGCAATCGTCAACCGGATTTCTTCTTCCGGCGCCGAAGCGGTCATTTTTGGTGGCTACCATCCGGAAGCATCCAAGATCGTGGGCCAAATGCGATCCCAAGGAATTGATGTTCCGTTTGTTTCCGGTGACGGCGTGAAGGACGAATCCTTTATCGATGTTGCCGGCGAGGATTCCGAGGGCGTCTATGCCACCGGTCCCATGGACACCGCCGACAATCCGGTTGCCCAGCAAGCTCAGCAGGCGCACGTCGATGAGTATGGTGAAGAGCCGGGGCCGTTCTTTATGAATGCCTACGCTGCGGCTCAAGCGATCGTCAACGCCATTGAGGCGGCAGGATCCACCGAGTACCAAGATATCGTTGATGCACTCCACTCGGAGGTCGTTTCCACGCCCGTGGGCGATATCAAGTTTGATGATCGTGGTGATGCAGAGGGCGTCGGCTTCGCCGTCTATCAAGTTCAGGACGGCGTTTACGTCGAGCTCTGACCCGCACCCGAGGTAGAAAGAAGAGACAGGCGGGTGGCGCGTACGTCATCCGCCTGTTTCCGTTCTGCGCGGACTGAGAGACAATATGGATACAGAATATTTTTTCAGGCTGTTCTTTAGCGGACTCACGAGAGGGAGCATTTACGCTCTGTTAGCTCTCGGATATACGATGGTTTACGGAATCATCAAACTGATCAACTTTGCCCACGGCGAGATCTATATGATCGGGGCCTTTATCGCGTTGATCATGTCCGGGGTCTTTTCCATTATGGGAATGCCCACTCTCGCGATTCTGGTATTGGCGAGTCTGGTGGCGGTGATCTACTCCTCCGCCTACGGCTACACCGTAGAGAAGCTCGCATATAAACCGCTCCGGCGCGCCCCGCGCCTGTCAGTTCTTATCGGCGCAATCGGGATGTCGTTGTTCCTCCAGAATTATGTACTCTTGTCCCAGACATCCAATTTTCTTCCGTTTCCGTCCATGTTGCCTACGTTACGCATCCCCGGTCCGTTCCGAGGCCTCATGAACTCTTCCCAGTTGGTCATCTTTATTACCACCGCGGTGGTGATGGTGATTCTCACCGTGCTTATTAAATTCACGAAGATGGGAAAGTCCATGCGCGCCACCAGCCAGGATCGTACGATGGCGACCCTGGTCGGAATCAACGTGAATCGGGTCATTAGCTGGACGTTCATTATCGGGAGCTTTACTGCGGCGTTGGGAGGAATCCTGATTAGCTCCTTTATTGGTCAGATCAATTTCTATATCGGCTTTATCGCGGGCATCAAGGCGTTTGTGGCGGCCGTCCTCGGAGGGATCGGAAGTGTCCCCGGAGCGGTATTGGGAAGCCTGGTGTTGGGCATGGCCGAAGCGTACGCTGCAGGATATATCTCGAGTCGGTATGAGGACGTGTTCGCATTCGTCATTCTGGTCTTGATTCTGATCTTTAAGCCCTCCGGCCTGCTCGGTAAGCCGGAAGTGCAGAAAGTGTGAGGGGGCATCCCGTATGAGTATTCGAGAGATCTGGCGTACCCTCGGTGTTGCAGTGTGGTTCATGTTTCTTACCTTCCCGATCATGGTACTCCGCGTGCGGCAAGTGGATCTGAGTATCCAGTGGCGCTGGGAAAATATGTTGTATGTAGGCGTCGGCACGTTTCTTGGGGGGCTCCTGTGGCGATTCGCCCTGAGCCGTCGGAAAGCGCCGGGTAAGGCGGAAGCTCAGGTCAAAACGGAAGAAGAAACCGTTTCCCTGGGAGAGATTAAGAGTGCCGGCACCTCCGTGCGGGAGCGTATGGCAATGCTGTGGGCGTTCGTGACGCAACAAAAATTCCGTCGCGGGCTCTATATCACCTTCTTTCTCCTGGTGATCATCTTTCCTCTGGTGAATTCTCTCTACCAGACGAGCATCATGAGCACGGCCCTGATCTACGTGATGCTCGCTCTCGGTCTCAATATCGTGATCGGCCTTGGGGGAATGCTCCACCTGGGCTACATCGCGTTCTTCGCGGTGGGAGCGTATACCTACGGCATTTTGAATCACTTTTTCGGGATCGGTTTCTGGGTAGCCCTGCCGATTGGGGCGGTGCTGGCCACGGTGGCGGGGGTGCTGCTGGCCCTCCCAGTGATCCGGCTTCGCGGTGATTATTTGGCGATTGTGACCCTGGGGTTTGCCGAGATTGTGCGGATCGTGTTCAACAACTGGACATCGCTCACCGGAGGTCCCCAGGGTATCGGTGGTATCCCCCGGCCGGGACTCTTTGGACTGGAAATGAATCTCTCCACCGCCACGACGTATACCTACTACATCATTGTGGCGGCGGTGGCGCTCACTATCTTCGTCGTGTGGCGGTTTGAGAACTCCCGGCTCGGCCGGGCCCTGGTTGCCATGGGTGAGGACGATATTGCGGCCGAATCGATGGGCATCGATATCACGAGAACCAAAGTCATCGCGTTTGCCTTGGGCTCGTTGTGGGCCGGTATGGGTGGAGTGATCTTCGCGTCACGGACGACGTTTATCAACCCCGCGAGTTTTACCGTATGGCAGTCGGTAATCGTCTTGTCCTGTGTGGTGCTGGGCGGGATGGGCTCCATCCCTGGGGTAATCGTCGGCGCGTTGGGACTTATCTTGATACCGGAGTACTTGCGGGCGTTCTCAGACTATCGGATGCTGATGTTTGGGGCGATTCTGGTGACGATGATGGTGTTTCGTCCGGGTGGACTGATTCAGAAAAAGCGGAAGGCGTATACGTTTCCGGTAGAAGAGGAGCAAACGCCATGAGTCATCAAGTGCTCAACGTCCAAAACATGACGATGGATTTCGGAGGACTCCGCGCGGTGAACCACGTAGACATCTCCATGGATCAAGGGGAGATCATCGCGCTGATCGGACCCAACGGTGCGGGAAAAACCACGTTTTTCAACTGTGCCACCGGAGTCTATACGCCGACCACCGGCGACATTATCATCCATCCGCCGTCCGAGTCTGAGCGCTCAATCACCGGACAGAAACCGAGCGCGATCGCGGCTCAAGGGGTCGCCCGGACGTTTCAGAACATTCGGCTCTTCGCAAATATGACGGTCTTGGAAAACGTCATGATTGGTCGTCATACGCGCCTCAACGCGGGAATCCTCGGAGCAATTTTCAGGACGCGCAAGACCCGGCAAGAAGAAGAGCAAGTTATCCATGATAGCTACGCGATTCTCAAGCGTATGCAACTGGAGCAGTACGTAAATGACCTGGCGAAAAACTTGCCGTATGGCGCACAACGGCGGCTTGAGATCGCCCGTGCCCTCGCTACCGACCCGTTCTTGCTGCTGTTGGACGAGCCTGCGGCAGGAATGAATCCGCAGGAGACCAAGAACCTGGAGAATCTCATTAAGCGAATCCGTGATACGGAAGAGGTATCGATCTTCCTCATCGAGCACGATATGAATCTGGTTATGTCTCTCTCGGAGCGGATCTACGTCATGGACTATGGACGTCTTATTGCTACGGGGACCCCGCAGGAAGTGCGAAACAATCCGGAAGTGATCAAAGCCTATCTCGGGGAGGAAGTAAGTGCTTGAACTGAAGTCGGTCCACACGTACTACGGCAACATCGAAGCGCTCAAAGGAATTGATCTGCTGGTGGAGCGCGGTGAGATTATCACGCTCATTGGCGCAAACGGTGCGGGGAAGTCCACTACGCTTATGTCGATCAGCGGGGTCGTTCCTCCTCGCAGTGGCGAGATCGTGTTCGAGGGAGAATCGGTGGTTGGCCGCGATCCCGATCGGATCGTAGCCCTGGGAATTTCGCAAGTTCCTGAAGGTCGTCACATTTTCCCACATCTCACCGTCCGGGAAAACTTGGACATGGGGGCCCTTCTCCGGAAGGATCGGGAAGGGATTCGGAGAGATCTGGACTACGTGTTCTCGTTGTTCCCGATCCTGGCAGAGCGCAAGGGGCAGGCCGGAGGAACGTTATCCGGTGGCGAACAACAGATGCTTGCCATCTCCCGGGCCCTCATGGCGCGGCCCAAGCTCTTGCTACTGGACGAACCAAGTCTGGGATTGGCGCCGCTTATCGTGCAACAGATCTTTGAAATCATCTCGCAGATCAACCGGGACAACGGGACCACTATCTTCTTGGTTGAGCAGAACGCGAACCAGGCGCTCAAAGTAGCGCACCGTGGGTACGTTATGGAAACCGGACGTATCACTATGGCAGATACCGGGCCGAATTTATTGGCAAATGATGAGATCAAATCCGCCTATTTGGGCGTATAATCACTACAGGGGGAATCCGTCATGCTTGTGCAGAAAATAATGAGTGACAACCTTTACACCGTTCACGCGGACACTCCGGTGACCGACGCCCAAGATGTCATGCGACGCGAGCATCTCCATCACTTGCCGGTCGTACACGGTCACACGAAACGGCTCATCGGTATCGTGAGCGAAAAAGACTTGCTGTATGCGTCTCCTTCGCCTGCTTCTACTCTGGATGTGTATGAGATGACTCGACTCCTGTCCAAGCTGGTTGTTTCCAAAGTCATGACGAAGAACGTTCTTACCGCCCATCCGAAGGATCTTGTAGAGGACGCTGCGCGGAAAATGGTAGACAACGATATTGGATGTCTTCCCGTGGTGGATGACGAGGATCTCCCGGTTGGTATTGTCACGGAATCTGATATGTTTCGCCTGTTTATTGACTTGTTTGGGACGCGGGAGAAAGGTTTGCGAGCGACCCTGCGAATTCCTGAAGAACCGGGAGAGTTGGCAAAGTTGGGCTCGGATGTAGCTGACCACGGGGGAAACATTATCTCTATCGGCACGTGGCCCGGAGATAAACCCACCAACGCGGTCTGTATCATTAAGGTGTCCGGAATGGACAAAGACTCATTCATTAGCTCCGTGGAGAAGCATATTCAAGAAGTGATCGACATACGAGAGACGTAACGAACGATACCTCCGGCGGGCAGGGCCCGCAGGGAAATCCGAAAAACCTGTTGATTTATGTCGAGTTTATCCGGCGCGGGCTTACTGATACAGCGTTTTTGGGGTACAGTAGAGGGAGCCATGGCTGATCTACTAAAAAAGGTCCTTGGACAGAAGCTGAACGGTACCCGGGTGGTACCAATGATCGTAAAGATTACGGTCATTTTTACATTCTTTCTGCTCATCTCCAATTTCACTACTAATTACATCAATCTGATGTTAAACCGCGGTGAGCAAATTCGATTGCTCAACCAACTTCTGGTAAAAGACCTCAAAGAACTTCATGTCTTTGCCAATAACCAGCGAGAAATCGTTAACTTCAACCCTGATGAAGAAGGGGCGGTCGAAGACATCGAGAATGCTGCCGAGAGAAACCACCGTGGCTCACGGTCGGTTTCGTTGGGCATCCGAGAATCGGGAGAGCTGTTCTTCCAAGCGGGTGAACTGGAGGATCAGGCGGAGTTCACCGATGAAGCGGCGCTCCAACAGATGCTGGAAAACGTCTCCGCCGGCGAGGAGGAGGGGACGATCAACTTCACCTTTCAGGGTTATGATTACTTTGGGGTCTACAAATACAATAGTAGTTGGGATATCTTGCAGGTCCGAGGTGAAGAGATCGGCGAATTCTACGCCGACTCTGAGCGAATCTTTCGCCAGGTTTCGCTCATTATTGTCGTAATCACCGCCATCTTTGCTCTTGTTGGGGTTCTATTGCTGCGCTTCATTCTCAGATTTGTGCGGGTAATTACGGACAACATCATGCGGATGCAGGCGGATCAGTCATTGGTGCTCATGAACCTCGAGGGCGCGCCCAACGACGACATCACCTACCTGGGCGTCGCGTTTAACTCCTTAGCCAACACCATTGATAACCTGATGGGAATCTTTAAGAAGTTTGTGGCGCGCGACGTCGCCGCCAAAGCGTACAAAGAGCGGGAGATTCGTCTCGAGGGAAGCAAGAAAGAACTCACGATTCTGTTTACCGATATTCGTAGTTTCACATTCATGACGGAAACCCTGGGTACGGACATTATCAAGCTTTTGAATCTCCACTACGACAAGGCGATTCGCCACATTCACGAGCACGATGGCGATATCGGATCGATTATTGGTGACGCCCTCTTGGCCGTCTTTGGTACGGTTGACAGTGATGTTGAGAATAAAAGCGTCCAATCTCTGCGGGCGGCATATCGCATCCATGAAGTGGCGGCGGAGCTCCGCAAGGAGATGCATGCCCGGCGAGAGCAGATCCTCGAGCAACGGGGCAGCCTCACGCAAGATGAGGAGAACGTCTACCGGGCCGTTCTTCTGGAGGTTGGCGTCGGACTTGATGGGGGACAGGTATTCTACGGCAATATCGGCAGCTACGAGCGGATGGTGAACACCGTTATTGGTGATAATGTGAACAGCGCCTCCCGGCTGGAAGGTCTAACACGCTTCTACAAAACACCGGTCATTTGCTCTGAGTATGTGAAAGATGAAGTGCTGAATCACACTGACGACTACACCTTCTGTGAGTTGGATATGGTGCAGGTGAAGGGTAAGACCCAAGGTAAGAAGATCTACTGGCCGATCCCCGTGGACAAGATGGACGACGAACTGAGACAGGATATTGATGCCTTTTCCCATGGACTCCATCACTACTATCGTGGCGACTGGCCGGAAGCGGTTCCCTATTTCGAGCAGAGTTCGTTGACGGTGGCACAAACTTTTCGGGATCGCATAGCTGGTAAGCAAGCCCCGGAAAACTGGAACGGCGTATGGACAATGACGGAAAAATGAACGAAAACCAGAGCTCCTCCGATCAAAATGGTGGCTTTCAATCCAAACAGTTGGTGGAGCGTAGCAAGCAGGTCTTCCTGCGGGAGATCGTCAATGAGTTTCGCCGAAAACAGCAGCAGTATGATGTAGGGGTTGAATTCGCGAAGACTCGTCGCAATCGGAGCATCCTGGTGCCGGCGGTCATCCTTGCCCTCATCGTCATCTTTTCGGTGGTTGTTGTGGCGGTTACGCAATACATCCAACGATCCAGCCGGTCCATACAGGTAGATATTCAGGACTTTGCCGACGTAAACCTGAGAGATATTCTGGATGAGGCGGAGCGTCTTCAAAATGAGTTGGAATCCGCTCAGCGTGAACTCCGACAGGTGGAAGACGAGTTTGACAATCGAGTAGGACAAGTTGAGCGAGCCCGCGACCGGGACATCCAACTCGCTCAGGAGCAGGAGCTTTCCGAAGCCCAGTTGAATGACCAGATCGCAGGGATTGAGAACGAGGCGGAGGCCGAGATCGAGGCGCTGAATGAAGAGTATCAGCCCCGGATCGAGGAACTGCAGGCGCGTATTGCGGACCTGGAAGAACGGGTAGCGGAATACGACAGCCGGCAGCTTGAACAAGCCCAGGAACAGCAGGAGCTCCTTGATAACCAGAACGAACTTCACGAACTGGAGATGCAGGAGTTACGGGACGAGTACGAGCAGGAGATCGAATCCCTCACTCAATCCTACGAACGGGAGATCTCCGAGCTGGAACAGTATCAGGAAGAGTTTGAGGAGTCGATTCGACAGCGCCATGCCAATGAGATCGCGCGTCTGGAACGGCGGTACAATCCGATTTTCGACGACGAGACGGTGGAGCAGCTATTGGGGACGCCGGAGTCCGAGGCTGCGGCGGGATTCGCGTCGGTCGGCCCCTACGACTCGCTGCTCTCGCAAGAAGGAATCATTTCCCGCAGCGACTTCGGTGGCTTGGAAGACCAATACAGCAATATTCAACAGCTCATCGGGCGCTTACAAGAGGTTCCCTACGAGAATTCCGTTCCGGAGGCCCTAACCCAAATCGATCGGCGGACTCGGGACCTCTTAGCTCAGTATAACGATATCCGGGAGCGCTTGCAGGATACCGTGATCGGCAGAGATGAGGTGATCGAAGAGCGGGACGAGACGATCGACCGTCAGGATTCAAGAATCTCGGAGTTCTTGTTCGCTCTTGACCAGTTTGCCCGCGTCAACGGCGACACCGGGTACATTATTGATCCCCGGGATGAAGAGAATATTGTGGTGTACATAAACCGAATCCGAAACGTCTCAATCGGATCGATCGGCTACGTGTTTCGCAGAGATGACGAGTTTGTTGGAACGGTCCGATTTGAGGATCGTGATGGCCGAATAACCGCTCAACTGGTGGACACTGCCGAAGATATGCAGTTGCGGGCCTTCGATAAAGTCTTGATTGACGTGCAGTAGAGACGGGGGAGTTGAGATGCAACGGAAGATAGTATATGGAATCGTGGTCGCCCTGTTGATGATTGGTATCGTGGGCGCTCCGGCTCAGGACCGGAGTGACGTGGGACGGGCCCTGGAAGATCAAGGATTCGAGGTCCTAGAAGAGTTCACCGACAGTGGAGTACCGTCCTGGCGCCTGCGGGACAGCCAGGACCGTGAGTTCAGTGTGAGCGTAATGGGCCGCTTCACCGAGGCTCATGCCGACGCCTTGAGCGCGATGCGCGAAGTAATCTATGAAATTGATGGCCTGGAGATTGACCGCCTCCGATACGTCTTTGAACCGGACCGTGCGGACGCGGTTGTCATTCCAGAGGCGTTCACCATTAGCGGTGAGGAATATCTGGAGTATCTTCCCTCCGGCATGCAGTTTGAGTTTGATGATGCGGTCCGGTATGATTTCCGGCTGCTTGTTGATAACTTGGCCGTCCGAATGAACGGTCAGTTTGTCTCGGAAGAGCAGTTCCTCGACCGGATCGAACGCGCAGTAGAGAACCCGGCCAATTACATTCAAAGCCAAGACCCCCAGTTCCTTGCTCAACAGATCGTGGACTTGCGGGAGCGCATGGAAGAGCGAGTGGCGGTGGATACGGAGCAGAACAACCGGGATCAGGAAATCCTGTCGCGGGTGGAAGACCTCCGCCAAGAAACGGAAGCGGGCTTAGCCGAGATCACCTCCCAGGGCGAGCAGGCGTTGGAGCGTATTGAGGCGGAGATCGAGACTCAGGTCACGGAGCTGAGTGAACAACAAGCCGCCCTGATGGCTGAGATGTCCGAAGAGTTTGAGGCGCAGTTACAGACGGTCCGTGAAGAGAAGACTGCTCTCGAGCGTGAATTTGAGGCGCTGCGGCAGGGCTCGATCATATTGGCGAGCCGTACGCTCTTTGGAAACCTCCGTGATGTGTCGCCGGAAGCGATCGTGGAGGTGGTCCAGTTGCGTGCCGGGGATCCCCAGCTCACGCAAGACGAAGTCCGGGAGCGAGTAAATGGCGCACTACCGGAAGATGCGGAGCCGCTCCACGGCAAGCATATCCAGGCGATCTACGCGCTGTATTTTAATCAGTACGAGTAGTCCGACTGCTTCAGGCGGTGTCGGTCTCCCGCCCTCCGGGCGGGAGTCATGTTCTTCATGCTCTCCCTCAGGTATTGATGGAAATCAATACCCTCTATATAGTTGCCGCACACACGCAGGCGAAACACAGACAAATTTGTTAAGGAAGATTTTTTCATGAGTGACAAACTGGCAAACATGCGCAATATCGGTATTTCTGCGCACATTGACAGTGGCAAGACGACGCTTACCGAGCGGATTCTGTTCTACAGCGATAAAATTCATGCGATTCATGAAGTTCGCGGTAAGGACGGCGTCGGTGCCACGATGGATTCGATGGAACTTGAACGGGAACGCGGGATTACCATCCAGTCCGCCGCTACAAACGTCGAGTGGGATGGACATCCCATCAACATAATCGACACCCCGGGCCACGTCGACTTCACGATAGAAGTTGAGCGCGCCCTTCGGGTTCTGGATGGGGCGATTCTGATTCTCGATTCGGTGGCGGGGGTTCAGTCTCAGTCGATCACCGTTGACCGACAACTAAAACGATACGAAGTGCCGCGGTTGGCGTTCGTCAACAAATGTGACCGCGCCGGTGCGGACCCGCTCAAGGTCCGCCAACAGCTCGAGGATAAGCTTGGCCTCAACGCCGTGATGGCTCAGTTGCCGATCGGTCTCGAGGACAAACACGTGGGAATGGTTGACCTGGTCACCATGAAGGCCAACTACTTTGAAGGCGAGTATGGTGAAGTCATCCGCGAGGATGAGATTCCCGCGGACCTCAAAGACCAGGCGGAAGAGTACCGGGAAAAACTCCTTGATGCGGCATCAATGTTCGATGAGGCGCTCATGGAAGCGGCTCTCGAAGGTACCGCTACGATTGAGCAGATTGACACCGCCATTCGCAAGGCGGTCATTGCCAATGAGTTGTGTCCGGTGTACGTGGGAAGCGCCTACAAGAACAAAGGCGTCCAAACACTTCTCAACGCCGTGGTGAAATACCTACCGTCTCCCCTGGATATCACCAACAAGGCGTTGGATCTGAACAACAACGAGGCGGAGTTCATCACCATCTCCGATGACGAGAAACCCAGCATCGCGCTGGCGTTCAAACTCGAAGATGGTCAGTATGGACAGCTCACCTATATCCGGATCTACCAGGGTATGGTGAAAAAAGGCACGGAGCTCTTCAATGTGCGAACTCGCAAGAAGTTCAAGGTTGGTCGACTGGTGCGAATGCACGCCAACCACATGGAAGACATCAATGAGGCCGGCAGCGGAGACATCGTCGCCCTCTTCGGCATCGACTGCGCGTCCGGTGACACATTCTGTCATCCGGATTTGAACGTTTCCATGACGTCGATGTTTGTTCCCCAACCGGTGATTTCGCTCTCCATCAAACCGAAGGACAAGGCCGCCGCTGACCGCATGGGTAAGGCGATTGGGCGGTTTGTGAAGGAAGACCCCACCTTTCGCTCGTACGTGGATGAAGAAAGCAACGAGACGATCATTCAAGGCATGGGTGAGTTGCACCTTGATGTGTACGTAGAGCGGATGAAGCGCGAGTACAAGGCGGAAGTGGAAACGGGTATGCCCCAAGTGGCCTACCGCGAAGCGATCAGTCAACGCGCTGAGTACGACTACACCCACAAGAAACAGACCGGTGGGAGTGGGCAGTACGGTAGAGTAGCCGGATACATAGAGCCCAGCGAAGAAGAGAACTACGAGTTTGTGAACCAGATCAAGGGTGGTGTAATCCCGCAAGAGTACATTCCCTCGGTAGACAAAGGGTTTCAGAGCGCCCTTGATCGAGGAACATACATCGGTTATCCGATTATCAACGTTCGGGCGGTGGTGAATGACGGAGCCACTCACCCGGTAGACTCTTCGGATCAGGCGTTTCAGACGGCAGCGCTGGCGGCGTTTCGCAGCGTCTACGAAAAGGCAAAACCGATCGCCCTCGAGCCGATTATGAAAGTTGTCGTTGAAGGTCCCACGGAATATCAGGGAAACATCTTCGGTGTGCTCAATCAGCGCCGAGGACTCATCGTAGCCTCCAATGAGGATGGGCTCTTCAGTATAGTGGAAGCGGAAGTCCCGCTGGCCGAAATGTTTGGTTTTTCCACGGTATTACGCTCCTTGACGCAAGGA
The DNA here is from genome assembly GCA_048614515.1 of Alkalispirochaeta sp. Classification (GTDB taxonomy): domain Bacteria; phylum Spirochaetota; class Spirochaetia; order DSM-27196; family Alkalispirochaetaceae; genus Alkalispirochaeta. Next base: position 27,999 of record JBMCMH010000001.1, on the reverse strand, counting down.
AAGGCGGAATACTCAATGGAATTTGCGAAGTACGGAAAAGTACCGCAAAGTATTGCAGAGGAGCTTCGACAGAAGTACCTCAAAGCCAAGCAGGAAGGCAATAAATAAGGAGGCGCCGTATGGTCAAAGAAGAACTCATTAAGCGCAGTCCCCTGCGGCTGTTGGAACAATCAATTCACGGCGGTGTAGGCGCGGGAAACGTCGGCGTTATAGCCGCCCGAAAAGGTACCGGAAAAACGGCGTGTCTCGTGCACATAGCCACAGACCAGCTGTTTCAGGACAAGCACGTCATTCATGTATCGTTTTCCGGCCGAACTGATCACATAATTAGCTGGTACGAGGATATCTTTGGGGAAATCGCCAAGAAGCGCCACCTCGAGAACGCGATGGATATCCACGATGATCTGATCAAGAATCGGGTCGTCATGAACTTTAACCAGGAAGGGGTGACACGGGAGCAATTTCTGCGAAGCATCCGGGCGCTGGTTGACGACGGCAACTTCAAGGCCGACGTGATTGTTATCGACGGATACGCGTTCGAAAAAGGTGACGTGGAGACGCTTACCGCCATTCGTGAGTTTGCCGCCGAACATGAGCTTACCGTGTGGTTTACCGCGTCGATCCACCGGGATGATCCGACCCTCAATGAGCACGGAATTCCCGCCTCCTTACAGCGGTTTGAGGATCAGATTACCGTCTTGATCACGCTCGCTCCGGAGCAGGACCACCTAAAATTGCGGCTTGTGAAAGATCACAACGAGTACCGTGAAGAGGATCTGCACTTGCAGTTGGATCCTAAGACGCTCTTGATCAAAGAAGAGCAGTAGCTACCGAATAGTGCAACGATCAACCCCGCACGAGAGACCGTGCGGGGTTTTTTATCGCTGGTGGTGTACTCCAATTTGGGGACACTCATCCGATAGAGGGCAGACGGTGCAGCGGGGACGCCCGGGAGTGCATATCTGTTGCCCAAACCCCACCAGGAGCCCATTAATGGGAATCCAAAACCGTTGAGGGAGTACCTCCATGAGGGCGTACTCAGACGCTTCCGGTGTCCGGGTGGAGATCCATCCCAATCGGTTGGCAATTCGGTGCACGTGGGTATCGACACAGATTGCATCGATTCCGAATCCCAAGCCCAGCACAAGATTGGCAGTTTTGGGCCCGACGCCGGGAAGGGACGTGAGACCCTCCCGCGTATTCGGGACCTGGCCTCCAAAATCGGTATGTATCCGTCGCGCAATTTCTTTGAGATGACGAGCCTTCGTTTTGTAGAAGCCCGCAGGATAGATCAGTTTCTGGATGAACTCTTCGTCGCGCGCGGCAAGATCTTGTGGGGTGGGTGCTTCTGCCAGTAACCGCCTGCTTGCGGGAATCGTCACCTCATCGCGTGTGCGGAGGCTGATCAAGGTGGAAACCAGCACCCGGAACGGCACCTCTCGCCCCGCCGATGCAGAGGCATCGGCGGAGTCGGCAAGGATCTGCGGTATGCCCGCCTGAAAATCAGCGCCAATCGCCTCCGCGATCCGGCGGATCTGGTGGTCCCAGTCTCCAGGGGTCGGATCAGCTGTCTTCGTCGTCACCTTCTAGATCTTCGTCGTCCGGGAGAATATCTCCACCGTCGATGTCGTCCGTACCGGAATCAACTTCCAGCTTCTGAAACACAAGCTCTTCCACTTCCTTTTTGGACACATCCAGCGAGAATGAGACCTCGTCTACGAGCAATTGCAGCGCACTGTCGTAGAGTTTGCGCTCCATAATTGGAAGCTCTTTCACCTTCTTTCGGGTGTACAGCGTACGCACCACTGAAGCGATATCCATAATCGATCCCTTCTTGAGGAGATCCAGATTCATCTGATACCGCATCTTCCAGTCTGCCGGAACCGGTTCAAACTCCTGAGAGAACAGATCGAGGGCCTTCTCGGCCTCCTCTTTCGGAACGATAGCGCGTATTCCATGTTCCTCAGCTCGATCCACAGGGATCTTTACCGTCATATCTGAGACGGGGAGATAAATCACATAGTAGAGGGTCTTCTTTCCCTTGAAGTCGATTTCAACGATCTGCTGAATCTGCCCGACGCCCTGCAGCGGATACACGACCTGCTGATCTTGCTGAAACGTAGTGCCTTTTCCCTTGGAACTGTTGCTCATTATGCACAGTATATCGGTAACCGAGTGGTTCGGTCAAAGAGCGTCTGCCGGCACAAATTCCAGGCTCCCCATACTCAGGGCCGGTAGTTAATCACTCCCGGCGCGGGGTCCCGATCGGTAAATCGGAGATAGCGAAACGGATGTACATCGAGGGGATTAGGAAACCAACCATCCACGGCCTCTAGATCAATGAGATTAATCGAGGGAGAGTGACTGACGGGAAGAACGGTGCCCGTTCGTAACAGGATTTCCTCCGCCTCGCCAAGTATCTCGTACCGACCGGTACCGCGTTGCAACATTGAATCGTCAATAAGTGAGTCATACTCCGCATTGCTGAAGCCGGCGTCGTTCACGTTGCTATCGCTAATCCACATCTGCAGAAACGTGAGCGGATCCGCAAAATCACCGATCCAGCTCACCGTTCCCACCGTAAAATCACCATCCGTCATGGTATCAAAATAGTCGGGATAGGGAGTCGCTCTGACGTCCACATTGACTTCTAACGCGCGTTCCCACGCGTCTTTCATGAGCTCCGCCACCCGCATTGACTCCTGCCCCTCAGGAATGTGGACGGTGATTGTGGGCAAGCGTACACCTTGGCGATAGCCGGCATTCTCCAAGAGCTCCAGCGCTTCCTCTTCGTTACGGCCTTGAATACCGGAAATCTCTGGGTAGTACGGAATCTGCGGTACGAGGGTATCGGTGGGAATGAATTGAATGTCCGGGTCTCTAATTTGGTCCCACGGAAGTAACAGCGCCAACGCGCGGCGGACGCGGTCGTCGGAAAACGGCTCAATGTCGGCCCGGAAAAAGTAGTACGTGGTAGCAAAGAGAGGATTCACCACAATCGTCTCCGGAAACTGAACGTCCGAGAGGTTCATCCCCGATGTGACCCAGTCGATCTCTCCGCGGTTGAAGCGCTCCGTCACGGTGTCATCGTCGCTAAATATCACGCGAATACGGAAAATTGCCACCTCCTCCGCGTCCCAGTACTCTTCGCTTCGCTCCATCACCAGCTCATCCGATCGCCGCTCCACCAGCTCATACGGGCCGTTTCCCAGTACCTCCGTGGGTGCCGACCAGTCCCGCTCATCACGGATGGACGGATGCACGGGCACGAACGCGTGATGACTCAGAATCCGCAGGAAATGAGTCGCCGGCTTGCGGAGCGTTACCCGCAGCGTCTCATCGTCTACCGCGGTAATGCCGACTTCACTGGAGTCGTCTACCTCGCCGCGGCGGTACTCACGGACGCCGGCGATAATATCAAATAGAAAGTTATAGGCGGCGTCCGTCTCGGGAGCGATCAGTTTCAGCCAGGTGTCTCGGAAGTGCTCGGCGGTGACCGGGTCGCCGTTCCAATACCGCGCCGTATCCCGTAGGTGAAACGTGTACTCCTGTCGATCTTCGCTCACGTCCCATCGTTCGGCAACCGCCGCTTCCGGTTCCATGGTCTCCGGGTGATAACTCACCAGTCCCTCGTAAAGACCGCTGTAAATCTGAGCCTCGCTCGAGGTGAAGCTATAGATCGGATTGAGTTGGACGTTTCCCTGCGGAAACGAAACAACAAACTCCCGTGATTGGGAAGCATCCTGCGCGTGAAGGAGGAATCCTCCGGCCAAAGCCGGCATGAGTACCATGACTACTGCAAAAAGACGACGTACCATACCTTGGATATACCGTGAATTAGCGGCTCCGACAAGGAGTTGGAACATATCCGAACATGTTGGGCAGGTCTGGAAGGGTAGATTGGAGGTCTGTAGAGGCGCGGGTCAACCTCTCCAGCAGCGCCTTCAGGTCCTCCGGACGGGTCTCGACGGCGATCAGCCCATCCAACAGGTCATCGAGTTGTCCAGGGGAGCGCGCCCCAATTAACGTCTGGTCCACCCGGTTGGCCGCCCACATCACGGCAACCGCCGCCGGTGCAAATCCGGACCGTTGGCACTGCTCGACAAACATCTGCTGAAAAGCGTGTACCGTGTGCCACAGCGGGGGGCGAAACAGCGGTGTGTGGGGGCGATGATCGGCCTGGTCCCACACCGGAGCCGCCTGAAACGCCCGCGCCAGCAACCCTTGGCCCAACACACTATAGGCGATGCGGCGATGGGGGAGGGAGGTTAGGCCCTGCGCTTCCGGCGCGCGCCAAATGAGATTGTATCCAAACTGGACGGTGTCTACTGGGGCGGCGCGTTCCGCTTCCTGGAGCTGAGTCGGGCTGACGTTGCACAGGCCGATCCGGCGCAATAACCCTCGTTCCCGGTTGCGGGCGAGCTCCTCCACCGCCGCCGCCAGATCGATACCGTCTCGCGGCCAGTGGATGTAGAACGTGTCGACGAAGTCGACGCCCATGCGTCGCAGTGATCGCTCGAGATGAGTGCGAAGTGAGTCCGGAGGGCGCACGACCGACTTCGTAGCAAGATGAACATCGTCGCGAACGGTCCTGAGGGGCCGACGAAGCGCTTGTCCCAACAGTTGTTCCGCTCGGCCTGCGCCGTATGATTCTGCCGTATCAAAATGTCGAACTCCGCGATCCCAGGCGTGGTGGAGAAAGCGCTTGGCGCGTTGAGTATCAATCCGCGGCCACGCGCGTTCATCAAGAAACCACGTGCCCAGTCCCAGCTTCCTCATACTCAAAAAGTCTGACTAAATGCTAAAGAAATAACAACATGCAACCGATACTATAATGGGGGAGTGTAGGTATGTATAAGATCCAATTGAGACGGTGCTACCGGGTTCTCCTGTTCAGCGCGCTGGGAGTGCTCCTGGTGCCGGCCCTGTTAGCTCAAGATGGTTCCTCTCCGACGCCGGAGGTGGGAAATGCACGGGTCCACGTAGCCGGTCCTGATATGGTATTGCTGGACGGCGTCAGCATTGACGGCGACCAGTACGCGGTGTACCTGTCGGCTACCGATACCGGCCGGTGGCAGGTCACGTCCCTAGAACCAATTACTACTCGTGCAATTCCGCAGGATGTCTATCTCGATATGGTGACCTTGTCCGCCGACGAATCGGGGGAACTCCGCATCGACAATATCTACCTCGACGGCCAGTTCTACTCCGGAACAGTGGCGTTTGACCCTGCGTACCGAAGCGTACAGACGTTCCAGTTCACCGCCGACGAGGCCCCGAATCCGGCGGACCACGGGCTCCTTCGTGACCTGGCGGAGGCCTACGGGGTAGCGGCGCGTCCTTCGGAGTCGTCCACTCCTCCATCCGCCGACGACGCTCCCCAGTCCTCGCGGGGGCACCAGCCGGCCGAGCAGGAGTGGTCTTCTGAGGAACACGCGGTTCTGCAGCGGCTCGATGCGTATGCCGCGCAGGGCGCGGCTCGCCTGGACCGGTTGGAGGCGCGAATTGACGGTGTGTCGCGACGCATCGACGCCGCCGTCGCCGAGGGCGCGCTGGCGGTGGGACAGCTTATGGAGCGGGTGACCGCTAAGGCACGCGCGGCCGGTGAGGGCGTGGCGTCCGCTGATGACACCGCCCCAACCCTCTCGTTGGCGCGGGCACGGCGGGAGATGGCGACCATAGATCCTATCGATCTCGGCACCGGTACAGCGGTGTCCGGTAGGTGGGCTTCCACGGGGGCCGGCACGGTCACACAGACTGATCCCCAGGCGCGGTTTGCGAAGCTCGTCATTCCCTACCGTCAGGACAGTCAACCGCGGCTCTATCGAGTGTTGACCCGGGCGATCGGCGATGGATGGGTCGGCGTGGGGATGCATCTCGGTGTGTCGGAGGTGGAGGCTCCCGCAGGGTACGGACACGGGCGGAGCATTTTGGTGTGGCTCACGCGGGATGTTCGCGCCTACGGGGATGAGACTACGTTTCTGGAAGTTTACATATCCTACGACGACGTCACGATGAATCGCGTTGCCCAGAGCGCTTTGGACTCCGATCTGGGTACCATGAGTGCGCTGGAGATCCTTATGGATCCCGGTGCCGGCATGCTCACCGTGGCGGTTGATGGGGTGGAACAGTTTCGCTATCGGGCAACGCTCGCTCAAGGTTCGGGATTGGAATTGGCACTTCGTGCCCTTGGAGAAGGCGAGTTTGCCGACCTGGAAGTACGACGGCGATAGCCGTCGCCGTAGGAGCCGTAGTATCCTGACCTTATGGCGAACCATAAACCGGAGGTTCGAGTATATCCTCCGGGATACGGACATACTCCTCTTACGGCCGACTATCGACCGTGGCATACCGATGTAGACTTTCTTACCGCGTGGACCGCCGTCCGAGACCGGACCTTGGTTGACCAACCACGGCTATACGAGTTGTGGGAGCTTACTGAGCAAGCGCTGAAAGTACCGGGAACGTTTCTGGAAGTGGGGACGTGGCGTGGTGGCAGCGCGGCGCTCATGGGATTGCGGCTCAAGCATCTCGGAGCACACCGCCCGCTCGTTATCGCGGATACGTTTTCAGGAGTAGCCAAAGCGGGCCCTCACGATCCCTACTATGAGGGGGGAGAGCACTCCGATACCGATCTTGACACGGTTACCGCATTCCTTCATAGTCTTGACCTGTCGAATTTTAGACTACTCTCCGGGGTGTTTCCGGAGGACACGGCGCACCATGTGCCGGACGAGACGATAGCCCTGTGCCATATTGATGTTGATGTGCATAACTCCGCGCAGGGCGTCTTTGAATGGGTGGTACCCCGCATCCCTCTTGGAGGGATTATTGTATTTGACGACTACGGCTTTTTCGGTTGTGAGGGTGTTACTCGTTTCGTTCATGAATTACGAGCAAGAGACGACGTATGCGTCATTGCTAACGTAAATGGGCACGCGGTGGTTGTGAAGACCCATACGCGGACGCGCGAGAGGCACGACGAACCATGACAAACAGATTTCTTCTCCTCGCCGGGATTGCGGCAGTACTCGGATGCAGTACTACCGCCGGTGAGGGATCTTTTTCAGACGAGACCGGGCTGCGGCAGTTCAATTTTTCCTGGGATACCGGCTCCGGTGGACCGCTCAGCCCTGCAGACTATGCCAACGTACGAAACCTCCTCGACGGCGAGGACCCCATGCTTGCGTTGTACCGAGAAGACGTGACCCACCAAGCGGTCGTCGATTTCTTTGTGGGGCTCACGGGGTCTGAAGAAATTGCGCTCCCGATCCTGTACTATGCCAATCGAGAAAACCTGTCCCTATCGCTGGTGTTTGCCCTTACGTGGGTAGAAAGCCGCTATTCCCCGGTAGCGGTAAACCAGAACGCCACGTCCGTGGACCGGGGACTCTTCCAACTGAATTCCCTCACGTTTCGTGATCTCTCGGAGGAAGACTTCTTCCATCCCGACGTCAACGCCCGCCACGGTACCCAGTATCTCACGTGGTGCATGCAACATACCGATTCCGACATGGAGGCGGTAGCCTGCTATAACGCCGGGCTCACTCGGGTGCGCGCCGGTCGGACGCCTCAGTCCACCCTGATATACGTAGAACGCATCCGAGAGTTCCGATCTACGATCGAACGCCGCTTCCGGGCGCATATGATGAGAGAGTTCCCCTCGCACAGTACCTGATGATAGAGTAACGCCCTATGGTTGTGGTATTAGAACACGGGATTCGGGACCAGGATAAGCATGCACTTCGAGAATTTCTGGAGCTGCGCGGGTTCAAGGTACGGGAAGTTGCCGGGGAGTCGGAGACGATCTTCGGGGCGGTGGGCAGTAGTCAGATCGATCTCCGTGAAGTGGAGATGCGCCCCGGTGTCGCCAAGGTCGTGCCGATCTCCAAACCGTACAAGCTCGCGTCCCGAGAATTTAAACATGAAGACTCTGTTTTTTCCGTGGGGCAGGTCAAAGTCGGCGGGAATCGCCTGGTAATGATTGCCGGTCCCTGTGCCATTGAGAGCCGTGATCAAATCATGGAAACTGCGGAAATCGTGGCGTCATCCGGGGGTGTTATGCTCCGGGGTGGAGCCTACAAGCCGCGAACGTCGCCGTATTCGTTCCAGGGCCTTGGGGAAGAAGGGCTTGGATATTTGAAAGAAGCCGGGGAGCGTTACGGCATGCCGGTAATCTCGGAGATCGTCTCGCCGCTTCAGGTGGACCGGATGCGGGAATATGTGGACGTATTCCAGATTGGTGCGCGCAACATGCAGAACTTCGAGCTGTTGAAGATGGTTGGGGCCGAGTCCATGCCGGTTATGTTGAAGCGCGGGCTCTCTGCCACGATCGAGGAGTGGCTGATGGCGGCGGAGTACTTGCTTGCCCACGGCGCTGAGGATGTAATTCTCTGCGAGCGCGGCATTCGCACCTTTGAGACGTATACCCGCAACAGTCTGGATATTTCCTCGATTCCAGTGGTCAAGAAGCTGAGTCACTTGCCGGTGATTGTTGATCCCAGCCACGCAACCGGAATTCGGGAGAAAGTGCAGCCGGTGGGATTGGCGGCAATCGCCGCCGGAGCGGACGGCTTGATCGTAGAGGTTCACCCCGATCCTGATCAGGCGCTCTCAGACGGCCCCCAAAGCCTCTACCCCGAACAGTTTGAGAAGCTCATGCGCGACATGGAGGCCCTGTCTCCCGTGGTGGGGCGGGAAGTAGCGCGGCTTCCTCAGCGGGCGCGAATTACGTCGGGACGAGGCCCCAAGGCGGGAGTTCCGGTGGCCGGAACTTCCTCACCGGATCTACGAGTGGCGTTTCAGGGTGCCCGGGGCGCGTACAGCGAGATCGCGCTCTTACGGTACTTTGATCAGGTAGGCCGGGAGGTTGAGCCCATCAGCACCGAACATTTCCGCGATGTCTTTGAAGCAGTCCTGAAGAACGAAGTCGCCTTTGGAGTGGTGCCGCTGGAGAATTCCCTGATGGGATCCATTCACGAAAATTATGACCTCCTGCTGCAATACCCGGACGTTCGCATTGTGGGGGAGACGCATATCCGGATCCAGCATAGTCTCATCGGAACGCAGAACGCCACTTTGGATACGGTAAAGACGGTGATGTCGCAGACGCCCGGTATAGAGCAATGCCGTGATTTTCTCAATCGCCATCCGGAGTGGAACGTGGTTCCGTTCTACGATACCGCCGGCGCCGTGGCTCAGGTGAGGGACAGCAATGATGATAGCATCGCCGCGATCGCTCATGCCAGAACCGCCGACTACTACGGCATGAAGGTCCTCAGAGAAAGCATCGAGACCAATGCCCGAAACTACACCCGTTTCGCTATTCTCACCCGGGAAGAGCAGGCGGAAGCGCGCGATCCCGACATGGCAACCTTGGTGTTTTCAACGCCGGACACGCCGGGCGCCTTGTATGAGTGTATGCGAGTACTGGCGGACCGTCAGATCAACCTCAAGAAGCTTGAGTCTCGCCCGATTCTCGGAGAGCCGTGGCGGTACATGTTCTACGTAGACGTCCAGCTTCCCGACAATCGCGATGACTTCCAGGTAGCCTACTCAGAGTTGGAGCACGCCGCCCGGGACGTATCGCTCCTGGGAATGTTTCGGAGTTCTCGCGGGTTTGATCGGTCTTAGCATCCGCGCGCTCATTCCGGCGCGGGCCATCGGGTGTCAGGCCTCAGTGATACCCAATTTCCGTAGCTGTTCTCGCTCCTCCGTCTTGGCCACGTACTGCCGCGCTTTCCGGCGACCACGACTCAAATGATCATTGATAGCTACCGTTTCCGCGTTCACCGATCGGAGTTGCGAGCGTTGATCACGGCCAACCTCGGTTTTGAAGAACGTTTCCAGTCCTTCCAATCGCCGGACCACCTCCGATAACTCTTGCGCGTCCTTCGTGACAAACTGGAGTAACGCATCCTCATCCGAGTTCTGAAGCTTCGTCCAGGCCGGCCCGGAGCGCGCCATGAGACCACTGTAAACCCGGGACCGCCGGCGTAGCGCCTCGAGGAACGCGTCAAAATTGATATCTTCTGATTTGTGGCCGCCGGTGGTCTTGTCCACATAGTCAATCGTGAAGATCCGTTCATTCGAGTCTTTGCCGCGCATCCGATTCCAGATCTGTCTGAGCATCTCCCCCACCGTGAGCTTGCGACTCTCCAATACCAATACGTTGTCCGCGAGCTTCCTCCCCGCCTCTTCCAATGGGCGGCTTGCGGCGGCCAAGGTTCGTGCCGACTCCAGAAGCATCTGCTTGAGATCATCCTGGGGCTTCTTAGTCTCCGCGGGAACGGTGGATGTGGCTAACTCATCGAGCAAGGTGCGGCGAATAGCTTCACCTCCGTCGGGACTGTTCTCGGCAAAAATCTCGAGCACGAGGTCCCTGGCAAACGGCCGGCCCGGCATATGCTTCGGAAACAACGACTTCACCAGCTGCAATGCCTGTTCCCGTTGCGCTTCCGGAGGCGAATCAGGAACCTTGGAATCGGTGAACACGGAACGACGGACGTCGAGCTTGTATTGCTCTCGTTGCACATGAGTAATGCGCTTCAAGATCGCCAGCGACTGCCGCGAGGCGCGGCTCAACTGGTCTTGGGCGTCTGTGACGATGCTGGCCGACAAGGAATCACTGCCACGTTTCACCTTGACCACCTGCTCCCCCAAGCCGCGCGTGGTGGGCTGTGTGGCAGTGTCTGAGACATTGGACCAGTTGATGTATCGCAAGAATTTTACTACTTGTTTGATTCGTTGTAGGGAGAGGTTCTCCAGGGAGCAATCGAAGTAGTCGGTGAGAAACGAGAGTCGCCGCTCGTATTTCCCCAACCGGATACTCAGCTGTGTATCGCGCTCACTGTCTAGGTACGGTGCATCGGAAGGTACATCCAACTCCGAAATACGTTCCTCGTAGTTGTACGGATCTTCTTTCACGAGTCCCTTTTTCTTGAGGAGATTGTGAAGCGCTTGAAAGCTGGACTGCATCTGTCGAAACTGCTGCTTCAACGTATCCAGGTCGTGTTCTTGGATCTCAGTACGCCGTGCTTCCAGGCGCGTTTCAAGTTCTCCCTCAAAGTCTGCATACCCGGCCATGGCCCCATGATACGGTAAGGGCCTCCCTCCGACAAGCAACGTGTTCCCCGGCGCAGTACATAGTACATATGGAGCGCATTGGTACCGGTGTACTGCGGATGATCGTATTCGCAGCGTCTGTGTGTATATGGGCCGCCTGCACCCATCCGTCGACGATTTCGGATCGGGTCGCGCGGATCACGGTGACGATTTCCCCCCTTCCTGAGTCGTACCACCCGGCGCGAGTGACATGGCACCTCGCGTGGTGGGACGGGGCGGCAGTCCAGTCACGGACGCTCCCGGAACAGGCGGCAACCGTGGATACCTCCGTCACGCTGCCCCTTTCCCGGCAGGGAGCGGAGGTGGTGGTTGTCCACGCCACCGCCCACCCCCAGGGAGGCGGCGCGCTCGCGCCGTTAGGCGGGTGGGGTACGCCGTCGGATTCTCGCGTCGCTCCAGAGGCGGACTTCGGCCGGACGGCCGGGGTGGTGCTCCAGGTGGCGCGGCGCGGGCTCGATCCCGCGTTGATCAATCTGGCGCGGCTCGAACAGACGGTGGTAGAGGAATGTGGCGATCAGCCGGAATCTCTGGATTACGAAAAACTGGTGGCGGCTCTCGGAACCGGTGAGATCACGCGCTATGGGATTCGCCGCCGCCGGCGACCGGAGTGCGAGGTTTCTCTGCCCGCCCCCGGAGACGATGTGTGGATCAGCCACGATACCACCGAGGAGACGATCGAAGGGGTATGGGCGGACGACCGCTGTTACTGGGTTATTCCGGTGGCGGAGGGGGAGGTGCGGCATCTATGGCAATGGTCGTCCGCCCGACGCCTCACCGTCGGGCGTGACCGCGACGGCCACGCCTTTTGGTTTATTTCACCACTACATTGACGAGCTTGTCCGGCACTGCGATCACTTTGACGACCTCTTTGCCCGCGGTCAACTCAGCGATCCGCTCGTCCAGCAGCGCCGCGGCCTGCAACGTGTCGAGGTCGGTTCCGGCGGCTACGGTCATGCGGGAGCGGATTTTACCGTTCACCTGGAGGACGATCTCCGTCTCCTCGTCTTTAGTGAGCTCTTCCCGAAAGTCCGGCCAGGAGGCCAAGGACACCGGTGCCTGCTTGCCCTGCATCTCCCAAAGTTCCTCCGCCAGGTGGGGGGCGTAGGGCGCCAGCATCCGGATCAACGCCTCCCAGACCTCTTGCGCCAAGGTGTCACGCTTGTAGATCTCGTTTACCAGGATCATCATCTGACTGATGGCGGTATTAAACGCCAGCTTGTTGGTATCCTGTCCCACCTTTTTGATCGTCTTGTGGAGGATGCGCTGCAGCGCCTCGTCGGGCGCCTCGGCGGTGACGGTGCGCTCCGTGAGCCGCCACACCCGATCCAGAAAGCGGTGAACCCCCACCAGCCCCTGGGTGGACCACGGCTTCTCCTGCTGCAACGGCCCCATAAACATCTCGTAGACGCGCATGGAGTCCGCGCCAAACTCCGAGACGATATCGTCGGGGTTAATGACGTTGCCCAGGCTCTTGGACATCTTGACTCCGTTCTCGCCCAGGATCATGCCTTGGTTTACCAGGCGCAGAAACGGCTCATCCGTGTTTACCACACCGATGTCGTAGAGCACCTTATGCCAGAAGCGCGCGTAGAGCAGGTGGAGCACCGCGTGCTCCGCGCCGCCCACATACAGATCCACCGGCATCCAGTATTCGATCTTTTCCCGGTCGGCAAACGCCCGATCATTCTTGGGGTCCAGATAGCGCAGATAGTACCAGCAGCTTCCCGCCCACTGCGGCATCGTATTAGTCTCGCGGCGGCCCATCCGGCCGCTTCCGTCGGGACACTCGCATTCCACCCACTCCGGGACCGCCGCCAGGGGACTCTCACCGGTACCGGTGGGCTTGTAGCTTTCCACCTCCGGGAGCGTCACCGGGAGCTGGTCCTCCGGAACCGGGTAGTACGTGCCGTCGCACTCCACCAGGGGAATCGGCTCGCCCCAGTAGCGCTGTCGGCTAAATATCCAGTCCCGCAGCTTGTAGTTAATCGCCTTGGTGCCGTGGCCGTGTTCCTCGAGCCACGCAATGATCTCCGTCTTTACCTGTTCCGTAGGCTTGCCGTCAAACTGGCCGCTGTTCACCGCCACGCCGTACTCCGCTACCGCTTCGGTGAGCGGGGCGGTGGGGTCGGTCTCCTCCGGGCGCGCCACCACTTTTACGATGGGCAGATCAAAGGTGGTGGCAAACTCCCAGTCACGCTCGTCGTGGCCCGGCACCGCCATAATCGCACCGGTGCCGTAGCTCGCCAGAATGTAGTCACTGATCCAGATCGGGATACGGGCGCCGTTGACCGGATTGATCGCGTAAGAGCCGGTGAAGACGCCGGTCTTCTCTTTTGAGAGCTCCGTCCGTTCCAGATCACTCTTGAGCTTGGTGGTATTCACGTACTCCTGCACCGCCTGAGACTGTTCCCCGGTGGTGAGCGCCGGTACCATACCGTGCTCCGGGGCCATTACCATGTATGTGGCGCCGAAGAGCGTATCCGGTCGGGTGGTGTACACCTCGATGTGCCGCTCATCATCACCAAGACCCGCCGCTGCGGCCCGTTCCGCCGCATCCTCCGCCAGGGGGAAGATCACGTTGGCTCCCTCGGAGCGGCCGATCCAGTTGCGCTGCATCGCTTTGATCGATTCCGGCCAGTCCAGCGTCTCGAGCCCCTCCAGGAGGCGGTCGGCGTACTCGGTGATCCTGAGCATCCACTGCCGCAGGGGACGGCGCTCCACCGGATGGTTACCGCGCTCACTCCGGGGCCCCTCCGGGGTAGCCAGCACCTCTTCGTTTGCCAGGACCGTCCCCAGCGCCTCGCAGTACCACATCGGTATCTCCGCCACGTACGCCAGACCCTGCTCCCAGAGCTTCAGGAAGATCCACTGCGTCCATTTGTAGTAGTCCGCGCGGTGGGTGCTCACCTCCCGGTCCCAGTCATATGAGAATCCGAGGCTCTTGATCTGTTCCCGGAACCGGTCAATATTTGCCTCAGTGGTAGCCTTGGGATGGGTGCCGGTCTGGACGGCGTAGTTCTCAGCTGGCAATCCAAAGCTGTCAAACCCCATGGGATGCAGCACGTTGTATCCATTCATACGGAGATAGCGACAGTAGATGTCGGTAGCGGTGTACCCCTCGGGGTGTCCCACATGGAGGCCCGCCGCGGAGGGGTAGGGAAACATATCAAGGACGTAACGCCGTTTCTCCGAGGGAATTGAGGGATCTTCCGTCGCCCGGAACGTCTTGTTCTCGTCCCAGTACCGCTGCCACTTGGGCTCAATCTCGCGGAATGGATATTTCTTCATGCCCGGCATGGTACCCAATGGTTCACAGCACCGTCAATCGCGCCTACAATAGAGGGAGACCTCGAAAAGGAGGTGGACCAATGATAAATCACATGCAATTCGTCGGCCGATGGTATCCAACCCACGCCCCGGCGATCGACACCCTCTTTCAATCCCAACCATTAGATCGACCGCAGGCGGTTACCACCGCGCCTCCGCTCCTGGGGATGCTCCCCCACGCCGCGTTGATGTACACCGCCCGCGGGCAAGGAGCGTTCTGGGAGCGCGCCGCCCACCATCGCGAGCGCCTGCGCGCGGAGGTGGACCTGGTGGTGGTGGTGGCGCCCTCGCACTACGTGCCCATTCCGCCGGATACCACCGTGGGCGCGGCGTTCTCGGCGCACGCCACGCCCTACGGAGAGCTTCCCGGGGCTGTAGCGGTCGCGGGGGCCACGGGACTCGGTGATCAGGAGGATCCGCCCACGGTGGCTCGGGAGCACGCGGTGGAGCTGTTGCTTCCGGGCATCGCCCGCTACCTCGGGGCAGATATTCCCGTGGCGGCGGTGCTGGTGGGAGGCCTCACCTCCCCGGAGCGCGCGCGAGGCGTTGCTCGGCGTGTGCTGGATCGGATAGGAGACCGCCGCGTGCTGTGGCTGGTGAGCTCCGATGCCACCCACTACGGGCGATCCTTTCGGTGGGAGCCGTACGGCGCGCGCTCCTGGGGCGAGCTACGAGCGCGCCTTCACGAGGAAGATACCACCATGGTGAGGCCCGCACTGGCCGGTGATCTCGAGGCGTACTGGGAGCACTTGGCGCAGGACAGCACGGTGTGTGGCCGCTACGCCCTGGGACTGGCTACCGCCGCGATGAACGAGCAGGAGGCGGCCGGCGCGGTAGTCCGGAAGGACTCGACGATTCTCGACTATTATTCCTCTGCGGGGGACGATGAGACGGCGCAGGAGTTCGTCTGTTACCTCACCGCGGAGATTACCGGAGGCATACGATGACTAACTGGAACCTCTCTCGTGCTGAGCGCTGCGCGTTACTCGGATACTCTCGCTCCCTGTTGGGGTGGCGGCTGGGGTCGCGGTACCGCCACGCGGAGGAGCCGCGACTGACGCTGGAAGACCCGATTCTCGACGACACTCCGGGGCTGTTTGTAACACTTCGAAAACATGGAGAGCTTCGCGGGTGTATCGGTACGATGCGCACCTCGGAACCGCTGCGGTCTACGTTGCGGCGCGTTACGCTGGAGGCGGCGTTGCAAGATCCGCGGTTCCCGCCGGTCACTGATGAAGAGCTGCAGCTCTGCGTCATAGAGCATTCGATCCTCACCGTTCCTCAAGAGGTTGGTGAGACTCGGGACATCCGTCTCGGAACCGACGGAATTATTCTATCCGTAGCAGGAAAACGCGCCCTCTTTCTGCCGGAGGTACCTGTGGAGCACGGATGGGATCTCCCGGAGACGCTTGCTCGGCTGGCACGGAAAGCAGGGTTGTCATCCGACGCGTGGCGCAGTGACACCGCGCGGTTCGAAGTATTCCAGACGGTGCATTACACCGAGGAGGAATGTGTTGATAATGACTGAACCAATGACTGATCGAGATGTGGCGTCGGCCCCTGGTCCGTCTGCTGAATTAACGGTGACCTGCGACTTCTGCGCCCACCGCTGCTCCATCGCCCCGGGGGAAACGGGCATCTGCGGGGTCCGAACCAACGACCATGGCCGGCTGCGGACCACGGTTTATGGTGATATCCAGTCAGCCGGAATTGATCCGATCGAGAAAAAGCCGCTGTACCACTTCCTTCCGGGGTCTCAGGTGTTTTCGGTGGCACTGGCGGGGTGTAACTTTCGCTGCGATTTTTGTCAGAACGCCTCCATCGCGTTTCCCGAACACTTTCCCCAGCCCCAGACGCACTGGACTGCGGAAGAGGTGTATCGGCAGTGGAAGCGATCCGGGACTCCCTCTATCGCCTATACCTACAGTGAACCCACGGTGTGGCAGGACTTCATTCTGGATTCGGCTCCTCTCATTCGGGCCGAGGGCGGGCGCGTGGTCATGGTAACCAACGGGTTCTTCACCGAGGAGGCGATGGACCGCCTGATCCCGGTGGTGGATGCCTTCAATATCGACCTCAAAGGTGACGATCAGTTTTACCGGCGACTCTGTAAGGGGCGGAGTCAACCGGTGCTGGAGGCGATTCGCCGGATTGCCCCGGAACGCCACCTGGAAGTGACCACGATGCTCATGAGCTCTCGCCATAGTCGAGAGACGATAGATATGTTGAGGACGGAACTCGTGGAAGCGGGTGTGCAGGTATGGCATCTGAGTCGGTTCTTTCCTGCCTTTAAAATGGCGGATGAACCGGCCACCACGGAGCAAGACCTTCGGGACGTTCTGGACCACCTTGCTGAACGGGAGGGGCCGCCGTTTATCTTCGCGGGAAACAGCCGACAATCAGAATATCACCGGACGAACTGCCCTGAATGTGGTACCGTCTGCATTGAGCATCGACCGCCGGTGCGGGACTACACCGACCACGGAGCATGCCCCCAGTGCGGTCACCGGGTATACGGAGTTTTTGACTAAGGAGACGTTGATGCGCAAGGCATTTCTTGTTTTATGGGCGGCAACGGCGATCACCGCCACCGCAGTCGCCGACAGTTCTTTCTCGGCCGGTATCGGCACCAATTTCTATCGGTACGACACCACCTATCTCACCGCCCTGTCCGCTACCTATCTGTATGAGCTGCAGGACGGGCTGGAACTCAACCTCGGAGGAGCGTTTGGTATTACCACCGACGAAAATGCCGACGGCGATACGGTGCCCAGCTTCTTGATTCCGGCAAATGTGGGGCTCAACTTCACCTTTCCGCAGGAACGAGTGACATTTCTCTTCGGTACGGGCCTGTCTCCGGTGTTCAACTTCAATCCTGATACCGAGACGGAGTTCCGATTTCTCATGGGGCCCTACGTGAAGACGGCGTTGCGGGTGGATGTGCATCCGATCATGAGCTGGTTTGTAGAAGCGCAGCAGGATCTCTTGATTGGCGGCAGCGACTGGATAAATACCGGCACCCGTTTATCCACAGGTATTAACTTCGCGTTTCCCCCGGGGGAGTGAGGGACAGTTGTTCTCCGATTGCTGTGCGGTCGGGTACGACCCCGGACACAAAAAGACCCTCTCAGGAAAGGAGGTAAAACCTGAGAGGGTCCAAAAACCAAAAGACCAAAGATGACATTATCGGAACTATGCGAGCGGTATCATGTTCTGCTCCGATACCCGAGAAAATACCACCTTCGCGTATGAAATGCAATATGCAAACGATTAATCAACTGATTTTTCCCTCCGAAGTGTTGAATTGCCTTGATGTAACGATCGTGAGATGATGGACGCGTGATCGAAATATCAGTTGTCTTTGTACTTCTTCTCATCTCCGGGGCGTTTTCCGGTACCGAGGTGGCGTTTACTTCCCTCACCGTGGATCAGATTGAGCGGATGAAGA
Organism: Alkalispirochaeta sp.; assembly: GCA_048614515.1. Taxonomy (GTDB): domain Bacteria; phylum Spirochaetota; class Spirochaetia; order DSM-27196; family Alkalispirochaetaceae; genus Alkalispirochaeta. Next base: position 10,100 of record JBMCMH010000001.1, on the reverse strand, counting down.
TGGAACATGGCGCTCGAGGTCGGCACGTGGCGGACCTCTACGATCGGTTGGATGTGGTGCTGACCTCCATTACGATCGGCAATAATCTGGCCAACCTGGCGTCATCTGCCCTGGTTTCCGCGTTTACCATTCGGATGTTCGGAGAGACGTGGCTGACCGCGTCGACGCTCGTTCTGACGGTACTGGTGCTGATCTTCGGTGAAGTGACCCCGAAACAGATTGGAATCATGCACAACGAGCGCGTCACCCTGGGGTTGTCGCGGTTTCTTCAGATCTTTTCTCTCGTCTTTTCACCGTTTATCTGGCTCATTCGAACCATTAGCAACGCCCTCACTCGGCTGACCGGGAGTACCAAACGTCCGCGCGTGACGATTGAGGGGCTTCAGCATTTGGTGCGGTATGCCGGCCGAGAGGGCCTCTTTAATCAACTGAATGCATCTGTTCTGAAGAACGTGTTTCGGTCTCGTGACGTTCGGGTGGGGGCGATTATGACGCACCGCACCAAGGTATTTAGCCTGGAAAAACGAAGCACCGTCCAGGAGGTGTTTCCGGCGATCCTGGAGTCGGGATTCTCTCGTATTCCGGTATACGATGGGGAACCGGAACGCATTGTGGGCATTTTGTTGGTCAAGGATGTAGCCAAAGCGGTGGCCGACGGGAACAGCGATATGCCGATCAGTAAGATCGTAGTACCACCGGTGTTTGTGCCGGAGTCAAAGAGCTTTCATACGGTGCTCTCCCGGTTACGGAGGGAGCGTCTCAACATGGCGATCGTCCTCGACGAGTACGGCGGTGTGGCTGGCATCGTCACCGTGGAAGATCTGGTGGAGGAGTTCGTCGGTGAACTCTACGATGAAGGCGAGATCGAAGAAGCTCAGCCGCTCTTTAAGGTAGGGCCTGATGAGTACATCATGGCCGGCGACGCCCCAATTCACGTGATAAACGACCACTTGGACGTGCAGTTTCCCACTGATGATGATGCACAGACGATCGCCGGATACATCATTCGCACCATGGGGCGTATTCCAGAAAAGGATGAAGTCCTGGAAACCACGTTCGGCTCATTTGTAATTGAAGCGGTGGGGCGGAGCTATATCGCATCCGTGCGGTTCCGGCGCACCCGGGCCAATCAAAGTTAACCGACCTCGGTCTTTGGAATCGATCTCTTATTCTGGAGGGACGCGCGGGATCGGTGGCAGAGCACGCCTCTCCCGCGAGAGGAACCATCTCCCGTGAAACGGACCAAAAAAAGCCGCCCCGAGTAATCGAGACGGCCGGCAGGCGATGTGGGGGGATCCTTACTCAACTGAGAGGACATCTTTCATCGCTTGCTTGATACTGTCCTTGGGCAGCGCGCCCACCGCCATCTGGGGCTTCTCGTCAACGGGAATAAAGAGCATAGATGGAATACTCTGAATGCCGAAGACTGATGCAAGCTCTTGCTCAGCGTCGGTATCGATCTTGTAGATGTTGAGCTTGTCGCTGTATTCCTCGGAGAGCTCCTCCAGAACGGGAGCGACCATTTTGCACGGACCGCACCAGTCGGCGTAGAAATCGATAATTGCGGGCTTGTCGCCCTCGTATTTCCACTCTTTGTTCTCTTCATAGTTGAAAACTTTGCTTAGAAAGGTATCTTTTGTGAGATGTTCTGTCATTGTTACACTCCAGTGATATTAAAAATCCTATATATAAAATAACACAGCGATTTCGGAATGGCAAGTCCTACGCCGGATTCTTCGCGAATACTCGTCGAATCGCATGCCAAACCGGGCATCGATCATGGATTGCGGAGAAAAACACCGCCCCCGCCGCCAGGTAGTAGGGCCATTGAATTGTCATTTCCTGCGCCATGACCGCCAGCGCAGCGGCAATAGCGATTCGAAAGAAGCGAGCCCGCTGACTCATACCGGCGATGGTTTCACCGGCGGCGGCAGCCCGATAGAGCTCCTCAAGATCACCTCGGTTCTGAGCTCCCGCTCGCCGCGCCCGTTCAGTCCCATTGTCAAAGACCACCATCGTCGGGATTGACATAATCCGATAATCCCGGGCCAGGTCAGGATGCTCATCGGCGTTCACCCGAATCGTGGACACCCGGTCTTCATAGGCGGAGCTCACGTCCGTGATGATCGGTTCCATCTGTCGGCAGGGACCACACCAGGGTGCCCAGAATTCCACCACCACGGGGTGGGGCGAGTGTTCTATCGTGTCTGCTATCGATCGCGCGCTCGTCATATTCATATTCCTCTATATTATGATAATTAATTGTATCGATTGAGGCAACCGCAACGGGTTAGTCCTCCTGAGGTGCAATCAAACGAACCCGACGAGCCGTAAGCGCCTCCACCAGTTCTATTCCCGTGGAGGTTGCCTGAGCGATGATCTGCTGATCCGGATCGGTCCGGCGAAGGCGCTCGGAGACGAAGGTTGCAACCGCCTGCCATCCGTCGGCGTCCAAAAAGACAGGGCTATAGGGATAGGACTCCCGGGAGAGATCTTCCGTCTCCTGGGAAAGGAGCCGCGCGGGAGGGATCGCGATCGTCACCGCTTGCCGGTCCTCACCTTCTGCATGGTCAAGCGCGGAACGGAGGTGCGCTTCCAATTGTGACAGATCATATCCATAGCGAAGCGTGGTAGTAACAACAACAAAACCGGGTTGCCCGGGAGCGGTAGCCAAGCCCAGACTCTGAGCGAGATTCACCGCGTCAAAATGGTCCAACTCCCGTGGCGACAGCGCCTCGTGGGCCGGTGCATCGGCGCGACGAACGCGATCGAGGAGGACGTAGAAGTTTGTGTCCTCGAGAAAATAGTCGTGCGGAAATACCGCCTTATGCACCACGGCGACCGTTTCCAACTCCGCCATATCGTGAGTGCCGAGGAAGAGCGACTCCGATCCGGATGAAGCCGACACGCGATAGATGCGTTCCGCTAGGCGCGCTCCACCAAAATAGAGCGCACCAGCTGCGATCGCGATAGCCAGCGTGAGGACGGTGGGGAGCGTACGTCTCATCCGCGCACCCCGTCAGTTACCGGACGAAACCGGATCTCCACCGATTCATATCCCACGGTGCGCAGCAGATTCCCGATCACAGTGCGGGTGTGCATCTCGGCGCGACCCAGGATGCCCCGCTCGATCGCATCATCACGATTGCGCTCCTTGGCTGCTTGTATTTCCGTGGAGACATCGAGCCAGTTGAGCCGTCCGAATCGTTCCAAGATCACGTATTGCTGAATTGACTCCTCATCGGTGACTACCCGCAACACTTCCGGAGCGGGGAGCGTTACAAACACGCTCCGGCGGTCGTCTCGGTCAAGGGTGAGATCAAAGCCCTGGGAAAGATCTACCCCGGCGGCTACCTCCATTTGTATGGAGAACAACACCTCCTGCTGTCCGGCGGGAATGCCCAAGACGTGCGTGCGGCGATCAAAAAACACCACGTCCCGATATCGGTACCGGGTTGTCACCAGCGTCTGGACGTGTTGCACCCGTTCCTGCGCGGCCTGCAGACGGCGCTGATCGACGCTCTGCCCCACCCGGCGCAGCCCGACGGTGAGGAGCGTGGCCGAGGCCAGCAGCATGAGTCCCAAAACTACCCAAAACCACCGAGAGATCTTCATTCTATTCACAGTGTAAAGAAGATCACGTAAGCGATGCAAACCAAAGCCGGTTGTGTTACATTTAGACCGATGGTGCGTCCTGACAACCGGCTTGTTGGAAACGGCAGTGTTCGCCTCGTTGTTCTATTTTTCCTGTTGGCAGGTACGTCCAGCGTAGCGCTGGTTGGGGCCCAGACCAGTGATGGTGGTGCTGAGCTGCAACCGGCGGTGGATCTGGTGTTTGTTGCCGAGATGGAGTCACTGTCTGAGTCCGAGCAACGGGCGACGGCGCTTCTGTTTTCTGCGGTGGAAGGCACCTTTCGGAGTCAGCGCCGATATCGATTGTCTCGGACCAACGCTGCCGAGCTGCCTGAGCCCGGCGGGCGTCCCACGGCGTTCGTTTCCGTGGCGCCGCGGCGAGACGGCCGTCTCGGTGTCGAGACCGACGTCTGGGATGGAAGCGAGTTTACGTCCTCCGAGGTATTTGACCTTCCCCTCGATCGAGACCGTTTTTCCGTGGTCGAGGACGTCGCGCAGACGGTGGCAGAGGAAATCGCGGGACTCTTTCCGGGGTTTGGGCGCGTTCGGTTCTCCAATGACGGATACGCCGCTTCGTATTACGTGTATGTCGATGGAGCACTCCTCGGTGCTAATATCGATGAGATCGAGCTGCCGCGTGGAGCGTATGAGTTTGAGGTGCGCCGGCGGGACGACGGATTCGAGCAGGTGGTTGGCCGCCGGGACGTGCGGCTTGACGCAGACGACTACCTGGAACTCAGGTTTTCCCTTGCCCGAACGCCGCCCCCGATTCCCGGGTTTCTGCGGCTTACCGATCCCAATGAGCGCTGGAGTGCTCTGTTTGATATTCGTGGCAGTTATCTGATCCCCCTTGATGGGTTTGACGTTCTGGACACCGAGTTCGGCGCCGCCGTGATCGCCTCGGCGCTCTTTAATGACGTGCTCATCTCCGGATTGGTGCTGGGCGGATCTGCCGGACACGTATATACCACCGGGAACGACGTCGATTTTGAGGATGTGAGCTATGAGTTCAACGTCACCCCTGCTATGGGGGTTCTGGGATTGAGCGTGGGACCGGTGTCGGGCGTAGACTTTATCGTTCGCGGCGCCGGCGGTATGGCGCTCACTCGCGCCGACACGCGCGTTCCCACCCCTGATGGCAGTGACGAAGTCCTGGTGAGTGACGGGCTCTCCCCCGCCTTTGAAGGTGTAATGGAGTTTGGCTTCGGCATATGGCGGAATCTGCGACTTTCGCTGCACTCGTCATGGTTTGGTATTTGGGAAGATGAGCAACTCTTCTCGTGGATCGGTGTGGGATTGGGAATCGGTGGCCGCTACTAATGCGCTGGGGAGTCGAGCGATCACTCAGTTTCTGGTAGGCTACCGTTTGTGAAGAGCGCACAAATTATCGATCAGGTTGATCTCATCCGTCAGGTGTTCTCATACGCGCACCGATTTCGGGGGAAGACGTTTGTTATCCATGTGGACCACGCCGCCGTCGATGATACCCGGGTCACTGCTCTGGTGCAGGACATCGTACTCCTGCACCAGGCTGGCATTCGCATCGTCCTCGTCCCGGGCGCACGGCAGAGAATTGACGAGGTGCTTCGCCTGTACCACGTCGATTGGCGTCGTGAGAACGGCGTTCGGATTGCCGGTGCCGATGCGATTCCTTTCATCAAGATGGCGGCGTTTGATGTTACCAATCGCTTCATGACGCTGCTCAGCGCGCACAACACCAATGCGGTAGTGGGTAACTGGGTGCGTGCTCGGGGGATCGGCGTGGTGGACGGCGTGGATTATGAGCAGGCCGGTGTCGTGGAGCGGGTGCAGCTGGATCTGTTGCGCACTACGCTTCGACAAGACCTCATTCCCATTTTCCCGTGCATCGGATGGAGTGCCACCGGCAAGCCCTACAACATCTCTTCCCGAGAACTGGCGTTCCGCATCGCGGTATCGCTGGAAGCGGAAAAGCTCTTTTTCATCACCGACCATATGGGACTCAGCGCGGACACGCTCACCCTTCCCCCCGACATCGAGTCCACCAGTGAGGGGCGCATTAGCCGTCTCACCGTGGAAGAGGCGCGGCGGGTGCTCGAGTCGAACGGGATCTCGCCGGAAGAGCGTCTCCCCGGCGTCGGGCGGCCCCCCACCGAAGTTGCCGAGGGTGAGGCCCGGCCGATCGCCTCCCCGGCGCAGCCCAGCGGCTACCATGAGGGGGTGCGAGACCATCTGGAGTTCCTCCGGTTAGCATACTTGGCTGCGGGGGAGGGGGTTGCGCGTATCCATATCGTGAATGGAGACCAGGAAGGCGTCACCTTAGCTGAGGTGTTTAGCGACCTGGGAGTCGGTACGATGGTGCATGCCAACGTCTACCAGAGCATCCGCCCCATGCGGATGGAAGATGTGGGGAAAGTGCACAAACTTATGCAGCCGCTGGCGGAACATGGGGTGTTGGTGACGCGCTCTCCCGAGGAAATCGCGGCCAACGCCGAAGACTACGTGGTCCATGAGACCGATGGGCGGATCCACGGGTGCGGCGCCCTGCACACCTATGCCAACGGGGAGGCGGAAATTGCCGCCTTGGCGGTGGACACCCGCTATGAGGAGTTGGGAATTGGACGACGGATCGTGCTCTACCTTATGGAGCGCGCCCGGGAGCAGCGCCTGGCGGCGGTGTTTGTGCTCACCACCCGTACGAGTGACTGGTTTGAGAGTATCGGGTTTGTCCGCATTGGTGTCGACCGCTTGCCGGCGGAAAAGCGCCGCCGGTACGACATGGACCGGAACAGCATAATTCTCCGCTACGATTTCACCAACGCCTAGAACCGAATGGCTGAGGGCGGCCGGCGGCAACAGCCTGGCGGTATATAGAATCGTGTTGCAACACGATTCTATATACCGCCCTACCGTTTGCCGTATCGCCCGTCCCTCGGTATATTATGCCCGCAGTCGGGGTGATCACCGCGGCATATTCATTCTTTATTACGCATTACGCAGTTTCAGGAGTCGTACGAATGGCTACACACGAATTTCAAACAGAGGTGAACCAACTTCTCAACCTCATTATCCACTCCCTGTACTCCCACAAGGAGATTTTCTTGCGGGAGCTGGTGTCCAATTCCAGCGATGCCTTGGACAAACTCAAATATTTGACGCTCACTGATGAGCAGTTCAAGTCGTTGCAGTTTGAACCGCGCATCGATATTGAGTTTTCCGAAGGTGCCGAGGAAAAAACGTTGACGATTAGCGATAACGGCATCGGCATGAACAACGAAGATCTCATGGAGAACCTCGGAACCATTGCCAAGAGTGGTACCAAGTCGTTTCTCGGACAACTCACGGGGGATGCCAAGAAAGACAGCAACCTGATCGGCCAGTTCGGAGTAGGGTTCTACTCGGTCTTTATGGTGGCGGATCGGGTAGAAGTGATTAGCCGCAAAGCGGGCGAGGAAACCGCCTACAAGTGGGTCTCCGACGGAAAGAGCGGTTTTGAGATTTCCGAGGCGGAACGGGACACGCAGGGGACCACGGTGATCCTCCATCTTGGTGAAGAGGGGGCGGAGTACGCCTCTCGCTGGCAGATCGAGCAGATCGTCAAGAAGTACTCTAACCATATCGCCTTCCCGATCTGGCTCCACTACGAGAAGACCGAGTACGACGACAAGGGGAAAGAGAAAGGTAAGACGCCCACCTCGGAACAGATCAACAGTGCCGGCGCGCTCTGGAGGCGGAGCAAATCGGAGATCACCGACGAGGAATACAACGAGTTTTACAAGACGATCAGCCATGACACGGAAGATCCTCTCATCGCGTTGCACACCCAGGCGGAGGGGACGATGGAGTATACCACGCTCTTCTACGTTCCCAAGAAAGCGCCCTTTGATATGTATCAGGTAGACTACAAACCGGGCGTGAAACTCTACGTGAAGCGGGTGTTCATCACCGACGATGAGAAAGAGTTGATGCCCACCTATCTTCGGTTTGTGCGGGGCGTGATCGATTCCGAGGATCTTCCGCTGAACGTGAGCCGGGAAATTCTGCAGCAGAACCGTGTCCTGGCCAAGATCAAAGACAGCTCCGTGAAAAAACTTCTGGGCGAGTTCTCCCGGATCGCGCTGGAAGAGCCGGAGAAGTGGGAAACGTTCATAAACGAGTTCAACCGCCCGCTGAAGGAGGGCCTGTACTCCGACTTTGGGAATCGTGACACGCTGTTGGAGCTGGTACGCTTTAAGAGCACCAAAGCCGACGGGTGGACGAGTCTTGAGAAGTACAAAGAGCGCATGCTTCCCGACCAAAAGGCGATCTACTACATCACCGGTGACAACGAAGCGACGTTGCGCCGCTCGCCCTTGCTCGAGGCGTACAAAAAGAAAGACATCGAGGTCCTCATCATGTCCGACGACGTGGACGAGGTGGTGATTCCCACGATCGGTACGTACAAAGATGTGGAACTGAAGGCGGTCAATCGATCCGACGCCGGGGAAGATCTGAAGGAAGAAAAGGACAAGAAAAAGGACGACGCCCTGAAGCCGGTAATCGAACGAATGAAGACGGTGCTGGGTGATCGCGTGAAAGACGTGGTGACCTCGGTACGCCTCGCCGATAGTCCCTCCTGTATGGTGGTGGACGAAAACGACCCCACCATGAAGATGGCGCAGATGATGAAGGCGATGGGGCAGGGCGACTTGCCTGATGTTCAGCCGATTCTCGAGATCAACCCGGATCACCCCATCGTGGAACGGATGAAATCGATGGAGGATGACGAGCAGTTCTCCGACGCATCGTTTCTGCTGTTGGATCAGGCACTGTTGGTGGAAGGGGAGCAGCTCAAAGATCCCGCCACCTTTGTAGAGCGGCTGAACCGCGTGATGCAGCGAGCACTCTGAGGCGCGCTGTCACGATGCGCCTGGATTACGCCGCCCTCACACCGGAACCGTCCAAACACCTCTTTGCGATCTCCGCGGCGGTGCGCAGGAGCGCGCTGCCGGGGACGATCCGGGAACTCACGGCGGTGTACATATCGCAGCTCAACGGATGCGCCCATTGCATCGCCGTGCATTGGGAAAAAGCGCTTGCGGAGGGAGTGCCGGAGCAGCAGCTCCGGGTGCTTCCCGCGGCGGAGGTGGTACACGGTGACTGGCTTTCCCTCTATGACCGGGCCACCGCCATCGCGTTGCGGCTGGCCCACACCGTGACGGTAGCCCCGGGGAGCGGGGTAGATGAGGAGCTATGGGATTCGGCGGTGGCCGTGTTGGGGGAAGAGACGCTGATGTGGCTTGTTCACCACATTATGCTGATGAACGCCTGGAACCGTCTTTCAGTGACGCTGAGGATTGAGCCGCCGGAATCTATCTGACGAAACCGATGTGACCTATCCGGTGTAATGCGCGTTGCCGGCGTTGGTCTCTCGGTAGGTCCGCGGGCTGATCCCTTCATATTTACGAAAGACGGTGGAGAAGTAGCTGTCGCTTTCAAACCCCACGCGACGCCCAATATCATGTACCCGCGTCTTAGGTTCCCGAAGCAACAGTTCTTTCGCGCGATCCACCCGGCGTTGGTTGACATACTCGGTGGGTCTGCGGCTTGTCACGGAGCGGAAGAGGTCGCAAAAATATTGTGGGGTTACCCCCACCGTACCCGCCAGGTCCTCGAGGCTCAAGGGCCGGTGCATCTCACTCTCAATGAGATCCAGCGCCGGCTTGAGGCGTGTCACGTCAGTTTCTCGACTCTCTTCCCCGGGATGCTGGATGTGCTTGAGAAAATCCAGAAGCAACTGATAGATAATTGCCGACCCATCGATTCCGCGGAGGGGATAATCGCTCTGTAACGTGCTCAGTGCCTTGCGAATGCGGGACGCGGTGATCGTGCTATCGGAAATGCCGTATATTCCGGTACGGTTCATATCCAGATAGTGCAACATGCTGGGAATGTGGTGCCCACTAAAACTGATCCAGTGCACATACCACGGCTCTTCCAGGGCGTAATACGTGTGCTCTTCATCGGGATACAGCAATAACCCTTGGTTGGGTCCTGCCTCACCTCGCAGGGAGGGGGCTTCCAGAACGCCCCGCCCGCGAATCGTCTGGATCCATTGGAACACGGGAAACCCAAAGGGCCGCTCGATCGGATACTGGTAAAAATCGCAGCCGGCGCCGATGAGCTGAAAGGGGAGCTCGTTCTCTACCTCCGTGGGGGTAGACAGGACGAACTGACCGTCCCGCCGGCCCTCGTCGTGCTGGTTTTTCACCGCCGCGCCTCCTGAACCAGGAAAAATGTAACAGTTTTCTTAATATTGTGAAAGTATCTTCACCCTCCTCCCTCCGTGACTTCCCGTTTTCATGTGGTCAGACGTGAATATATGCAGAAAAAAATGGGTATATACCCATTTTTTTCTGCATATATTCACCGGAAACGCATGGAGACGAGGGACATCTGAAATGGGTGAAAATTCTGGTAAAATCTTGAGATTGACCGTCATCATTTCC